>DAHUXE010000092.1 GCA_027307325.1 Gammaproteobacteria bacterium | reverse complement strand
AGTAGGCCGGGTGGTAGGGCTCGGTCGGCACGTTCAGGCTGCACCCGGGCGCACCCACGGTGCAGCTGCCCGCCGCCGTGACCTGTGCGAGGGCCTGGACGTGGACGTTGGGGTCGATCGCCGAGAACTGGAACAAGTACTCGCGGTCGTAGCAGGTGTCGGGATGGTCGTAGGCGGCCGTTGCGAGGCGGAAGTCGTTCTCACCCCAGGCAGCGCGCGCCTGCGAGTTGCCGCCCGGATTAGTCACGGGAAGGCCGGTCGAGGCCGACGACGAGACGCCGAGCGAGCCGCACACGGCCGGGGGGTGCGCCGGCAGCACGATGATGGCGCCGTAGAGCCCCATCTCCACCTGCAGGTCGCCCTGCGTGCCGCTGTAGTAAGCGCGAGTGCCGGGCGAGGCAGCAGTGAAGCTGTAAGTAACCGTGCCTCCCGGGGGCGCCTCGCAGGTCAGCAAGCCCTGCACACCGGGCGTTGCACACGTGCTCGTCAACGTGAAGCCCGGAAACAGGATCGAGGTGTTGCCGGCGGGTGTCGGCAGGTTGTTGTGCAGCGTGATCGTAACGCTGTCACCCTCGGTGACGACCAGCGTCGGCCCGGGAATCTGCATCGTGGGACAGCCAGATGCCGGGGCCGTGATCGCCGCCGGCACGAAGCCGCTCGGCTGCGTGTTGCAGCCGTAGCCCCAGGAGTAGACCGACTGGCCGTCGGGCTGGGTAATGTAGGCCGGCGCGGCGGTCAGGTCGAAGGACGGACCGGTGATCCCTGGCGTCGCGGCCTGGGCGGCCGACAGGAACAGCCCGCCCGCCGCCGCGGCCACGAGGGGAAGTACTCGCTTCATGGCAGTCGTCTCTTTGGTGATCGTTGTGCTCATCGCCGCTTCCCCTCAGTTGACACGCACTTCGGTCATTTGGCCGCCGAAGTTCTCCGCGTCGTTCGACAGATGGTCCAGGTTGGGCGTGTACAGGTAGTAGGTGCCCTTGGGCATCACGTTGGCCGTCGGGCAGGCCTGCGACGGATCGGCGCGCGCCACCGTGCAGGTGTCCAGAACGAGATCCAGCGACTCGCCGCCGCCCAGAGTGATCGAGTTGGTGTTGTAGTAGAGATTGTTGCCGGCCTGGTCGCGCAGCAGCCTGGCGTTGAGCGCGATCACCTGCATCGGCACCCCGAGCGAGGCCAGCGTCTGCTCCTCGGTGACGTTGAGGTTCGAGATCCGCAGCAGCGCCCGCCCGCCGGCCGGGATGTTGATGATGGTCGGCAGCGGCTGCGAGAAGTGATAGACGCCGTCGGCCGACTGCGTCTGCAGCGGATCCGGGTTCACGGTGTCGGGGTAGCTGCGGCCGTTCAGCAGGAAGTACTTGTCCTTCATGTCGGCGAAGCCTTCGGGGTTGAAGGTCATGCCGACGAAGTGGAAGTTCGGGTCGAAGCTGTGCATCTGCACCGGGTACTCGACGTCGTAGTAGGTCGAGCCGTCGCCGTCGTTGTAGGCGTACTTCTTGCTGGTCGCGACGTCGCCCGTGAAGCCGCCGGTGGTGCCGTTGTCACCCGCCGCCGGCAGCGGATTGCTGCAGAGAATGTCGGTGGTCGAGTCGCAGCGCGTGCGCAGATCGCCTTTCTGCGCCTGCAGGGCGGCGTACAGGTGCGTGCCTGCCGGCACCCGGTCCTGCCGCGGGCGCACGTAGATCTGCCCGACCATGCCCATCTGCAAGTGCTCGGGAGGCGTGATGTGGCAGTGCCAGAAGTAAGTGCCCGCATCGGGCGCGAGGTAGTAGTAGGTGAAGCTCGCCGCGATGTTGATCGCGACCGAAGCGTCGGGCACGCCGTCGAAGAAGTTCGAAGCGTTCGGGTAGCCGTGGAAGTGGACCGTGTGCTGCTCGAACAGGTCCGGCCGCATGATCATGCCGACGTTGGTGAGCGTGAGGAAGAACTCATCGTCCTCGTCGATCGCAAACAGCGGCGCCGGGATGTTGCCGTTCATGACCCCGACATCCATGATCTGGCGCGGATCGACGTGCCCGTCGATCGCCGGAGCGGATGAGGCGGTGGCGTCGGAACTGGATTGCACGTCGGCGAGTCCGGTTGCGGGGTCGGAATACTGGAAGGCGAAGGTGGGCGGGAAGAACGGGTTGGCGACGTTGACCGCGGTAACCGTGAACGTGCCCGCGTAGCCGTTGAGATCCGTACCGGTTCCCTGCCCGATGACGATCTGGTCGCCGAGCTGGAACGGCGACTGGGCGTTCAGCACCACGGTCACGGTGTTGCCGACCTCGCTGATGTCCCAGATGTTGAAGGTGTCGGCGATGCTGTAGTCCTGGCCGATCGCACCGTTGTAGGTGCCGGCAAGGCGCGCGAGCTGCGGCCCCGATAGGGGTTGGACGAAGCCGCCGGAGATCGGGCTGGTGCCCACGCCGTCCACCGTCGTGGCCGGATCGCCCGGCACGAGGTAGTTGCTGGTGGAGACCGGATAGGGATTGTTGAACACGCCCGGAAATTCCGTGCCGGGCCTGCCCTGCACGATGTCCGCCAGCCCCGACAGCGGCCCGAACGAGAACATGTAGGTCTGCGTGCCGTCAGCCATGGTGGCGTAGCCGTCGCCGCCCGAGATCTGCTGGCACTTGATGGCGCCGTTCACCTGTCCCGTGTTGCCGGTCTTGAAGTCGGCGACCCCGGACGTCACCGGAGCGTAGGTGCCTGCGGTGTACGCGGGCTCGTGATTGTTGTCGGCTGCCGGGTGCGTGATCGTGCTGGCTGGACACTGAACTCTGAACGACTGTCCCAATGCGGGCAGTGCGAACGCGCTCAGCAAGCCCAACGCAAGCCAACTGCGTGTACTAGACATAACTCCTCCAACGAAACCTGTAGGCGCGGTCTGCCGTTGAACACTCGAGGGGGGGGCGTGTGACGCCCGCGTTTCGTTCGTATCCAGACAAAGTGCGTTCGACTCTCTGCCGGCGCCGCCGGATGGTGGTCCCTGTCGGTCCGCTCCCTGTGCTGACGGACCGCCACTCTCCGGCCTTGGCGCGTGTTTGTTGTTTACGGCGTTAAAAGTGCCCGTTGTCGAGGTACGCGGCCATGGCACGACGCCCGGGTTGAAGACGGGTCAAACCCGCCACGAGCGGTGGGGTTAGTGGGTAGGGTCGGCCTGCCGGGGCCGGAAGCAGCCGCTGGCGCCGATGACGGCGTCAGCCGCGCCGTGCGCGCCGGGACGGGGACGGATCGCAGACGTCAGCGTTGCGCTGAGACGTCTTCGGTGAAGCCCTCGTAGGCCGCGAAGCGCGTGAGCGCCGCGGTGCCATTCAGCTGCAGAGTCTCGCGCAGCCGCTCGCGCTGCTTGTACACCGCGCGCACGCTCACGCCGAGCGACGCGGCGATGTCGCGCGCGCGATGGCCGAGCGCGAGCGACCGCAGCACCTGGCGCTGACGCTCGGTGAGCAGCGCTACATCGCCGACGCCGCGGCCGCCGGAGCCACGGCGGGCCCTGCGCGGCAGCCCGGTACGGTAGCGACGACCAGTCAGGACTTTGCGTATCGCCGTCAGCAGCTCCACGCGCCCGCGCTGCTTCGGCAGATAACCGAGTGCACCCGCCTTGCGCGCGGCGGCCACGTGGTCGCGCGCCTGCAGCGCCGTCAACACCACGAACGCCGCCTGCGGGCAGCGCGCCCGCAGCTGCGGGATGAGCTGCATGTCCGCCGAGTCTGGGAGCTTGAGATCACTGAGCACGACATCCGGGCTGTGCGTGCCGACCGCCTCGAGCGCCTCGGCGAGCCGTCCCGCCTCGCCCACGACCACGAACCCCGGCTCGGCACCGAGCAGCGCACGCACGGCCTGGCGGAATATCTGCTGGCCGTCGACGAGCACGACGCGGCATACGGCGGCGCACTCCGGGGCGGTGGCAACGGAACGGTCGGGACCTGTAAGGAGTGTCATGGCCGCGCGGGTGCGCTCTGCGTCCTCTTGTGCAGAGCAGCTTAGGTACGCGAGTCGTGGGCGGAATCAGGGTGCGCCCCTACGCGTCACCCCGGAGTGCAGGCGTCACACCGCCTCGCGCGGCGTGCCCGCGTGACACTTGATTACATGATCTAAAGGAGTGCGCGCGAGCGCGCGACCGTTCAGCCGGCGGCGCGATGCATGCGGATGAGCTCGGCGAGCGAGCCGCACTCGAGCTTCTCCATGATTCGCGCCCGGTGGACCTCGACGGTGCGCGCGCTGATGCCGAGCTGCGCGGCGACGTCGCGGTTGGGGTGACCGGCCGCGATCAGCGCCAGGATCTCGCGCTCGCGCTCGGTGAGCCGCTCGATGCGCCGGTCGTTGTCCGAGCGCGCGGTGGCGGCGGCGCGCCGTGCGTGCTCGACCCGCAGCGCGTTTCTCAGGACCTCGAGCAGCATGACGTCGTCTACCGGCTTCTCGATGAAGTCGAAGGCGCCGTTCTTGAGCGCGGCGCGCGCCGTCGGCACGTCACCGTGCGCGGTCAATACCACCACCGGCAGATCGATGTGGCGCTCGCGCAGCACCGCCTGCAGATCGAGACCGGTCATGCCGGGCATGCGCAGATCGGTCAGCACGCAACCGGATCGCTCCGGGCGGTAGGTATCGATGAAGGACTCGGCGTTGGCGAACGCCTGGGTCCGCAGGCCCTTGAGCGACAGCAGCAGGGTGATCGAGTCGCGCACGCTCGGATCGTCGTCGATCAGGAAGACGGTGCCGTCGTCGGCGCTTTCGGTTGCAATATTCATAGCTCGGTCTGCGATTCTGCCTGTATCGGCAGGCGGATGACGAAGCGTGCGCCCCCGAGGCGGCTCGGCTCGCACCACAGGTCCCCTCCCTGGTGGCGCAGCAGCGTTCGGCTCAGCGACAGTCCGAGTCCCATGCCGCTGATTTTGCTGGTGACGAACGGCTCGAACAACTTTTCGGTGACGCTGGCGTCGATGCCCGGCCCCGAGTCGTCCACGGCGATCAGTATCTCGGCCCCGTGCGGCTGCCCCGTGATCTCGATGCGCCGCGGCCCGGCGCCCGCGGGCATCGCAGCGAAGGCGTCGAGCGAGTTCACCAGCAGGTTGTGGACCACGATCTCGAGCTGCGTCCGATCGATCATGATCTGCGGCAGGTCGGCGGCGTCGCGCAGCGCGCACTCCACCCGATTGCGGCGCATGCGGTCCTGGAGCGCCTCCGCCACGTGCGCGCACACCGCCAGCGCGTCGGTGGGCTCGAGGCGCGCGCCCTGACCGCGGTAGAACGAGCGCAGCCGGCGCAGCACATCGGCGGCACGCGCCGCCTCCTCGCCGGCCTTGCGCAGCGTGCCGGCGAGGCGCGGGTCGGCGCCGGGCTGGCCCTCGCTCATGATCTCGGACGAGCGCACGTAGGAAATCAGCGCCGTCATCGGTTGATTGAGCTCGTGCGTGAGCGCCGAGGCGAGCTGGCCGGCGACCGCGAAGCGCAGCGAGCGCTGCAGCACCGCGTCCTGGTCGCGCATCTGGCGCAGCGTGCTGTCGCGCTGGGTGGCGAGCGCTCCGAGAAACAGTGCGGTGACCCCGAGCGACAACAGCGGAAACTGCACGTCGAAGAGCGGAATCGAGCCCGGGGTGAGCTCGAGCGCCGCTACCAGCGCCGCCTGCACCAGCGACACACTGATCATCGCGCCCGCCACGCCGTAGCGCAGCGCGATCCAGGTGACCGGGGCGAACAGTGGGTAGAAGAGCCGAACGTCACGCGCCGCGGCGAGCGCGAACGCCAGGCTTACGCCGGACACGGCCCCGACGGTGTGCATCACGAGGTCGCGCGGACTGCGCCGGACCGTCTCCCACGCGGTCCGCGGGTTGATCCGCAGGCCCAGCACCGGGGTGAGCGCGATGATGCCGTTGAATTCGCCGATCCAGTAGCGGGCGACGGCGGCCGCGCCGTCGGCGTGGGTGAGCTCCCCGCCGCTCACCATGATCCCGACGTAACCGACCGCGGCGATGCCGCTCGCCAGCGCGGTGCCGCCCACGAACCAGGCGGCACTTTTCGGCGAGCCGATGGGCCGCTCGAGCCCGCGCCGCCGCAGGAGCCAGGCCGCCAACGCGTAGACGCAGGCGAGAAAGACCGACGACAGGACCAGCACCCGCCATGGGGGCGGCGTCCGGTCGGTCAGGATCTCGCCGACGAAGTCCCCGAGCGCGACCAGCGGCGCCCAGCGCGCGCCGCGCGCGAGCAGCAGCGCCATCACCACGCCGGTGTTCGGGTTCCAGGGGGTGATATTGGTATTGCGCAGCGGCTCGACGTAGCTCGCCCAATCGAGCAGTACGTACAGCGCGAGGTAGCCCGTGGCGAGCAGCGCGGTTCTCGAGGCGCGCACGCGCTGCCACGGGTTGATTGCGCTTGTCGAGATTTCGTTCACTTGCTGAGCCCGCTCCGGCCCTTCACCGCTCGCCCGGAGGCCACGAATATACCGGGCCGTCGCCGCGGTGCCGGACGGAAGTCACGAATTTCCTCAACTTTCGAGCATTTCGAGCACCGCAGCGCGCGCCGCCGCGGAGTGCACCGGCAGCGCCAGCACATCCCCGGGGCGTGCCCACTCGAGCGCGCACCGCACCGCCTCGAGCTCGCTCGGGCGCACGGCGAGCGCTGCCGCAGGCACCCCGGCCTCGAGCAGCGCCGCGTGAATGATGCGCGGTATCTCCCCGGGCGCACGCCCGCGCAGGTGCGCCTCGTTCTCCTTGACGACCACCAGCGCCGGATGAAAGCCGGCGGCGACGCGCGAGAGCGCCTGGATCTCGGCGTCCTGACGGTTGCCGGCGTGACCGAGCAGGGTGGCGAGCCGGCCGCCGCTCCCACGCAGGTGCTCGGCCACCTCGAGTAGCCCCTTCAGGCCCTCCGCGTTGTGGGCATAGTCGACGAGGATGCGTACCCCGGCGCGCTCGAAACGCATCATGCGCCCGAAGTTGTCGGCCGCGCTCGACCCGAAGCGCGCCAAGACGCCCGCGATGTCCGGCGGCGGAACGCCGAGCGCCGCCGCCGCGAGCGCCGCTCCCGCGAGGTTGGCGATGTTGTAGGCGGCGCTGCCGGCGACGGTGAGCGGCATGTCGCTCACCCTTCCCAGGTCGTGCAACGCGCCGCGGTGGCGCAGCAGCAGGCGGCCGTCGCGCACTCCGCAGGTGGCGCCCCCGGCGGCGCGATGCGCCGCGAGCAGCGCGCGCTCGTCGTCGAGCGAGAACCATCCGAGTGCCGGGGCACGGCCGAAGCGGCGCCCGAGACCCGCCGCTTTTGCCACCAGCCGCTCGTCGTCGGCGTTCAGCACCAGCAGTCCGTCCGGCCCGAGGAGGCCCGCCACCGAGAGCTTGACGTCCGCGAGCCCCTCGAGATCGTCGATCCCGTACTCGCCGAAGTGGTCGGGGCTCACGTTGGTGACCAGCGCGACCTGCGCATGGCTCAAGGCAATTCCGCGGCGCAGGATGCCGCCGCGCGCCGCCTCGACGATGGCGCATTGGGCGCGGTGCTCGCGCATCACCAGGCGCGCGCCGAGCGGTCCGGAGTAGTCGCCACTCGCGAGCACCGTGCCGCCGAGGAACACGCCGTCGGTGCAGCAGAAGGCGCTGCGCCAGCCGTGAGCCTCGCCGCAGGCGGCAAGCAGCCGCACCGAGGTGGTCTTGCCGTTCGAGCCGGTGACGACCGCGGTCGGTATGTCGGCGAGCGCACTCCATGGCGCCGCCGCCATTTCGGGGAGCGAGGCGAGCTCGAAGTCGCGCCCGCGTGCGCCGCCGCCGAGGGTGAGCAGCGTCTCATCGAGCACGTACGGCAGGGACCGCGCGGCGGCGCCCTCGAGGAGCTGCGTCAGGTCCGGGCGTGCCTCGCGGGAGGCGAGCCGTGCGAGCCGCTCGAGCGCCGCCGCTTCCTCCAGTACCGGCGCCAGACCCGGCGCGGGATCGGCCGTGCTCTCCGCAGCGGCCGCCGCGAGCGCCTGTTCGAGGCCGCCCCAGCGCGCCG
>DAHUXE010000007.1 GCA_027307325.1 Gammaproteobacteria bacterium | reverse complement strand
CGTGAGACAGTTTGGTCCCTATCTTCCGTAGCCGTTGGAGATTTGAGGGTGAGCTGTCCTTAGTACGAGAGGACCGGGATGGACGCACCTCTGGTGTTCCGGTTGTCACGCCAGTGGCACTGCCGGGTAGCTATGTGCGGACGGGATAACCGCTGAAAGCATCTAAGCGGGAAGCCCCCCCCAAGATTAGATCTCCCTGGGAGCTCGACTCCCCTGAAGGGCCCACGAAGACTACGTGGTTGATAGGCTGGGTGTGTACGGCCAGTAATGGCTTCAGCTAACCAGTACTAATTGCCCGTGAGGCTTGACCATATAACCTCAAGTGGTCTGATCCACGAGAGGATCGATGCCGATGGAGCAATTCCATCGTGAACGCGACAGGCGTCGAAACAGAAACTGACCGGATTGGAGGCGCACGGGCCGCGCTTAAGCGGCGCGGCCCGTGAACCTTAAACAGATTGCCTGGCGGCCATAGCGAGTGGGAACCACCCGATCCCATTCCGAACTCGGAAGTGAAAACGCTCTGCGCCGATGGTAGTGTGCCTTTCAGGCATGCCAGAGTAGGTCACCGCCAGGCTTCAATCCAAAAGCCCCCGAGGTCGCAAGGCCTCGGGGGCTTTTTTCTGCCGCTCGCTATTTCAACTCGATCCCGGGGTACCAGCCGCTCCTCTGGCTCCTCTCGAGAATCACTCTCGGATCCGTGAGCAGCCCGCTGGCGGCCCCAGCGGCGAGCTTCCCGATGCTCCTCGGCCAATCGCAAGGGTTTCGGCACCCGAAGCCCTGCCGCATCGATTGCTCCGGTCGCGCCTCGAGATGGCTGCGGGTTCTTCCGCGCCGGCGGACCGCCTCGTGACCATGCGACTCCTCGAGTGTCCGGTGGAGTTCAATCGCTGGGAGGCGCACCACGACCAGCTGATGCGGCCGGTGTCCGCCCCCCGCCGGCTCACGCAGCAGATCGTTGCGCTGCGCGCCACCGCCATCGCGCTCGTGCATCGCAAGGCGCTGTTCGAGTACCTGCGCGCGCGGCGCCCGGCGGAGGCGAAGCGTCGCAGGCTCTTTGCGCTCTTCCACCGATGCCGCGATTACGGCCACGCGGTGCTTGCCGAGCACGGCAACTACGTGCGCTGCAGCTCGAGCTATCTGTGCGCGCAGCATCTCGCCGAGCACCTGATGCACGATCCGGCGCTCGATGCGCCGCTCAGGCTCTACGAAGAATGGTACCGGGACTACTTACTTCCAGGCCTATTGCGACCTGGAGCTGGCCGAGACCGTGGACGAGAAGGCGGCGTGCCTCGCGCAGGAGTGCCTGCAGCCGCTGCTCAAGCATCGGGTCACCAGGGCGCGGCGGGTGATTCTCGCGATGCCCTTGGTTCCGGGCGAGTGGGGTGAGGTGCGGATCCGCCGGCAGAGCGGTGACACCGTGAAACTGAAGCCGCTGGTCTTCAGGCACTGACCCGCTCCCGCGGAAAGTCCCGCAGGGTGCCGATGACCACCGCGGCGCCCTCCGAGGTGAGGAGCCTCGCGTGGTCCGCGGACGCAGCGATGCCGACGATGCAGCCGATCTTCGCGGCCTGCGCCGCCATCACTCCCGAGACCGCATCTTCCACTACGACACAGCCGCCCGGATCGAGGCCGATATTGGCTGCGGCCGCCAGATACATGTCGGGCGCAGGCTTTCCGGGGCGAACACCGTCGTCGTACACGAGCTTCGCGAGCTCGAACCAGCGGTCGAGGTGCAGCTGCCCGATGAAGAATTCCACGTTGCTGATTCCGGACGAGGTGGCGATGGTGCGCGGAACGCCGCCGGCCGCGAGCCACTCGAGGAGCTC
The DNA here is from genome assembly GCA_027307325.1 of Gammaproteobacteria bacterium. Classification (GTDB taxonomy): domain Bacteria; phylum Pseudomonadota; class Gammaproteobacteria; order Steroidobacterales; family Steroidobacteraceae; genus 13-2-20CM-66-19. The sequence goes on along the minus strand of DAHUXE010000007.1, from coordinate 27,159 downwards.
CGGAGCGCCCGCAGAGAGCACCAGCCGGCCGGGGGTCTTCAGGCACAGATCCCTGAACAGCGACTCCTTGGCCTCGATCAACTGAGCGAGCTCGACTCCGGTGACGGCCCGCCCCGCGAGGTAACCGAGGACGTAGGCATTCGCCCGCCCGTGCATGTGCAGGGCGAACTCGCCGGCCGTCATCTCCCGGCCGCGCAGCCTCTGCGCCATGACCTGCCAGGCCTTCTCCTGCAGATCGGAGTCCGAGAACAGCACGCCGTTGAAGTCGAAGATGATTCCCCGGGATCTCATGCCGGCCCGTACTTCGCCGCCATGCGCTCGACGATGCGCGCGGTGGTGACGACCGCGCGCTCATGCGTCCCGACGCCGATCGCTTCCCCGCCGTCCATCGCCCAGACGCGGAAGAAGATCTGGCGGCCGTTGGTGCCGGTGACCTCCGCGTGCCCCACGACCTCGCGCCCGACCGGCGTGGCGATCAGGTGGCGCACGTCGACGCGGGTGCCGACGGCGCTCTCGCCGGTCTCGAGATACCGCTTGATGGCATTGAGCGCCGCGTTCTCCATGATGAGAATCAGGTAGGGCGTCGAGAACACCGGTGGCAGGATGCTGTCCTTGAAGGTGTTCGCGAGATGCGCGGGCTCGACGCGGTGCACGTACCGGCCCCGGGCGCCGTCAGGAATCGGCTTCATCGCGACAATTGTATAGCCGCCGGCGCAGGAGAAACTCATGCTGGATCGGATAGGGGCGAGGACTCTCGCACGCTACAAGAGCTGGGCCGACGACCTCACGCTGAGCGCGGTCGCAGCGCTCCCTCCCGGTGAGGCCGCACGGGAGCGTCCGACGCTCTTCAGGAGCATCATCGGCACGCTCAACCACAGCTGCGTCGTCGATCTCATCTGGCAGGCGCACCTCGAGGGGCGCGAGCACGGCTTCACGGCGCGCAATGTCGTGCCGTATCCCGGGCTCGAGGCGCTCACCGGGGCGCAGCGGCGGGCGAACGCGTGGCTGCTCGCCTGGAGCGAGGCGCAATCGGCCGCGAGCCTGCGCGCTTCGGTCAGCTTCCGGCAGGTGTCCGGAGAGCAGGGCACCATGACCCGCGGCGAGATCCTTCTCCACATCGTCAACCACGCGACCTATCACCGTGGCTGGGTGAGCGATCTCTTCTTTCAGGTGCCGGCGAAACCCCCGACCACCGACTGGAATGTCTATCTGCTCGCCGCGCGCGCGTCGGCGCGCGCATTAGATGGGGCCCGCGTACATAGTTACCCTACCGCGGCGCGCCGCGCTCGTGGTCCGCGTCGTTGAAGCGCAACGCTTTCGCGACCAGGAGTTCTGTCGTGATATTTCAGCAGCGTGTCACCGCAACGTGTAATCGATTAGAGATTGCGCGACGCTGCGCCAAGGCGGACACTGCGTGCGGGAAGGAAGAGCAGCGGCTGCACCCGGTATTTGCCGGCAGGAGGCACTTGCTCCTTCGAGCTTACAAACATGCGCGACTGATGGAGGAGTCCGAGTCGCGTGTCGAGATGACGGCGAGCTCCCTGGCGCCGGCAGACGTCTTCGTCGCGGAGCGGATACTCGTTCGTCCGTCCGAATTCACCCGCTGGGAAGTCCACCACGACCGGCTCATGCGCGGGGTGTCCGCGCACGGCCGGCTCCCGCAGCAGATGATCGCGCTGCGGACCACGGCGTTCTCGCTGGTGCATCGCCGGGCGCTCTTCGAGTACCTGCGCCACCGGCACGTCACCGGGGAGAAGCGCAGGAAGCTGCTCGCGGTCTTCTACGGCTGCACCGACTACACCAGTGCGGTGCTCGCCGAGCACGGCAGTTACGTGCGCTGCAGCTCGAGCTATCTGTGTACGCAGCATCTCGCCGAGCACCTGATGCGCGACCCGGCACTCGACGAGCCGCTCGCGCTCTACGAGGAATGGTACGCGGAATACTTCCGCGCGTTCTGCGACGTGGAGCTGGCGGAGACCGAGGAAGAGATGCAGGCGTGCATCGCGCAGGAGTCCCTGAAGCCGCTGCTCAAGCACCGCGTGACCGAGGCGCGCAAGGCGATCCTCGCCATGCCGCCGACCCAGCGCGAGTGGCGCGAGGTGCGTATCCGCCAGCCGACCGGCGACACGCAGGTCCTCAAGGCGCTGTCACTGTTCGAGACGAACTGAGCCGCCCGCGCGCGGCCGGCAGAGCACGCTCGCCAGGCTTGCCGCCACGAGCTCAGCGTTTCTTGACGGGAGTCTTGGGCGGCGGGGGCGGCGGCGGCTTCTTCGATCCGACGCGGGTGCCGTAAGGATCGTATCCGCCCCCCTCGTCCACGTCGTCTTCGAGCTTGAGCTCGTTGTCTTCCTTGTGGTCCTCGACCTTGAGCTCGGGAAGCTCGAGTTTCTTGAGCAGCGCCGAGGTGCTCTCGATCGCATGACGGCCGGTGTCCTTGACCCACTGCCACACGGCGTTGCCGCGCGAGTCGTGCACCACGCGGCCGCTGGAAGCCGGGGCGGTATCTTTGTTGCCGACGGCGCCTTTGTTGCCGGGCGCACTGCCGGACGGCGATGAGTCCGGCGTCACGGGCCCACCACCGCCTGGACGGAGTCCGGGCTTCGCGTGGTTGGGGTCGGTCATAATCCTGATTTCCTTGCCTTTAAATGGTAGCACTTCCCGCCTCCTGCTATAACGGCGCAGGCCGCAACACCCCGCGCTGAGTCCGCACGAACCGTGGAAGCGGTCACACCGGCGTACCCGGATGGGGACGCGCGAGCATAACGCGCGTCGCTCGAACCGCTGGTGGCTGCGTGCCTTGGGGGGAGCTCACATGATCGTCCGCACCTGGCACGGACGTACGCCGCGGGGCGTCGCCGATGAGTACGCGGGGTTTCTGGAGCGGCGCGCGCTCGCGGATTACCGGTCGGCGCTCGGCAATCTCGCCGCCGCGGTGTACCGCCGTGACGAAGGCGAGGTCACGCACTTCCTCACCGTGAGCCGCTGGGTCAACGAGGACGCGCTCCGCGCCTTTGCCGGGGACGAGCCGCTCGGGGCCCGCTACTATCCGGAGGATACGGGGTACCTGCTCGAATTCGAGCCGGAGGTTCAGCACTTCACGGTGGTGGGCCGGGCGCCCTAGACCCGGGCGGGCAAGCTCGCAGACCTACCAGCCGACGCCGTAATCCTGGCCGTAGTTGCTCGCGGCTCCCCACAGCGTGCCGTGGGCGCGATCGACGAAGATCGCCGTAATGGGTCCGGAGGTGCGCTCCTCGTACTCAGGCTTATAGCCCATGCGCTCGAGCTCGCTGCGCACCCACGGCGGGGTCTCGGTGTTGAGCGTCACGCGGCCGGGGAACGACTCGTGCTGGCCGAAGGAATCGCGCATCTGGTAGCTGGTGATATTGGCGGCCTCGGCCGCCTCCTGGATCGACATGCCGAACTCGACGACATTGAGGAAGAACTGCAACAGATTCTGGTCCTGCGTGTCGCCGCCCTGCACCGAGAAGACCAGGTAGGGCTTGCCGTCCTTCAAGGCCATCGACGGCGTGAGGGTTGCGCGCGGGCGCTTGCCGGGCTCGAGAACGTTGTAGGGGTTGTCGCGCGGATCGAGCACGAAGCTCTGCATGCGCTGCGAGAGGCCGATACCGGTGCGGCCGGCGATCACCGCGGGCGTCCAGCCGCCGCTCGGCGTCACCGACACCGCCCAGCCCTTGTCGTCCGCCGCCTGCACGCTGGTGGTGCCTAAGCGGAACGTCCGGTCGAACTCCTCCATCGAGACCGGCGCCTGCGCCGGCATCTTCGAGTGCCAGGCTTCGAGATACTTGAGATACGGGTTCTTGCCGCCCTGGAAAGGGTAGGGGTCGCCGGGGCGGATGTCGGCATCGTTCCGGTCAGGAAGCACCAGGCTGGCGCGCTCGCGCGCGTACTCCTTGGAGAGGAGCCCGGCGATCGGCGGCGCGGGGGAATAGCTCGGGTCGCCGTAGTAGAAGTCGCGGTCGGCATAGGCGAGATTCATCGCCTGATAGAGCGTGTGGATATAGCGGGCGCTGTCGTAACCCATGGACTTCAGATCGAAGTTCTCGAGGATGTTGAGCGCCTGCAGCATCACCGGGCCCTGCACCCAGGGCTGCAGCTTGTACACCTCGATACCTTTATAAGTAGTGTGGACCGGCTCCTCGATCTTCACCTTCCAGTTGGCGAGGTCCTCGGTCGTGAAGAGGCCGCCGAGCTCGCGTACGGCACGCACCAGATCCGCTGCGATGTCGCCCTTGTAGAAGCGGTCGTAAGCGGCGTAGATCGCGGCCTTGCGGTCCTTGCCGGCCGCGAGCGCCGCGCGTTCGGCCTCCACCAGCTTGCGCAACGTTGCGGCGAGATCCGGCTGGCGGAACATCTCGCCGGGCGCCGGGCCTTCGTGCGCGGATCCGAGATGCGGCAGCATTACGCGCCGGGAGTCCGGCCACTGCCGAAGCTGCTCCCGGTAGTGCTCGATGGTGTTGGAGAGCGCGAGATCCATGGGAAATCCGTCCGCCATCTCGATGGCGGGCGCGAGTACTTCGGCGAGGCTCTTGGTGCCGTACTCGGCGAGCATGGTCATGAGGCCGCCCGGGGTGCCCGGGGTGACGGCGGCGAGCGGGCCGTACTCGGGCGGGTACCTGAGCCCCATTTTATGGAAGAGCTCCGGCGTCGCACCGCTGGGTGCAACGCCGAGGCCGTTGACGGCGATCACCTTGCCGGTGTGAGGATTGAAGATGAGTGCCTGTGTCTCGCCGCCCCAGGAGAGCGTCGTCCACGCGGTCGCGGTTGCCGCGAGCATGGCGCAGGCGGCGTCGACGGCGTTGCCGCCGCTCGCAAAGATCTGCGCGCCGGCGCTCGCCGCGATGGGCTTGCCCGTCACCGCCATCCAGTGCTGGCCGTAGAGCGGCGGCTTCTGCGTGCGCCCCTGCGCCTGGGGTCCGCCGAATATGACGCTGGCGCTCACCGCCGCGGCGATCACCGTGCGGGTGATTCCGCCCCCGCCTGCCGGAGTCTGGTTCGAGTGCTTCGCCCGGGTCATGCGCTCTCCCTTCACGAGCAGGGCGGGCAGCATATGGCAGACTTGAGCTAAGCGCACGCCCCGGCAGTGCGGGGCGCGGCTCAAAGGGCGAGGTGACGCAATGCCGGCAGTCGAGGTCTCGGTCACGGGTCTTTACGTCTACCCGGTGAAGTCGACACGCGGCATCGCGCGCGCGCGCGTCGCGCTCACCCCGAGCGGATTCGAGTGGGACCGGCAGTGGATGATCGTAAGCGCCGCGGGTGTCTTCCTCAGCCAGCGTACGCATCCACAGCTCGCGCGTATCGTGCCGCAGGTGACGGCGGAGGCGCTGGTGTTGAACGCACCGGGGCTGGGCGCGCTCTCGGTGCCGCTCGATTCGGGCGGCGCGCGCATGGCCGTCCGGATCTGGGACGATGCCTGCTTCGGCATCGATCAGGGGAGCGCGGCGCACGAGTGGGTGAGCGAGGCGGTGGGCGAGGCGGTGCGGCTCATCCGCGTCTCCCCCGACATGGGACGCATCGCCAACCCGAAGTTCGCGGGCGCGACTCCCGCGCCGATCGGCTTCCCGGACGGCTACCCGGTGCTCGTCTGCAACGAGGCATCGCTCGCCGACCTGAACCAGCGGCTGCCCGAGTGCATTCCGATGGAGCGCTTCCGCCCCAACCTCGTGCTGCGGGGTCTGCCCGCCTGGGCGGAGGACCACATCGACACGCTGAGCCTGGGGCCCGTGCAGCTCCGGCTCGTCAAGCCCTGCACCCGCTGCACCATCCCTTCGATCGATCAGCAAAGCGGCGAGCGCTCCACCGACCCGGCCCCGGCGCTGAAGCAGTTCCGCTACAGCAGGACGCTGCGCGGCGTTATGTTCGGTGAGAACGCGGTCATCGTCCGGGGCTCGGGCGAGGCGATCGAGCGTGGCGGGGCGGTGACGGCCAGCTACGAGGCCGCGGGCCGGGTGCCCGCGTGACCTGAGTCCGGCCGCCTTTCAAATCAAGAGCTGTCAGGCGCGCCGTGGCGGCGTGGGACCGGACTCGCGCCGCCGCCGGCCGGCGGCCAAAATTGTGCGCGGCGCACGGCCGCGCTCAAGCCGCTTCCGCCAAACTCGCAAGGCTCGACCTTGGGAAGAAGCGTGAACCACTTGGCATTCGGCCTCGGCGCCCTAGCCGGACTCGTGTGTGCCGCACTCTGCTTCGGGGTGTGGCTGCTGGTGCGCACGCGCCGCGGGTCCGGCGCCGGCAGCGATGCCGCCCGCCAGGCCGTGTTCGAGCAGTGGCCGACGACCGCCCTGGTTCTCGACCCCGCCACTTTGCAGATCGTCGCGGCCAACCCGGCGGCGCTGCGCAACACCGGTTATTCGCACCAGGAGGTTCGCAGGCTCCCCTTCACCAGGCTCTTCAGTGCCGAAGGCACCGCCGACGAGCGCGCGCTGCTCGCGCGGCTCCAGGATGCGACTGCCCGCGAGCCGATCGAGATGCGCCAGCGCTGCAAGGATGGCTCGCTGCGCAACGTCGAAGCCGCCGCTCACCGCCTCGACCTCGACGGCCGACCGGTGCTCGCCGTCACCGTGCACGACGTAACCGTCCGGCGCGTGGTCGAGAACCAGCTGCTCGAGCGCCATCAGCAGCTCAATCACCTCGCGCACCACGACCAGCTCACCGGGCTTCCCAACCGGCTCTATCTTGCGGCACATCTGCCCGATTCCATCACGCAGGCGAAGGAAAAGGGGACGCTGCTCGCGGTGCTGTTCCTCGATCTCGACCGCTTCAAGCACGTCAACGACTCGCGCGGCCACGAGACCGGCGACAAGCTCCTCAAGACCGTCGCGCAGCGCGTCCGCTCGACCATGCGCTCCGAGGATCTCGTGGTGCGCATGGGGGGCGACGAGTTCGTGGTGGTGATGAGGGACATCAAGACCACCGAGAAGGTGCACGAGGCGGCCGAGCGCATCAATCGGGCGCTCGGCGCCCCGATGGTGGTCGACGGGCGCACGCTCGTCACCACCGTGAGCATCGGCGTCGCGCTCTATCCGCGCGACGGCCTCGACATGGGCGAGCTGCTGCGCCACTCCGACACCGCGATGTACCAGGCCAAGGACCGCGGCCGCAACAATTTCCAGCTGTTCAGCCCCACGATGGACCAGCGGCTGAAGGAGCGCATCGCGGTCGAGGCAGCGCTGCGCACCGCGCTGCAGGCCCGCCAGCTCGAAGTGCATTACCAGCCGATCGTCGACATCGACAGCCAGCGCGTAGTGGCGCTCGAGGCGCTGCTGCGCTGGCGGCATCCGAGCCACGGCTTCGTGCGGCCCGAGCGCTTCGTGCGCATCGCCGAGGAGGCCGGCCTCATCGTCCCCATCGGAGAGTTCGTGCTGCAGCGCGCTATCGAGGACATGGCGGCGTGGCGGCAGTCGGGCGCGACGCTCGTGCCGGTGGCGCTCAACGTCTCCGCGGTGCAGCTACAGCGCTCGAACCTCGCGGAGTCGATCGAGCGACTCACCAAGCAGCATGGGTTCGAGCCCTCGATGCTGCAGGTCGAGCTCACCGAGAGCGCCGTGTTCGAGCGCCGCGAGGAGCGCACGCGCGAGGTGGCGCAGGACGCGGTGGCGAAGCTGCGCGAGCTCGGCGTCCACATCGCGATCGACGATTTCGGCACCGGCTACTCGAGCCTGTCGTACCTCAAACGCTGGCGCGTCGACACTCTGAAGATCGCCCGCAGCTTCGTGCGCGACCTCGTGACCGATCTGTCGGATCTGGCGATCGTGAGCGCCATCATCGCCATGGCGCGGCACCTGCACATCGAGGTGGTCGCCGAGGGCATCGAGGGATGGCAGCAGCTCGAGAAGCTGCGCCAGATGGGCTGCCACTACGCGCAGGGTTATCTGTTCGCACGCCCGGCCCCCGCCGCGGACTGCCGCCGCTATATGAGCGGCGAGCCGCTCGATCTCACCGAGCGCCTGCCGGTACTCGATGTCATGGAAGCCACCGGTACTCAGGACGCCCGGCCGCTGCGCCTCATCAAGTAGCCGACGTGCGAGAATGGGCCATGGAGCCCAGCGCCGGAAGTTCCCCTGCGGCGGAGCCCCGGCCCCGGCCCGGCCGGCAATGCGCCGACGCCGTGCTCATGATCGAGCCCCGGGCATTCGGCTATAACCCCGACACCGCGCGTACCAACACCTTCCAGAGCCCCGCGAGCGCGGGCGGAACGGCCGCGTGCGCGGCGGCCCGGGCCGGGGCGCTCGAGGAGTTCGGCAGGCTCCGCGGGGCGCTCGAGAGCGAGGGGGTGGAGGTCTGCGCGGTCGAGGACTCGGCGAGCCCGGCGAAGCCGGATGCCGTGTTCCCGAACAACTGGCTGTCCTTTCACGAGGACGGCACCCTGGTGCTCTATCCCATGGAGAGCGCGAGTCGCCGCCCGGAGCGCCGCCAGGAGGTGATCGATGCGGTGATCGAGCGGCTGCATTTCCGGGTCGCGCATCTCCTCGACCTCACGCACTTCGAGGGCGAGGGGATGTTCCTCGAGGGCACGGGAAGCCTGGTGCTCGATCACGCCGAGCGCGTGGCGTACGCCTGCGCCTCGCCGCGCACGCACCCGGCGCTGGTCGCCGAGTGGGCGCGGGAGCTGCGCTACGAGCCGCTGATCTTCCAGGCCGCGGACCGCGCCGGCGTGCCGCTCTATCATACGAATGTCCTCATGTGCATCGGCGAGCGCTTCGGCGTCGTCGGCACCGAGGCGATCGCGGCAGCGGACCGGGAGCGGGTGCTCGGGCGACTGCGCGCGAGCGGCCGCGAGACGATCGAGATCGGCCAGGAGGAGATCGCGCGGTTCGCGGGCAACATGCTCGAGCTCGGCACCTGGGACGAGGCGCTCGGGGACTCGCGCGTGCTCGTGATGTCGGAGGCGGCGCGCCGCGCGCTCAGCCCCGAGAAGTACCGGCGGCTCACGGGCGCGACCGATGCGGTGCTCGCGGTTCCCATTCCCACCATCGAGAGGCTGGGCGGGGGGAGCGTGCGCTGCATGCTCGCCGAGGTGTTCGGACGCACGTGATCGAGCTCATCGTCAAGGCGCTGCTCGCCTATCTCATCGGGTCGCTGGTCGGCAGCTTGGCTCTCGGCAAGCTCCGCGGCGTCGATATCCGTACCATGGGCAGCGGCAACGCCGGCGCCACCAACATGCTGCGCACCCAGGGCAAGGCGGCGGCCTTCGCCGTGCTCCTCATCGATCTCGGCAAGGGCGCCGTCGCGACCGGGGTGCTCGCACCGCTTGCCATCGCGGGACTGCCAGCGGCGGGGCCCGCGCTGCATGCCCTCCTCATCCCCGCATGCGGGCTCGCGGTAATCGCCGGACACGTCTATCCGCTCTGGTACGGCTTCCGCGGCGGCAAGGGGGTCGCCACCTTCCTCGGCGCAGTACTCGGCATCGATGCGGGGCTCACGCTGGCGATGGTGCTCGCCTGGCTCACGGTCGTCATTCTCTCCGGCTTCGTCGGCCTCGCTTCCATCGCGGGCGCGGTGGCCGTGGCTGCGGTGATCGCCGCGCGCCGCCCGGCCGCGCACCCCGGGCTCCTCGCCTTCGGCATCCTCGCGGCGCTCCTCATCACCTACACGCACCGCGCCAACATCGGCCGCATGCTCGCCGGGACTGAGCCGCGTGCCAGGCGCCTGTGGCTGCTTGGACTGCGCCGGGGACCGGGCTGAGATGCCGGGAGCTTCGCGGCCGCCCGCCCCGGCGGCGGGGCAATCGCCGCTCGCGGCCCGGGTGTTCGCCCGGCTCGCCGACGGCCGCTTCCACTCGGGCGAGGCGCTCGCCGGGCACCTCGATGTCAGCCGCAGCGCCGTGTGGAAGGCGGCGGGCACTCTGCGGGCACTCGGCGCCGAGCTCGACGCCGTGCGCAACCGCGGCTACCGCTTGAACGCGGCCAGCGAGCCGCTGGCAGCCGCGGCGATCCGCCGGCATCTGCCGCGCGACGTGCGCGCGCAGGTCGCGAAGCTCGAGACCGTCTGGTCGATCGCCTCGACCAACACGGCGCTGCTCGAGCGCGCGGGAGCGGGGAGCGGTGCGAGCGAGGTGCTGCTCGCCGAGTACCAGAGCGCGGGCCGGGGCCGGCGCGGCCGCGCCTGGCTCGCGCCTCCGGGTGGAGCGATCTGCCTCTCCTTGAGCTGGATGTTCCGCGCGGTGCCGCCCGACCTCGGTGCCCTCGGGCTCGTCATCGGGGTGTGCGTGCTGCGCGCCCTGAAGGCACTCGGCGCGCAGGGCCCCGCGCTCAAATGGCCGAACGATCTGCTCCTTGACGAGCGCAAGCTCGGGGGAGTGCTGATCGACCTGCGCGCCGAATCGGCAGGCCCCGCCTACGTCGTCATAGGGATCGGCCTCAACGTGGCGCTCGGGGAGAGGCTCCTCAGGAAGATCGCGCAGGCCGGGCTTCCGGCCACGGACCTCGCGAGCGCGGGCCTCGCTACCGGGTCGCGTAACCGGATCGCGGCGGCCCTCATCGGGGCGTGCGTCAAGGGACTCGGCGGGTTCGAGCGCGAGGGCCTCAAGTCCTTCATGGAGGAGTGGCGCAGTGCCGATGCGCTGCGCGGGCGGCCCGTCGAAGTCAGGACCGTGGAGGGGACGACCTCGAGGGGGCTCGCCCGCGGGATCGATGTGCACGGCGCGCTGATCGTCGAGACGGCGCAGGGCGTGCGGCGCTTCATCTCGGGCGACGTGACGGTAAGGCCGGCATGAGAACCACGCTGCTCGTCGACATCGGCAACAGCCGCATCAAGTGGGCGCTGCTCGACGGCACCAGCCTGGGCAAGGGACGGGCCGCGGTGCACTCCGGATGGCGCAGCGGCGACTACGTGCGGCGCCTGTTCACATCGGCGCGGGCGCCCGGCCGGGCCGTGGTCGCGAGCGTCGCGGGACCTCGGGTCCGCCGGGCGTTCGCCATGGCGGCGCGGCGCGCCGGTGTGGCAGCGCACTTCGTGGCCGTCCCGCGACGCGCGGGCGGAGTGACGGTGGGCTATGCCGAGCCCTGGCGGCTCGGCGTCGACCGGTTCGCCGCGGTGGTTGGCGCGCACGAGATCCTCGGCGGCGTGCCCGTGTGCGTGGTCGGGGTCGGTACCGCGATGACGATCGATCTCGTAGACGGGGACGGCCGCCACCGGGGCGGAGTGATCGTCCCGGCCCCGGATCTCATGATGGAGACGCTCCTCACCCAGACCTACGGCATTCGCCGCCGCGCGCAGGGCGGCGCCGCAGGGGGCACGGGCATCTTCGGGCGCTCGACGCGCGATGCCATCGAGCGGGGCGCGCGCTACGCGGCGGCAGCCCTGGTCGATCGGGCGGTGGAGGAGGCCTCAGGTCCGCTCGGACGGGAGCCGCTCGTGGTCCTCACCGGGGGCGATGCCGGCGCGGTGCGGCCCCTCGTGAGGAGCCGCTGCATCGCGGTGCCGGACCTGGTGCTGCGGGGCCTGGCGGTGCTCGCGAGGGAGCGACACGCTCGCTGAGCCGTTTGGACTAGAATCCGCGGTCGTGCGCAATACCTTCATCGCACTGCTGGTGGTCAATCTCGTCTACCTCGCCTGGTCGTACTGGGTCGACGAGCCGCAGATGCCGCCCGTGAACGAGGCGCTCTCGAGGCTGCCGCGCCTGAAGCTCCTGTCGGAAGTGCCCCCCGAGCAGCGCCCCGCGCTCAACACCCGGACCACCCTGAACGAGACTCCGGGGTGCATGTCGGTGGGTCCGTTCGGCGACCTCACGAACGCCGCCAAGGCCGCGGGGATCCTCACGTCGAAGGGCTTCACGCCGCAGCAGCGCGCCGCGGAGTCGGCGGCTTCGGAGGGCTTCTGGGTCTACGTCGACGGACTGAAGAACGAGGTCGAGGCCGACAAAGCACGGGTGAAGCTCGAGAAGAGCGGCATCAAGGACGCACTTGTGATGCCGCCGGCGAGCGACGCCGGCCGACGGGTATCGCTCGGGCTCTTCAGCGACCGGTCGCAGGCCGAGCAGCGTGCCGCTGCGGTGAAGCGCATGGGATTCAAGGCGCAGGTCGCCGAGCGCAGACTCCCGCAGGTCCTCTACTGGATCGACCTCGCTCTCCGGCCCGGCATGACGACGCTGCCCATCACGGATCTCTTCGCCGAGGGCGTGGACTCACGCATCGCGGTGCAGCCCTGCCCGGCGCGGCCTCCGCCGTCTGCGACTGCTGCCGCCCAGCCTGCGAACGCAGCGCCCGCGCCCGCGCCGCAGCCGCCCGCCGGGGCGGCACCCAGGCTCCCGCTGCCGGCCGCGCAGCAACCACCGATGGCGGGCAGCCCGCTGGCGACGCAGATCGCCGTTACGCCCGGGCCGGCGGTGGCGGCGACTCCCAGGTAGGCACGAGCGAAGGAGGCCTGCGATGACTCACCCGATCGACCCGGCCCTGAGCCGGCGCGATTTCCTCACGGCTTCGGCTGCGGCGGCCGTGCTGGCGGCGCTGCCGGGCGGCGCGCGCGCCGCGGCGTGTCCGGGCAAGGCGGCGGTGCTCGCCGAGATCCCGAAGATGCATGCCGCCAACATCAAGCGCCTGCAGGACTGGATCGCGCTGCCCTCGATCGCGGCCGAGAACCGCAACTACCCGCAGGGGCCGGAATACATGGCGCAGTTGGCGCGCGACGCCGGCTTCACCGGGGTGCAGATCGTGCCGACCGCCGGCAATCCCGGCGTCTTCGGGCGCCTCGACGCCGGCGCGCCCACCACGGTCGGCATCTACTTCATGTACGACGTCAAGCAGTTCGTGCCCGAGGAGTGGAGCTCCCCGCCGCTCGAGGGGCGGCTGGTGCAGAAGGAGGGACTCGGCACGGTGTGCATGGGGCGCGGCGCGGTCAACCAGAAGGGACCCGAGAACTCGTTCCTCTCCGCGCTCATGGCCTTCAAGGCCGCGGGCTGCAAGCTTCCCGTCAACCTGGTGCTGGTGTGCGAAGGGGAGGAGGAGATCGGCTCGCCGCACTTCGGCGAGGTCGTGAGGGCACCCGAGGTGCTCGCCGAGCTCAGGAAATGCATGGGTGTCTTCATGCCGGAGGCCGGGCAGGATCGCGATGGCGGCGTCACGGTCTCGCTCGGCGCCAAAGGGGTGGTGGAGCTCGAGCTCGTGTCGAGCGGCGAGAGGTGGGGACGCGGGCCGAAGCACGACGTGCATTCGAGCCTCGAGGCGACGGTGGACTCCCCGACCTGGCACCTGGTGCAGGCGCTCAACACGCTCGTCACGGCCGACGGGCACACGCCCGCCGTGGAGGGGTTTTTCGAGCGCGCGACGCCCCTCAGCGACGAGCAGAAGAACATGATCCGGGAGCGCGTCGCCAGGACTTCCGAGGCGACCGTCAGGAAGACGCTCGGCGTCGACCGGTGGGTGCACGATGCAGACTGGCTCGAGTCGCAGATGCTTCTGGAGTCGCAGCCGACGATCAACATCGAGGGCCTGGTCGCCGGCTACACCGGCCCGGGCGGCAAGACCGTGCTGCCGCACCGCGCGGTGGCCAAGATCGACATGCGGCTCGTGCCGGACATGACGGCCGCGGACACGCTCGCGAAGCTCAAGGCGCACCTCGCCAGGAACGGCTTCGGCGACCTCGAGGTCAACATGTCGGGCGGCTACGACCCGACTCAGACCGACCAGGGGAGCCGGCTGATCCAGACGCAGCTCGCGACCTACCGCACGCTCGGCGCCGACCCGCAGCTGTGGCCGCGCTCGGCGGGCTCGTGGCCCGGGTATCTCTTCACGACTGCGCCGCTCAGCCTCCCGGCGGGACATTTCGGCATGGGGAACGGGACCGGCGCACACGCGCCGGACGAGTACTACCTGATCGAGTCGACGAACCCGAAGGTGCAGGGACTCGACGGCGCCGTGGCCTCGTTCGTCGAGTATCTCTTCGCCCTGAGCTGACGGGCCTTCAGGGCAGAGGTTCGCACGCGGCGAGGTGCGCGAGCACGCTCGCAACCAGCGCGTCGCAATTGCTGCCCTGGAACTCGAAGATATCGCGTTCGGCGAGATCGACGTCCCGGGCGAGGGACTCGCGCAGGACCCCCTTGGCGCGAAAGTGCCGGCTTCTCACGGTTTCCTCCGGGATGCCGAGGCACTGGGCGGTTTCCTCCACGCTCAGCTCCTCGACGGATCGCAGCACGAACACGACGCGAAAGATCTCCGGCAGCTCGCTCACCTTGCGCTCGAGGACGCCGCGGATCTGTGCGCGCTCGAACGCGTCGTCGGGGCGAGCGGCCGGGTCGGCGACATCGGTGACAGGCTCCATGGCGGATTCCCAGCTCACGATCGAGACGACGTTCTGCCGCCGTGCGGCACGGCGCTTGCGCGCGAGGCATTCGTTCAGCACGATCCGCGTGAGCCAGGTCGCGAGCGCCGCGTCTCCGCGAAACCGCCCGATGCTGCGATAGGCGCTGAGCCAGGCCTCCTGCAGGGCATCCTTTGCCTCGGCGTCCTCGCGCAGCGAGGCCCGCGCCAGGCGGTACAGGCGGCGGTTGTAGCGGCGCATTATGAGCGCGAACGCCGCGCGGTCGCCGCCCGCTGCCCGCCGGGCTACGGCGGAATCGTCCGCCGTCATCTCGACTTCGAGACTTGAGTTACCCATTGCCGCCCGTCCCTGTTGACTTGCGCCTGTCGGTCAGCGCACCGTGAGCTTGCCCTTCATCGTCGGATGAAACGTGCAGCGGTACGCATAGTCTCCCTTGCTCGCGGCGAGGTAGCTCCAGGTCGCGTTCACGGCGATGCTGCCCGAGTCGAAGGCCTTGCGCGCGGCCGTCGCGGTGTGCGGAAAGAGATCCTTGTTCACCCAGACGATGCGATCGCCCCGTTGCACGGTCAGCTGCTGCGGGTTGAACTGCATGTTCTCGATCGTGACGGTATGAGTCTTCCCGGGGCCGGCGCTCACGGGCGCGGCCAGGCACAGAGCGAGCAACAAGCCGCTCGCGACGCGCACGCCGCACCCCGGGGCTCGCTCACGCACCGCGCTTTTCGAGCTCCGCCTGCAGCTTCTTCGCGTGCTCGAGATGCGCCACGAAGGCCGGACGCACCTTGACCAGGAGCGCTTTGAGCTCGGCGTTCTTCGCGTTCGGGATCAGCGTCTTGTCGACCGCCTGCAGGACCGCCTCGTGATAGGCCACCTCGTGGTCGACATACGCCTTGTCGAACGCGTGACCGTGGAGCTTCTCGAGCGCGGCCAGGTTCTCATCGCCGCCCTTCCTGAGGCTCTCGCTGGTCGGGTTGGGCTCGGGCGTCACGTGCAGCCTGGTCACGAGCTCGGTGGCGGATTTGTTGACGCCCGTGTGGTCTGTAATCATGAGCTGTGCGAACTCGTCGACGTCCTTGTTCTTCGAGCGGGACTTGGCGAGCTTGCCGGCGTCGATATCGACCTGGTTCGCCGTGACGACGATCGCCGCGATCTCGGGATCGGTCGGTGCGGCGGACTCGGCCCAGGCAGCGCCGGCGCTCAGGCTTACGAGCGAGGCCGCCATGCATGTGGCTAGGATTTTCATCTCGGAACCTCCGGGAGACGCATTTGAGTCTATTCGCAAGATTAGGTGTCGTGACGGTGAAGGCCGTTCCCGGCTTCCGGCCCCGGCGCGTCAGACGAGCTGACAGCCGGATGTAGGACAAAGGCGCGTGTTGCACGAAGTGCCGCCGCCGCCCTCATCGCCCGACTGGAGCGAGGTACGCCCCTGGCGCGTCGCGATGCGCAAGGCGCTCATCGGGCGCCGCCTGGCCCTCGACGGCGCGGTGCGCAGGGCCGAAGGCGAGCGTGCCAAGCGGCGCCTCATCGACAGCGTCGAGCTTAGGCGGTTCGCGACGCTCGGCGTCTACTGGCCGGTGCGGGGCGAGATCGACGTGCGCGACCTGGCGGTCTCGCACCTGACGCAGGGCGGGCGCGTGGCGCTGCCGGTGGTCGTCACGCAGTCGGCGCAGGTGGAGTTCTGGAGCTGGCGCCCCGACATGCCGATGTCGCGCGGGATATGGAACATTCCGATCCCGGCGCAGCGCGAGGTCGTGATGCCCGATGCGCTCATCGTGCCGCTCGTGGGTTTCGATCCGCAGCGGTTCCGCCTCGGATACGGCGGCGGCTACTACGACCGCACGATTGCCGCCGCCGCCCGGCGGCCCTGGTGCGTCGGGCTCGGGTACGCCGCTGCGCGGCTCGACTCGATCTTCCCGCAGCCGCACGACATGGCGATGGATCTCATCGTCACGTCGTGACGTAGAGCTCGACTTCGTTTGCCTGCGGGATCGCGGGCAGTCCCTGGTGACGAAATCCGAGGCCACCGAGCACTTTCACGGAGCGCTGATTGCCGCGTTTCACGATCGCGTACAGCCGGGCGATGCCGAGTGTGTGCTGTGCGTGCCCCATCACCGCGCGCGCCGCCTCCGCGGCGTAACCGCAGCCGACGAATTCGGGGAGCAGCGCGAACCCTAAGTCCGGGCCGGGGAGGAAATCGCGCTTGACGAGGCCGCAGACCCCGATCGGCGGTCCGCCCGCCTTGAGCGCGACGACGTACATCCCGTAGCCGAGCGAGCGATACGGCGCCTGGACGGTGTCCCTGATATAGCGCTCGGCGTCCGCGGGCGAGCGCACGCCGCGATCGCCGATGTTCTCGAGCCAGGAGGGCTCGTTGAGGAGCCGCAGGAGGAATGCGGCGTCCTCGAGCGCCACGCAACGCAGCTCGAGGCGCGCCGTCGTGAGCACCGGCGGCAGCGCGCTGCGCCGGTCAGCGACCAAACGGGGAAGCGCCCGGCCGCATCACGGGAATGTCTCCCGGCATCAGCGTGCTGTTCGGCAGCAGATGCGCGCTGCGGGCGTTGCCGTTCTCGAGCGTCATGTCGAGATCGAGACTCAGCTCCGTTCCCGCGTTTTCCAGAAGGGCCGCGTCCGGTTTGGGAACGGCACTCATCGCCTCCCGCCAGGCCTTGGCGATCGCCGATGCGGCATCGATGAGCGGCCGCTGCACGAATGTTCCCGTCGTCGTGTCCGGGACCGATGCGACGCGCGGGTTCGAGCGGATCTCCATGCGGCCGCTCGCGGGGTTGAACGACACGCGTGCGGCTCTGCCCGGCAGGATGGCGCCGCTCGGCAGGGTCTCCCGCAGTCGTCGGCTCGCGAGCCCGCGCACCGTGCACGCATAGCCGAGCGAGTACAGCGACGCGCCGCCGCCCTGCCGCTCGAGCCCGCCCTTCTGGCAGAGGTCGCCGGCGCGCTCATAGCTCTGCTCGACCCCTGCGCCGAGACCAACCTGCACGCCGTAGTCGATTTCGGCGGCGGGCAGCCCCTGCGCTGCGGCGTGGGAAAAATAGGCGGTGGCGGCCGCAACGTCCGGCTCGATGCAGACGCCCTCCGCGAGCATCCGGCCGACGAGGAAGATCGTCTGCGCATCGTCCGACCTCAGACCCGCGTTGGCGAGGTGCAGGGCGCCGTCGCAGTCGCCGCGTGCCATCGCCTTCACGACGTCACGCGCGGACTGCGATGCGGCCGGGGCCGCGGACGCCAACGCCGGCAAGGCAATGGCCGCTGCGACCCAACCGGCACCCATGCAGCACCTCACGACGGCAGCTCCGAAGAGACGCCCCACCCAGGGCGGAGCACAGGGGTGCAGTGTAGCCCGGGTTCATCGTGTCCGCAGCTCGAGCTCGCGGCGGCGGTAGTCGATGATCAGCTCCTCCAGCAAACCAAGCGCGTCCATGCCGATCAGGAGCGCCGGCTCCTGCGTCAGATGCCAGTGCTCGAAGATGCGCACCTCACCGTAAGTGATGCGCGCCCCGCTGATCTCGATGCCGCCCAGTGTGATCGGCGGGCTTTCGAACCTCTCGCCCCCCTGGACGTGCGTCGTGACGTCGAAGATCTGGTCCGGCGTACCCTGTGCGCCGCGGCTCACGAGGGCGCGTCGCAGCGCCTCGTTACCGATGCTGCGCTCGGCACCGGTATCTATCACGGCATGCACACGCACCTGTGTCACCGACGCCGCGACCATCAGCAGGCCGGGACCGGAGCGCTCGAGCGGCAGGGTGATGAACCCAAGCGGCGCGTGCTGCCCGTGGGAGCGGGCGATCGTGATCCGGTCGTGAAGGAAATCGATGTCGATCCGCTTGTCGGTGAGACCGGCGGTACCCAGCACGCCCTCGGCGCCGCCCAGAGCGTCCGCCACGATCGGCAGCGTCGCGGAACTGACATCAAGGTCGCCGACCACGAGCGAGTCGACGTGCACGGTGGGGACGATCGCACTGCCCGTGACGCCCCGCACCAGCACGGCGTGGGAGGAATCCGGCACGAGCCCCAGCGCCTCCGCCACCGGCACGGTGATCGCGGAGTCGCTCGCGCCGGTGTCGAGCACCATGCGAAAGGGCCCCTGGCCGTTGATGAGCACGGGTGCCCAGATGCGTCCGATCCGGTCGCGCAGCGTGGGCGCCACGAATCGCGGCTCGGGCGCCTGGATGAGGACCTCGGCCGATTGTGCGGGTGCCTGGGCCGGTGGAGTCGGCTCCGGCGACGTGAGACCAGCGCCGTCTGCGTGATTGCGCAGCAGCAGCGCGCACGCCGTCAGGGCCGGGAGAAACAGGGGCCGGGCGAGCACTGCGGCGCAGCTCAGCGCACTCTAGAAAGCAGCGCGGCAGTGCGTCGCCCGGTAATCCGAAGCCTCAGAATTTCGCGGTGAACGCCACGAACACCTCCCGCCCAAGATAATCGTAAGCGGGGAAGCTATTCGCGGGACCTGAGTTGGCGGTGATATCGAGCGAGGGGACGATCGGCGGATCCTTGTCGAGCACGTTGTTGACCCCGACGCGCAGCTCCAGCTGCTTCATCACATGCCATACGGCTGTCAGGTCGAGATAGCTGTATCCGGGAATGCGCGCATTGTATTGGTCAAAGCAGGGGAATGGCTCGTTGGAGCCGGCCGCACACTCCTCAGCGCCCTGCAGCAGCGGATTGGTGGAGTTGTTGTCAAAGGTGCTCGGACCGATGAAGCGCCACTGTGCCGACAGCAGCACATCGAGCGGCGTCTCCCAGGTGACCCGCAGGTTGTGGCGCCAGCGCGGATTCACCGAGCCCTGCGTGGTCGAGTTGCAGGTGCTGCCGAAGAGGCCTGCGCAGTCGAATGATCCGGAGCCCGGATAGGGCGTTTCGGTCTGATGCTCCAGGTAGGCGCCGTTGAACGTTGCGCTCAGCGAGCCCCACTTACCGGGCAGCGCATGCCGATAGTTCGCCGCGACATCGATGCCGGAAACGATGCTGACGCCGAGGTTGAAGTCCTTCTGGAGGAAATAGCCGCCCCCTTGCACCGTGGCGCCGGCGAGCGAGCCTTGCGGCGTGCGTACGATCTGACTGCAATAGATCGGGTTGTCGCCGATCAGGCAGCCATTGAGGATGGCCGAGATCGGGTAGTTCCCGACCTGGTTCTCGAGCTTGATGTGGTAGTAGTCGATGCTGGCGCTGAACCCGGGCACCGCGGTGGGCGTGAGGCTCAAGCCCAGGGACCAGGTGTCGGCGACCTCGGGCTTGAGCTGGCTGTTTCCCTCGATCACCTGTCCGCACTGGCCAGACACACACTGGAGGATGTTGTTGGCGTGTACGCCGTCGCCATACTGGGCCGCAGTGACGCCGGTGTGCTCGCATTGCACCAGGCTTGCCGTGGGTACGCCGGCGCACGGATCGGTGCCGATGACGTTTTCCTGGCCAAACGACGGCGCCACGAACAGCTCGATCAGGTTCGGGGCTCTGACGGCGCGGTCGAATGAGAAACGCAGGCGCGCATCCCGGATCGGCGCGTATTGCACCTCGAACTTGTAGGTGTTGGTGGAGCCCGTCGTGTCGTAGTTGGAATAGCGGTACCCCACATCGGACATCAGGTCATAGATCCCGGGCTGGCTGTGAGCGATGGGCAACCGCAGCTCGATAAACGCCTCATCGATGTTGTAGTGCTCGTTGATATTGACCAGCGCGCCGGAGAAGCCGGCGAGGTCGCCCGAGGTCTCGGCGCCGTCAGGATTGAACGTGATGCTGTCCATGCGGTGCTCGTAGCCCAAATTGACCGCAGCGGCGTCGTTGGCCCACGGCGTCTGCAGTCCGTACTTGCCGAGCTCGCCGGTGAAGTCGATGTGCGCAACCTGCTCGGTGTTGTTGCCGTAAGCAGTCCCCGGCGTCGACAGGTAGCTGAGCTGCGCCGGGGTCACCCCGCCCGTCGCGAAGATATTCCACGGCACGCACTGCCCGCCGCTGATGCAGACTGGCTGGCCCTGTGAGTTGGTCGTCGCCTGCAGCGCGTTGTTGATCTTGGCGTAGTCGAGATAATCGGTATTACTCTGGAACGTCGTGACGTAGTAATACGAGCCGTAGAGATCATAGGTCCAGCCGTCGACGACATCGCCCCGGGTGCCGATGACCGCACGGATATTGTTGTGCTCGTAGAAGGAGGTGCGCCCGCCTCCCTCGATGTTGCGGCGACCGATTGCGACGTCGGCACTGTTGCCCTTCGAGCCAGGATTTGCCAGATCGCCGGCGATCTGCGCCGGCGTGCACAGCAGAGCCTGCTGCTGGGCGCTCAGCAGCGGATTGCTGCAATTGACGAGTTCGTTGCCGTCGGTGGTAAAGGGATCGCCGCCGATGAAGAGGCCGGAGGGGGCGACGACCGCCACGCTCTTGTCATCCATCCAGGAGAACTCCGCGTAGGGCTGGACGTGGCTGTTGAGCTCCATGTGCGCGAGGAAGCCCGCCTGGAAGCGCTTGTCCTGGCGCTGCAGGTACTCGAAGTTGTTGAAATCGAATATGGCGGGGGGGCTCGAGCCTGCCTGCGGCCAGGGGAGGAACTGGTTGCCGACGACCGTGTAGCGCGTACCGGTCCCAGGCGCAATCCCCTCCGGGTTGAAGCGATTCGAGTTCGAGCTGCCGAGACACTCCACCCCGGTGTAGGTCGGCGAAGCAACATCGCCGTTCGAGATGAGCTGGCAATCCGAGAAGTCGCGCGCAGAGGCGGTCACCGGCTGTTGCTGGTGATAGACGAAATAGCCGGTGAAATTGCCCTTGCCGTCATCGAAGTTCTGACCCATCAGTATCGAGAGGTCGTGCTTGTAGCCATCGCGGATGCTGCCGGTGGGAACCGAGGGCTGCGCGGTGAACCCAGTGTTGGGATCATTCGTGCCCAGCAGGCCCTCGACGAGGCTATTGTGCTGGTCGTGCTGGCTGAAGCCATACTGGCCATCGATCTGGACACCTTCGAAGTCCCTCCTGAGGAGGAAATTGACGACGCCCGCAATGGCATCCGAGCCATACGTGGCGGAGGCGCCGCCGGTGACCACGTCGACGCGCTCGATCAACGGCACCGGAATCTGGTCGATGTCGGGTGCTACGTTCTGATTCGAGGTGCTCGCGTCACCGATGCCGAGCCGCCGCCCGTTGACCAGGACCAGGGTGCGCTGCGGGCCTAAGCCCCTGAGGTCGACGGTCGCGAAGCCGCCGGTCGAGGTGAGCGGGCTCGAGGTGTTACCGAAGTCGGAGTTGCCGCCGATGGTGTTCTGCGGCAGCTGGTTCATCAGATCCGTGATGTCGGTGTGACCCTGCAGCCTCACCTCCTCACTCGTCACGATCGTGGTGGGGCTGGTCGCCGTGATGTTTGCCGGCACCGGGATTCGCGAGCCGGTAACGACGACTTCCTGCAAAGGAGTGGCCGCTGCTTCGGCAGCCGCAGCCGCCGGCGGCTGCTGCGCGAGCGCGTCGCTGAGGAATACGCCCGCGAGCATCGCGAACAGGGCGCCGATCAAGCGCGTGTCGGTCATGTGCATCTCCCCTTGAATTTGTTCGAGCCGGTCGTTGCTCCGGTGCCACGCCAGGCGCGTCTCGATGCCGGCGCGCGACGCCGAGCGGAGCTCCAAGGGGATGGAACATATACGGCGCAAATCGGTGTGGCGCTGCAAATGTGACGAAGCGTCACCGGCATGTGAGGAAGGCACTGGTTGGGGTGATGGAGTGTGAGCGGAGCACAGTGAGCGCCGCACGGCGCGACTCGAGCGCGGCGCCTGTGGTGCTACCGTCGTGGCCGCGCAGCCAGAGATTCACCGCGCGCGAGAGGAGTTCGGTGGTGCAAGCGGTACGGCTATGTTGTTTGTTGAGTACGTGGATGCTGGCCCTGACCGCGTGCGCAGGCCGGGCGGCGCCAGAGAAGCCGATGCCGGCGAGCGCAACTCTGGCCGCGCACGGAGTCGAGTGTCACAAGGAGCGCGCGACCGGGAGCCTCGTTGCGGCTACGGTATGCACGAGCGCCGCAGAGCGCGCGCGCGCGGCGGAGAATGCGCAGGAAACTAAGGATTGGCTGAACAGCGGGAAAGCCGGACCATGCCCGCCGAACGTGGTGTGCAACTGAGGTGCGTGGAGGCTGCGATGCGGCGAACCATGAGTGGAGAGGTCGTCAGGAGCTGCCTGCGGAACAGTCTCGTGAGCGGCTGTTTATTCTTCGCTCTCGCCGCCGGCGCGGCACCCCCGCAAGGAGCAGAGCAGCGGGATGCACAACATGACTTCGACTGGGACATCGGCAGCTGGCAGGTGCATATGCGGCTGCTGCTGCATCCACTCACGGGGTCGACCACCTGGATCGAGTACCAAGGCACCGACGTGGTGCGCAGCGTCTGGGGCGGCCGCGCGAACCTCGGGGAGGTCGAGCTCGACGGCCCGTCGGGGCACCTTGAGTTCCTGACGCTGCGGCTCTACAACCCCGAGTCGCATCAATGGAGCATGAACATCTCGAGCAGCGCGGCTGGCATGTTGAGCCCGCCCGCCATCGGCGGGTTCGAGGGCGGCCGCGGCCGTTTCATCGACCAGGAATCCTATGACGGCAGAACGATACTGGTGCGCTATGACGTGGCGGTCATCACGCCGACCCGCTGTCGCTTCGAGCAGTCGTTCTCGGGCGATGGCGGCAGTACGTGGGAGCTGAACCTGATCGTTAACGAGACCCTGGTGGAGGACGCGCGTCCTAAGGTGCGCTGAGTCGGCACACCGCTCGCAGCGGTGCACGCCGCCGCAGCGGCAGCGCCGCGAGAATCGTGTCGCGGTAGGCGTGGCCGGAGTGCAGCCGCGCGCCGGAGACCAGCGTGAAGGCGAAGGATCCGTGGCCAACCGGTTGCGCGTAGGCGATGGCGCGTACATTCAGCAGCAGCGAGCGCTCGATTCTGACGAATCCGGCCGGCGCCAGTACCGTATCGAGCCGCTTGATGGATTCGCGGGCGATGTACTCGACCCCACCCATGTGATAGGTGACGTAGTTGCCCGCGGACCGGACATAGTCGATCGCGAGAGGGTCGAGCGGGTAGAGTCGATGCTCGCGCTCGCCGACGAGGAACAGCGGCCGCCCGGCGCTGCTCGTGCCCGGGGCGGTGTGCAGCGCGGTGTCGTGGGGCCGGGCGGCTACGGCCAGCCGCGATGCGGCGCGCGCCCGTGCGCGCAGGATGGAAGCGGAGAACGCCTCCTCGTTCACGGGCTTTACCAGGTAATCGAGCGCCCCGGCAGCGAGGGCGCCCGGGGCGTCGTGCGCGTTGGGGGTGACGAGGATGGTGCGCCGCTGCTGCCGCCGCCTGAGCGCCCGCAGCACGTCGAAGCCGGACATGTCGGGGAGATCCGCATCGAGCAGCATGAGGTCGGGGCGCAGCGACTCCACGGCCTCGATGGCCCGGGCGCCCGTCCCCGCCTCGCCGACGACGCGCATGTCGTGGGAGCGCTCGCACAGGCGCTTCAGTCCCACGCGGGCCTCCGGCTCGTCATCGACGATGAGGAGATTCATGCCGGGTATCACAGCGGGTGGCGCCCGGGGAGTCCAGAGGGGATTCTCGCGCTCATCCGCAAATCGCCTGCGCTCGTCCCGGGTTTTCCGCGAGCGTGCACCCGGGCCGGGCCGCGGGGCACCCTCAGGGGTCAGTCCTTCGCAGCGCCGACTACGAACTGCCCGATGCGCTCGCGGACCCGATGGCGGAAACGCTCACTGCTCGTCACCGTGATGCCGCCGCTCAGGACGAACACGTAGTCACCCCGCGGCGTGCGGCTCACCTGCCGGACGTGGTTCATGTTCACGATGCAGGAACGGTTGATCTGCAGCATCGGCTGCGAGCGCATCGCTTCCTCGGCCTGAATGAGCGTGCTGCGCGCGTGGAAGGATTCCCGCCCGACGGTGAGCGCGATGTAGTTGCGGTCCGCGGTCACGAGCTCCACCTGCGCCACGTCCACCATGTGCAGCGCGCCGCCGGTCTCGGCCAGGAGGCGCGGCCGCGCCTCGAGGCGCGGCTGCGCCAGGCGCTGCAACTCCGCGAGGGTCGCCGCCGCGATCCGGTAGCTTGCGGAGTTGCGCACCGCGTAGCGTTCCCGCACCCGGTGCAGCATGGCGCGGAAGCGCTGCCGGTCGAAGGGCTTGAGGAGAAAGTCCGCGGCGTTCACCTCGAAAGCCTGAAGCGCGTAGCGGTCGAAGGCGGTGACGAAGACGACGAGCGGGCCGTTGGCGGGCTCGAGCGCCTGCGCGAGCTGCATGCCCGAGAGCTTGCCCATCTTGACGTCGAGGAAAATCAGATCCGGCGCCTGCTGCGGCAACGCCGCGAGCGCACTCTCGGCGTCGGCGTATTCCCCGACCACCTCGATGTCCTGCTCCGTGGCGCAGCGCTCCCGCAGCGTCTTGCGGGCGGCGGCTTCGTCGTCGACGATGATGACCCTCACGAGGGCTCCGGCACATTCGCGGCGGCGGCCTCGGGATGCCACTCGCGCAGCACCGGCAAGTGGAGGGTTGCCACCCAGGTCGATCCCTCGCCCGGGCCGGCAGAGAGCACCGCACGTCCACCGAACTGCACCGCGAGCCGCTCGCGCACGTTCCGCAGTCCAAAACCGCCGGCGCCGGGAGCTCTGCCCGGACCGACCGAGTTCACCACTTTGAGCTGCAGGCGGTAGGGCGAGAGATCCCAGCTGATGTCGATTCGCACCGGGCCGCTGTGGTCGGCCAGGCCGTGCACGACCGCGTTCTCGACCAGCGGCTGCAGGATCAGGCTCGGCACCCACACCGCGGGAAGGTCGGCGCCCTTCTGAACGTGCACCGTGAGGCGATCCGCGAAGCGCCCGAGCTGCAGACCCAGGTAGAGCCCGACGAACTCGAGCTCGTCCCTGAGCCGCGCATAGTCGCGCTCCCCGGCTTGCAGCAGGCCGCGCAGCAGGTCGCCGAGGGAGGCGATCAGGCTCTCCGCGACTTCCGGCTCGCCGCTGATGCGCGCCTGGATGGTGTGCAGGATGTTGAAGAGGGTGTGGGGCGAGAGCTGGGCACGCAAGGCCGCGAGACGCGCGCCCGTCCAGTCGCGCTGCAGCTCGGAGCTGCGCAGCTTGAGCACGTGGTAACGCCGCCAAGTCGACACCACGGTGAGGAAGGCGAGCCCGAAACCGTAGGCGAGGAGCCCCGTCACGGTACTCGATACCCATACCCCCCAGTCGCCCCTGGTGTATACGCCGAAGGGCTGCGCTGGCCAGCCGAGCAGGAGAGACAGGAGGCGGTCGCTGACGAGCATCGCCCAGTACATGAGGAGCGCGAATGCGAGCGCCAGCGCGATCTGCTGCGGGACGCGCCTGCTCGCCGGCCGCCAGCCGATGCGTGCGGCCGTGGAATAGCACGCCAGCAGCAGCGGGAGCATCAGCGCGTGCTGCAACACCCGGTGCTCCCAGGGGAAGAAGACCATGATGCCGGTCATCTCGGCGATCTCGATGCGCATCGCCTCGTGGTAGACGATGTCGGTCAGCGTGACGTAGGCCCAGAAGAGGCTGACGAGCAGGAGCACGGTCCGGCGCGAGAGAAGCTGCGGCTCGTCCCCGGCGAGCGGAGCTGCGTTCGGCCAGAAGGCGCTCGGAATCGCGATCATGCGCCGGGAATCATGGCACAACGGCGCGGCACGCCGCTTGAGCTCGCGAGCCGTCGCGTCGTTAAGTAAGCAGCGTCTGCGGGACGAGCGCGGCAATTTCCGGGACGAACAGCCGTGAGTGCACAACGGCGCCCCGACACCGTTAGGATGCGCGGACCCGAAAGGGGGGAGGTCTCATGAGAGCCAGGAACGTGCAGCCGTTTTCCGCAGTGGGCATCGCAGTCGCCTTGCTCGCCGCGCTGATCGGCGCCGCAGCTGCCGCGGCGCCTGTGTCGCGCAACGCCCGGCAAGGCACGCCAAGCTACGCGCGCATGGCCGCCCTCGATCAGTACCTGACGCGAGATCCGCAGGCCGAGATCGCGCTCGCGCGCAGCGCCGCGCCGGCGGCGATCTCCGCGAAGGCCACGGTTCTCGTTCTCAAGCCGCAGGGATACGAGACCGCGATCGCCGGGAGCAATGGCTTCACCTGCCTCATAGAGAGGTCGTGGATGTCGCCGTTCGACAGTCCGCAGTTCTGGAATCCGCGCCTCAGGGGACCGGTGTGCTACAACCCGGCGGCGAGCCGATCCATTCTTACCTACACGCTGCGGCGGACGAAGCTCGCTCTGGCCGGAAGATCCAGGGAAGAGATGCTCGCCGAGACTCGTGGTGCGCTCGCACGCGGGGAGCTCCCCGCGCCTGAGGCCGGCGCGATGTCCTTCATGATGTCGAAAGATTGCTACATCGGGGATGCAGGGGGTCATTGGCATTCGCATCTCATGTTTCACGTGCCGAAGGCTGCGGCCACCAGCTGGGGAGCCAACCTTCCCGGGTCTCCGGTGATTCTCGACGACCGCGAGGTCCCGGAGCCCGAGACCATCTTCCTCGTGCCGGTTGCGCGCTGGTCGGACGGAACGGAGTCGCCGGGTTTGTAGCGCGCAGTCATGGGCGTCGTCACGGCAGCGCGCGAGTTCATCACATTTTTCCCTTGGCCCCGTGGCGCGCTGCTACGTTGGCGGCGTGAATCTCATCGACAGCGTCGCGCAGTATCACCGGCCGTTCGTGGTGCGCGACAACACGAGCGGCAGAGTGACCGCGTTGAATAACACCGCGGACTGCGCCGGGCTCATCGGCCGCTGTCCGCTGCGCTACGTGCTGAGCGATGACCTGACGCGTCTGTGCGCCGATCTCGCCTACTCCAAAGGCGCGGGCACGGTTGCCTGCGCGGATCTCCTGCACGTGCCGGCCGAGACTCTGTGGATGGAGTGGTGCAACGCGCCCTGGACGAGCGCCC
>DAHUXE010000156.1 GCA_027307325.1 Gammaproteobacteria bacterium | reverse complement strand
CCGACGATGGTGTGGAAGGTCGTGAGCCCGATCAGCACCGACAGCGAGTGCAGCGCGTAGATGACGTTGGTGTAGGTGACCAGCGACTCGTCGACGCGCGGTGCGTCGGCGGCCATCGACGGGGTTACGCTGTCCGGCATGACTCACCTCTCGCTGAGGCCTGGCGGCTCAGGTCCTGGGGCGGCGCTCGACCACGGCCATCGTGAGCCGTGACACGCACACCAGCCGCTCCTGCTCGTCGCGAATCTCAATATGCCACACGTGGCTCGATCTGCCGAGGTGGAAGGGACGAGCCGTGGCGGTCACGAGCCCGGAGGAGATGCTGCGCAGGTGATTGGCGTTGATGTCCTGGCCGAGCGCCACGTGATCGGGATCGATGCACAGCATCGCCGCCAGGCTCCCGGCGGTCTCGGCGAGCGCCACCGAGGCGCCGCCGTGGAGCACACCGTACGGCTGGTGCGTACGCTCGTTCACCGGCATGGTGGCGCGCAGGAAGTCGGGTCCTATCTCGGTCACGCGGATGCCGAGGTAGCCGGGGAGCGTGCGGCTGCCGCGCTCGTTGAGCTCTGCGGGCGTCGCCGCGGTGCGCCAGATGCTCATGGCGCTAGTCTAGCGGTTCGCGTGGTGGCAATCTTTGCCCCGTGAGCGACTTTGTCTTTCCGGTGCCGGCGACGCCGGCG
Organism: Gammaproteobacteria bacterium; assembly: GCA_027307325.1. Lineage (GTDB taxonomy): Bacteria > Pseudomonadota > Gammaproteobacteria > Steroidobacterales > Steroidobacteraceae > 13-2-20CM-66-19. The sequence continues at coordinate 5,554 of DAHUXE010000156.1, read as the reverse complement.
GTCGCGGTGGAGGGCGGCGGGCGCTTCCCCGTGCACCGCATCTATTGCGTCGGCCTCAATTACGCCGACCACATTCGCGAGTTCGGGCGCGATCCGCAGCGCTCGCCGCTGGTGTTCTTCATGAAGCCCGCCGACGCCGTGGTCGCGAACGGGGCCTCGATTCCCTACCCGCCGCGCACCGGCAACTTTCACTACGAGATCGAGCTGGTGGTGGCGATCGGCCGCGCCGGGCGCGAAATCGCGCCGGCCCAGGCACTCGAGCACGTATTCGGCTACGCCGCCGGGAACGATCTGACGCGCCGCGATCTGCAGCGCGCCGCCAAGGATCGCGGCGAGCCCTGGGACGTCGCCAAGGGATTCGATCACTCCGCCCCGGTCGCGGCCATCCGTGCCGCCGCGCGCGGCCACCTGTCGCGGGGGCGTATCTGGCTCAGCGTCAACGGTGAGACGCGCCAGGACTCGGACCTCGGCCAGATGCTCAACGACGTGCCGCACCTGATCGCCGAGCTCTCGACGCTCTACACGCTCGAGCCCGGCGACCTCATCTTCACCGGCACGCCTTCCGGCGTCGGCCCGCTCAAAGCCGGCGACCGCCTCGAGGGCGGGATCGAGGGACTAGAGGTATTGCGCAACACCATCGCAGCGGCGTGACCCGCATGAAGCTCTATCACTACTACCGCAGCTCCGCTTCCTACCGCGTGCGCATCGCGCTCAATCTCAAGGGTCTGCCCTACGAGGCCGTGGCGGTCGACCTGGTGAAGAGCGCGCAACGCTCGGCGGAATTCCTCGGCCTCAACCCCGAGGGCCTCGTGCCGGTGCTCGTCGAGGGCGAGCGCCCGCTCACGCAATCGCTCGCCATCATCGAGTATCTGGAGGAGACCTGCCCGCAGCCGCCGCTGCTGCCGCGCGACCCGCAGGGACGCGCGCTGGTGCGTGCGCTCGCGCTCGCCATCGCCTGCGAGATCAGCCCCCTCAACAACTCCGGGGTGCTCAACTACCTCAGGGGGCCCCTCGCGGCGGACGAGCGCACGGTCAACGCCTGGTACGCCCGCTGGATCGGGCGTGGCTTCGAGGCGCTCGAGAAGGAGGTGTCGAGGACCACCGGCGACGGGCGCCACATGTACGGCACGGCGGTGACGCTGGCCGACGTCTGCATCGTGCCGCAGATGTTCAACGCGCGCCGCTATCACTGCGACCTCGCGCCCTATCCGACGCTGCAGCGGATCTCCGCGCACCTCGAGACGCTGCCGGAGTTCGCGCGCGCGGCGCCGGAGGCGTTCGAGAGCGCTTAGTAGAATGGCTCGGGATCGGCACATCCCTGTGCCGCCCCTCGCGCGGCGCACGAAAAGCGCGGTTTTCGTTCGCCGCTCGCCACCTTCGGCGGCGGGCACCTCCATGTGCCTGCAGCAAGCTCATGCCTTGAGATGAGCCGCAGGTCCAGTGGCAACTAGCTACGCGGACGCCCGGCGCACGAACGCCGCGTAGCCGGCGAGGAACTGCTTCAGCTGCGCCTCTACGGCCGCGTCCTTGAGATTGCCGGCTTCGTCGAACACCGAGCCGGCGCGCGACACCGGCAGCCGGCCGCCGGCCCAGAACTGCGCACCGAGCGTGCGCAACACCGGCAGCCAGGCCGCCTGCGCAAGGGTCGTGCCGAAACCGCCGGGCGAGGCGCCGATCACCGCGAACGGCCTGGCCCCGAACACGCGCCTGGCGTCGGAGGCCGGGCGCGACAGCCAGTCGATCGCGTTCTTGAAGACGCCTGGAATGCTGTTGTTGTACTCCGGGGTCACGAGCAGCACGCCGGCCGCGGCCACCACCGCGTCCTTGAGCACCGCCACGGCCGGAGGGATTCCCTGCGCTTCGACGTCGGCGTCATAGAGCGGGATGCCGCGGATGCTCGCGACCTCGAGCGTCGTCTCGGGCGGCACGAGGCGCGTCGCGGCGGAGAGCAGCGCTGAGTTATACGAGCCGCGGCGCAGGCTTCCCGATATCCCGAGCAGCTTGACCATGCGCCTTCCCTACCTGAGCTTCGCCGCCACGCGGCGGTAGGCCTCGCGAAATGGAATACCCTCGCGCACCGCCAGGCGGTTGGCCTCCTCGGCCGCGTTGATCGCGGGATCGAGCCTGATCGCCTCGCGGTTGAAGCGCAGGGCGGCAATCGCCGGCGGCAGGATGGCGAGGGTCTCGGCGCTCAGGTCGATGCCGCGGAACAGCGGGAACTTGATGAGCTGCAGGTCGCGGTTGTAGCCCGAGGGGAGCTTGGCGCACACCGCGAGCGCCTCGGTGAGGCAGCCGAGCGCCGTGGCCGAGCGGCCGCGGATCAGCTCGAACAGGTCCGGGTTCCTCTTCTGCGGCATGATCGAAGAGCCGGTCGTGAAGGCCTCGGGCAGCGTGACGAAGCCGAACTCGTGCGTCGCGTAGAGCAGCACGTCGGCGGCGAAGCGGCCCAGGTCCTGCATGAGAAGCGTGATCTCGAAGAGCAGCTGCGCCTCCGCCTTGCCGCGCGAGAGCTGCACGGCGGTGACCGGCTCGTGCACCGCGGCGAAGCCGAGCGCTGCGCGCGTCGCGTCGCGGTCGATCGGGAGCCCCGGCGTACCATAGCCGGCAGCCGATCCCAGCGGGCTCAGCCCGATGCGGCGCGCCACCGCGACGAGGCCGTGGGCGTCGTCGCGGATCTCGGCGGCGAAGCCTCCGGCCCAGAGCGCCACCGAGCTCGGCATCGCCTGCTGCATGTGGGTGTAGCCGGGAAGCGCCGTGCCGCCTTCGCGCACGGCGAGCTCGTCGAGCGTCTCAGCCACCTCGAGAGCGCCGGCCTGCAGGTCCTCGATGGTCCCGCGCAGGTAGAGGCGCAGCGCGGTGAGCACCTGGTCGTTGCGCGAGCGGCCGAGATGGACGCGCGCCCCGGCGGTGCCGATGCGCTCGGTGAGCCGCCGCTCGAGCGCCGTCTGCCCGTCCTCGTCGGCGAGCTCCACCCGCCAGAGGCCGCGGGCATGCTCGCCGGCGAGCGCGTTCAGCCCGTCGCGGATCGCATCGAGGTCGGCGAGCGACAGCAGCCCCTGCGTATTCAGCATCTCGGCGTGCGCGATCGAGGCGCGCACGTCGTAGGGCACCAGGCGGTCGTCGAGCGCGTGGTCCTCGCCTGCCGTGTAGCGCAGCACCCGCTCATCGAGCGGCGTGCCCTTGTCCCACAGGCGGGTCATGGCAGCGTCCCCTGTTGCTCGGCCGGGGTGAGCGCGTTGATGTCGGCGACGATGAGGGTCCCCGTGCCCTCGTTGGTGAATACCTCGCCGAGTATTCCTTCGGGGGAACGGTAGGACACCACGTGCACGCGGCGCACGCCGCCGCGGATCGCATCCTCGATGGCCTTGGTCTTGGGGAGCATGCCGTCGGCGATCTGTCCCGACTCGCGCAGGCGCTTCAGGCCCGCCAGGTCCGTATAGGAGATGAGTGAGCCGGGATCGCTCATGGCACCCAGGATCCCCGGCGTGCCGGTGCAGAGGACGAGCTTCTCGGCGCCGAGCGCCGCGCCGAGCGCCGCGGCCACGGTATCGGCGTTGATGTTGAGGAGCGTACCGCTCTCGTCGGCCGACAACGGGCTCACCACCGGCATGAGGCCGTTGTCGAGCAGCTTCTTCAGCACCGTGGTGTCGACCGCGTCGATGTCGCCGACGTAGCCGAAATCGACCGGCGCGCCGTCGGCGCTCAAACGCACCGGCGGGCGCTTGTGGGCGCGCACCAGGCCTGCGTCCACGCCGCTGATGCCGACCGCGTCGATGTCGAGATCGCGGCACATGGCAAGCAGCCGGGTGTTGATCAGGCCGTTCAGCACCATGGCAGTGACCTCTATCGAGCGCGCATCCGTCACGCGGCGGCCCTCGATCATCTGGGTCGGCACCCCGAGGGCGGCCGAGAGCTCGGTGAGCTGCGGCCCGCCGCCGTGCACCAGCACCACGCGCACGCCGAAGTAATGCAGGATCCCGATCTGCTCGACCAGCGAGCGGGTCGACTCGGCCTCGGCGAACACGCCGCCGCCGGCCTTCACCACGAAAGTCTTCCCTTTGTACATGCGGATGTAGGGCGCGGCGCTCTTCAGCGCGCGGATTGCGAGAGTCTGATCGCCTCGATGCATGATCATGATACGGCTTCCCTGATCGTCGCTATTTGAGCAGCTGGTGGAGCACCGCGGTCTGTACGCTCAGGCGGTTGGCGGCCTCGCGCTGCACGGCGCTGCGCGCGCCGTCGAGTACCTCGTCCGCGATCGCGGTATTGCGCCGCACCGGCAGGCAGTGCATCACGCGGCAGTCGGGTGCGGTGCGCGCGAACCAGTCGTTGCGCACGCACCAGCCGGTGAGCGGGCTGCGCAGCCGCGCATCCCCCGCCGCATCGCCGTAGCAGGCGGTCGCGCCCCACTCCTTGACGTAGAGGATGTCGGCGCCCTCGAGCGCCTCCTCGCGCGCGGCGGTCTCGCGCACCGAGCCGCCGGCGCCGAGCGCCGCGCGCTGCGCGCGCTCCATCACCGCGGCGGGCAGCGCGAAGCCTTCGGGGCGCAGCACGATCACCTCCATGCCGCGCAACGCTGCCATGTGCAGCGCCGCGGCCGGCACCGCCAGCGGCAGTGCGCGCGGATGCCAGGCCCAGGAGAGCACGAAGCGGCCGCCGCGCGGCACGGCGAGGTCGTCCATCGTCTTCCAGTCGGCGAGCGCCTGGCAGGGATGGTTGAGCGCCGACTCGAGGTTGATGAGGGGCTTGTCGGTGAGCTCGGCCATGCTGTTGAAGGTGGTCTCGGCGAGGTCGGCGCCGAGGTCGCGGCCCTCGGCGAACACGCGGATGCCGAGCGAATCGCAGTAGGAGGCGAGCACCGGGATCGCCTCGCGCACATGCTCGGCCGCCGCGCCGACCATGACCGCGCCGCGGCGCGTCTCGAGCGCCCAGCTGCCGTGTCCGGGGTTGATGACGAAGGAGCTGCCGCCGAGGCGCGCCATCGCGGCCTGGAACGAGGCGAGCGTTCGGAGCGAGGGGTTGAAGAACAGCAGCCCGAGGATCTTGCCGGCCAGCACCCGCGGCTCGGGCTGCCGCTCGAGCCGCCGCGCCAGCTCGAGGAGCGCGAGCAGCTCGTCGCGGCTGAAATCGGCGAGATCGACGAAGCGCTTCATGCGTCGAGATCCTTGAGCGCATCGCGCAGCAGGTCGACGTGCTCTTCCTCGAGGATGTAGGGCGGCAGCAGGCGCACGACGTGCGGGTCGCTCGAGGTCCCGGTCAGGATGCCGCACTCGAGAAGCTCCGCCTGGATTTCTTTCGCCGGCCGCGTGGTGCGCAAGCCCACCAGCAGGCCCGCGCCCTGGGCGGCAGTCACCGGACCGAGGATGCAGCTGCTGCGGATGTAGGCGCCGATGCGCCGTACGCGCTCGAGCAGGCGCTGCTCGCGGATAGCCGCGAGCACCGCGTTCACCGCCGCGCAGGCCATCGGCCCGCCGCCGAAGGTGGTGCCGAGGGATTCGGTCCTGAGCGAGGCCGAGACCAGCGGCGACATCATGAGCGCGGCCACCGGGAAGCC
>DAHUXE010000134.1 GCA_027307325.1 Gammaproteobacteria bacterium | reverse complement strand
CACCGGGAGCCAGCTTCTTCAGCCGATTGAAGTGCAGCCACCGTGAGTCGTCGCTCCACGCCGTCGCTCCGAATTGCGCCCGATCGATCGGGCCGGCTATCTGTCGGCCGCTCACGGCGTCATAGACGCTGAGCGAGGCGTCTTCCGAGCCCCCCTCGGAGATTCCGACCGCGACCTTCGAGCCATCCGGCGCTGCAAGGATGTAGTTGATGGCATAGGGCTGGCCGCCATGGGCGGCCCGGATCGCGGCGATGTCGACGACCTTGCGCACGCCGTGTGCGTCCCTGACCATCAGGTCGAAGTTGTCGGAGCCCGATGCGCGCTCCTGGTAGAAGTCGCGTTCCCCGTAACGTGCGTAGTTCTTGATGAGGCCGAAGCTCGCCGTGAAGGCGGCCACCCGCTCGCCGAGTGCGGCACGTGGCTTGATCGAATCGATCACGGAACGGGTGTAGGCACCCTGGGCTTTCATCCAGTCCATGGTCTCGGGACCGGCCTGCTCCATATAGCGGTAGTTGTCGGTGACCTTCTGACCCCAGAGTGTTTCGGTCACCGGCATCGCCGCCGCGTTGCGAGGCTTGTCGGCGGCGAAGGCAGCGACCGCACAGGCGGCAAGCGCGCTCGTAATGAGCGCCGATGATGCTTTCATAAACTCACCTGACAATGGCCAGCAAGGACGACAGACCTTACTTTACACTGCTCCGCAAGCTAACGGCATGTGCCGCTCCCGCCCTGCTCTGCCTCCACCCCGGTCAGCGCGGTGCGGCATACACCTCGCGTCCGTCGAGATACGTCGAGTCAACGCGCGTTTCATGCAGCGCGAACGGGTCGATCGCGAAGATGTCCCGATCGATCACGATGAAGTCGGCGCGCTTGCCGCTCTCCAGGCTCCCGGTGAAGCGCTCCTGCTTGAGCGCGTAGGCGGCATTGACCGTGTATGCATCGAGGATCACCTGCAGCGGAATGCTCTGCTCGGGCAGGAGCGGCTCGCCGCCGCGCGCCTTGCAGCGGGTGATAGCGTGCTCCATCGCCTCGAAGGCATCGAAGCTGCTGACGCCCCAGTCGCTCCCACCCGCGATCAATGCGCCCGCATCGAGAAGCGAGCGCGCCGGATAGAGGTGACGCGAGCGCTCGGCCCCGAGATAGGCAAGCGTGGCAGCGACGATGTAGGGGTCGCGCTCGGCCCATAGGAGCTGGAAATTGGCGATCACGCCGAGCGCCCTGAAGCGCGGGACGTCCTGCGGGTCAACGAGCTCCAGATGTGCGATCTGATCGCGGTTGTCGCGCGCTCCGTTGCGCTGTCGGGAATAGGCGAAGGCATCGAGCGCGGAGCGCACGGCGCGATTGCCGATCGCGTGAACATGGACCGTGAAGCCGGCGGCATCCGCCGCCGCGACGATGCTGTTCAAGTGCTCCTGCGGATAGTAAGTGGGACCACGGTCCTCCGTCGGGCGGCCCGCCGCATCCAGGTAGGGCTCGAGGAGCGCTGCCGTGTGCGCGGGGTACTCGATGACCCCGTCGGCGAAGATCTTGATCGCATCCGCGCGCAAATGCTCCGGATCGATAGCCCATCGCGTGCGGAATTTGAGCGCCTCGCCGATCAGGGCCCTGGCCGACCGGTCGGTACGCTTCAAGCCGAAGCTGGCGCGGACGCGCATGTCGAGCCGATGCTCGTCATAGAGTCTCTTGTAGAGTTGCATGAGATGGTCATCGGCATCCGCATCCTGCACGGACGTAATGCCGGTCGCCCGCATCGCCTGGAACGCCCTGTCGAGCATTCCGGCCTCGAAGTCGAGGCTCGGCGCGGGTTTCGCGGCGAACACGATCTCGGCGGCCACATCGCGCAGCGTGCCGGTGGGACGGCCGTTCGCATCGCGCTCGATGTGCCCGCCGGTGGGGTCCTTGGTGCGCGCACCGATGCCGGCCGCATGGAGCGCCGCCGAGTTGGCCCACGCAGTGTGCCCATCGCCGCTCTCCAGGAGAAGCGGTCGCCCTGCGGACATCTCATCGAGGTCTTGTCGCGTGAGCGTCAGGGCTGAGGCATTCACCATGACGACCTCGAACCATGGCGTGTGCCGCGCCGGCTCCTGCTTCAGGCACTCGGCTACTTTTCGCTTGATGTCCGCGGGTGGCAGCAATTCATCGTGCATGCTGCACTTGTCGAGATCCTGTGCACTTTCGGCCGGATGGACGTGCGCGTCGATGATGCCCGGGAGCACGACCCGGCCGCGCAGGTCGACGGTGCGAGTGTGAGTCCCGATGAGGCGGCTCAGCGACTCATCGGCTCCTACGGCGATGATCGTGTTGCCACGCACCGCGAGCGCCTGCGCGATGCTCCGGCCTGCGTCCTGGGTGTGGATCTTCCCGTGCAGTAGCACGAGGTCGGCCGGCGTATCGGCCAGGGTGGGGGCCGGGAGGACGCCTATCAGTCCCACGAGGAGGGAAACGACCGGGATCAGTGCCGTCCGAAACACGCGCTCGTGCCTGCGCCCCATGCTTCAGTGCCCCGCGGCGTCAGGCAACGCGTGCAGATAGCCGTACAGGGCGGCTATCTCCGCATCCGTGAGGTGCGAGAGATTCGTCCGCGCATAAGGACTCATCGTGCGAAGGTTCCTTCCCCCGAGTGCTACGCCCGTTCGCAGCAGCTGCGTAAACGCGTCCTGCGAATACGCGGTCACGACCTGCAGACTCGGACTTGTGAAGTCCGGATTGGAAGCACCGCGCAAGTCGCTCGCATGGCACGGGGCGCAGGTAGTTCGCGCCAGGTAACGTCCGAACGCCGCCTCTTCGGTCGTTGCCTCCGGAGGGGGAATGGCTTTGGCAATCAGTTGTGCCGCCATCTTGAACTTGCCAGCCACGAGTCCAATGCGTCCGAGCGGCCCCGGCGAGACCAGCGGACCCGGACCTGCCATCTGCGGCAGACTCTTCAAATACGCGAGAATCTTCCCAAGATCTGCGTCCGTCAGCGCAACAAACGCCTCCGAAGGCATCACCAGCACACTGCGCCCGCCCGGACGCACACCCTGCCGGATGATGGTCGCGAGCTGTGCATCGGTGTATCTGCGGACCGCGGTGGTCAGATTGGGAGCGACGATGCGGGCGATCATCGGCCGGTCGAACATGACGCGGCCCTCCCCCTGCTTCCCGTGGCAATCTGCGAAACACCCGTGGACAGTAGCCAGCCGACGGCCCTCGAGAATGGCAGCCGGATCGGTCGGAATCGAGACGGCCACGATGGGCACCTCGTACGTGCGCCCGAGAATGCGCTCGGACAGCATGTACACGACCCCGAAGGCGATGATTGCCAGCGCAACCACGGTTCCCAACGCCAGGCCCGACCAGCGCAGCAGACGATTCATCATTTTTGCTCGAGTCGCTTCGGTTCTTATATGACGCGCTAAATGGGTGAGTGTCCGTTAAGCCTTAGCGCGCAAGCTGCGGCGGCGGCGGGCTGGCTTCCTGGCGAAGCGATCGGTCGCGGCGACCAGCTCGTGCGTGATGCCGGGTTCGAAGGCGGAGTGGCCGGCGTCGGGGACTATGCGCAGCCGGGCTCGCGGCCAGGAGCGGTGCAGCTCCCAGGCAATCCTGGCTGGGCAGAGCACGTCGTAGCGGCCGTGGACGATGACTGCGGGGATGTGGCGGATGCGCCCAAGGTCCTCCAGCAGCTGGTTGTCCGACCGCATGAACCCTCTGTTCAGGAAGTAGTGGCACTCGATCCGGGCGAACGCGGCGGCGTATTCGGCCTTCTTGAACGAGGCGACCGTCCCTGGGTCGGGTTGCAGGTGGATGGTGGAGCCTTCCCAGGCCGACCAGACCTTGGCGGCCGCAATCATGACCTTGCGATCCGGGCTCGTCAGTCGTTTGTAGTAGGCGCCGATCATGTCGCCGCGTTCCTCGGGCGGGATGTGGTTGATGAAGGCCTCCCATCCTTCCGGGAACTGAGCGCCGGTGCCAAATGGGTTCTGGTATAGCCATTCCACTTCCCAGCGCCGCAGCAGGAAGATGCCGCGCAGGATGAGCTCTGTTACGGCTTGGGGATGAGTCTCGGCGTAGGCCAGTGCCAGAGTAGAGCCCCATGATCCGCCGAATACTAACCAGCGATCGATTCCCAGGTGCTGACGCAGGCGCTCGATGTCTTCCACCAGGTGCCAGGTGGTGTTGTCGACAAGGCTCGCATGGGGTCGGCTCTTGCCGCAGCCACGCTGGTCAAACAGGACGATTCGGTAGCGTTGGGGATCGAAGAAGCGGCGCATCCTGGCTTCAGTGCCCCCACCGGGTCCACCATGCAGGAAGATCACAGGCTTGCCGTGTCGATTGCCGCTTTCCTCGAAATAGACTTCGTGCAGTTCCGATACGCGCAGCAACCCTTTGCGGTAGGGCCTGATTGCGGGATAGAGAGTGCGGCGATCTCTGGGCTTTGACTTCGAGTGTTTCTTTGCGATCTTCATATGGACCGATTTTCACATGACCGGCGGCGTTAGTGGAAACGCATCAAATGCCGCACGGGACCTTCACCTTCACGCGTGAAGGGGGCGGCTGCTCACCGCCGCGAGGCGACGCTGTTCGCCAACTTTGCCAGCCTGACCCATCGCGGCTACCCTCGCGCAATGCGACCCCTTCGGTATTCCATCAACGTCACGTTGGGGGAGTCGGGCAAGGGCCTGTTGGCGGGGGGGGCGTGAGGCTGCCGCTTGCGTCGGCGCTATGAGCCGGGAAGGCAGCAACCTCGCATGACGTTTGCGCAGCGGGTTTCGGGGCTGCTATTGCGGCTGTTTGGCTGGCGCCTCGTGTTCGTGCCTCCGCCTGCTCCCAAAGGGATCATCGTTGTCTATCCACACACTTCGAATTGGGACTTCTTCATCGGCATCCTCTATAAGATCGCCACCGGCTTTCAGGTGCGCTGGCTTGGCAAGGACACACTGTTTCGCTGGCCGGTACGGCGGCTGTTGCTGCGTCTGGGAGGCATCCCGGTCAATCGACGCGATCCCTCGGGGTTCGTGGACACATTACTCGCGGAATTTGCCAGGACAGAATCGATGTGGCTGGGCGTGGCTCCCGAGGGCACCCGCGCCCACACGAATCACTGGAAATCCGGCTTCTATCGGGTCGCACTTGCCGGCGGCCTGTGTCTCGGCCTGGGTTACATCGACTACGCGACCAGGACCGTAGGCATCGAGACGTACCTGCGCCTTACGGGAGACCCGACGCAGGACCTTGCGCGTATTCGGGCCTCCTACGCCGGAAAGCGCGGACGCCGGCCGCAGAACGAAGGGGACATTCGCCTGCGTGAATGAACGCACGCGCGCTCCGGGCCTCGCTGGCAGCCAGCGCCGGTTTATGATCCGGGATGAGACTCGAGAGGAATCGGCTCGGTGATCCACCGAATCCCGAGCTCAAGAGGGGCTTAGTGGGAGGCACGTGTGGTTAGCCCGGTGTGACTACCCACGGGCCACACTGCCACGCAAGGCCGGGTACGTGCCCGCCACGCAGGAGCTAGTCATCGTGGGTCTCATCGACGCAATGGTGAATCGCTCGTTCCGGGATACCCAATCCGGGCGAGTCGTCGTCTTTTCCGGCGACCCCCGCAAACGAGGCTACCTCGTGAGCCCGGTCGAGGAACGCAAGATCAAGTCCTTCCTGAAGATGTTCTATTTTGCGCACCTGTACGTCCTGGTGTTCGGGATAGTGGTCTCGCAGAGTTGCGCGTCATGGTTCGCCTACGCATCGTTCGACAGACCGGCGCAGCATCTGCTCGGCAGCGTCTCGTCATGCGTCGGGATCTATCTGCTCGTGGTGGGAGTGCCGTACGCGCTCTTGTGGCGCGCTTACAAGCGAGGGTTAGTGAGTTTCACCGCGCCCGCCGATGAAGTGTCGCTGACACAGATCGAAGCTTCTGGCCGACAGTGGCTTGTGCCGGCGGTCGTCGGCTTCGGGTTGCTGCTCCTGGCGGCTATCGCGATACTGGTATTGGCGGTACGACCGACAGTCCCGTAGCCGGCAATTCAAAGGACTACATCGAGGTCCGGATCTGCCACAGCTCCGGAAAGAACTTGAGCTCGAGCGCCTTGGCGAGGTAAGACACGCCGCCGGTGCCGCCGGTGCCGGGCTTGTAGCCGATGATGCGCTCCACCGTCTTCAGGTGATGGGCGCGCCACAGCTGGAAGTTGTGGTCGAGGTCCACCAGCCGCTCGGCCAGCTCGTAGAGATCCCAGTCCTTGCCGGTGTTGTGATAGACCCCGAGCCACGCGCCCGCGACCTGCTTGCTGGCGACGTAGGGCTCGCGGAAATCCCGTGACAGGTAGTCCTCCGGGATCCCGTAGCCGCGGCGGCTGAGGAGCCGCAGCACCTCGTCGTAGAGCGAGGGCTCGGCGAGCGCACGCTCGAGTGCCGCATAGGCCTGCGGGTCGCGCTTGTGCACGGCGAGCATCTCGGCGTTTTTGTTGCCGAACAGGAATTCCAGCATGCGGTACTGCACCGACTGGAAGCCGGAGGAGCGCCCCAGTGCGTTGCGGAACGCCGTGTACTCGAACGGCGTCATCGTCGAGAGCACGTCCCACACCGAGATCAGCTGGTTCTGCGAGCGCGAGATGCGCGCCAGCATCTTCAGCGCCGGATCGAGATTGTCGCGCCGTACGCATTCCAGCGAGGCGGTCAGCTCGTGCAGCATGAGGCGCATCCACAGCTCCGATACCTGGTGCACGATGATGAACAGCATCTCGTTGTGCTCGCCAGTCAGCGGGTGCTGCGCGCTCAGCAGCTTGTCGAGGTGCAGGTATTCACCATAGGAGAGCGAGCTGCCGAGATCCCAGTGCACGGCCTCGTCGGCGAGGTCGACGCGCTCGGATTTTTCGTACTGGCGGGTTGTCATGCGGCCGATGGTACACGTCGAGGCCCGGCGACACACCGCCCGGAGACGTCCCTGCCCCGATCCGCTAGGATCGCGCGACCGTGAGCGCACTCCCTCTGCTCGAGGTCTCGAGTCTCGTCAAGCACTACCCCGCCGCCGTGGCGGTGGACGGCGTCAGCTTCCACGTGCCCGAGGGAATCTGCTTCGGGCTCCTGGGTCCCAACGGTGCCGGCAAGACCACGACGGTCGAGATCATGGAGGGGATCCTGACGCCCACCTCCGGCGAGGTCCGCTACCGCGGCGAGCCCCTCGGACCGCGCTTTCGCGAAGAAGCCGGCATCCTCTTCCAGAAGACCGCGCTGCAGGATTTCCTCACCGTGCGCCAGTGCATCGCCCTGTTTCGCGGCCTCTACACCCGCGGTCTCGAGGTCGAGGAGGTGATCCGCATCTGTGCGCTCGAGACGCTCGCCGGCCGCGATGCACGCAAGCTCTCCGGCGGGCAGCAGCAGCGGCTGTTGCTCGCCATCGCCCTGGTGAACGACCCGGCGGTGCTGTTCCTCGACGAGCCGACCACCGGGCTCGATCCGCAGGCGCGGCGCAATTTCTGGCAGCTGGTCGAGTCCATCAAGGCGCGCCGCAAGACCATTATCCTGACGACCCACTACATGGAGGAAGCGGAGCTCCTGTGTGATGAGATCGCCATCATGGACCGCGGCCGGATCGTCGCCCAGGGCGCGCCGCGACGGCTGCTGCGCGAGCATTTCGCCGACGTGCTGCTGGAGCTGCCGCGCCAGGATTTTCCGCCGGCCGCCCGCAGCCTGCCGCTGCGGCTCATGGACGCGAGCGACCGCGTCGAGATCACCACCGACGACCTCGAGGGGACGCTGCGCACGCTGCTCGCGGCGCAGGTGCCGCTCACGAACCTGCGCATCCGCCCGCCCAATCTCGAGGATCTGTTCCTCGAGCTCACCGGCAAGGAGCTGCGGCCGTGATGCGCCGGCTGCTGTCGGTGTTTCATGCGCGCAACCTCGAGTTCGTGCGCGACCGCGGCACGCTGCTCTTCACGCTGCTGCTGCCGATCATGCTGGTGATCGGCATGGGCTTCGTGTTCGGCGGCCCGCAGCGCCCGCTGTTCAAGGTCGGGCTGCTGGGCGCATCCGCCGACGCCCGTGCGCATCCCTTCCTCGCCGAGCGCTACGTGCAGTTCGTGCCCCTGCCGGAGCAGGCGGCGGCGCTGCACAAGCTCACCCACCAGCAGATCGACCTGCTCGTCGATTTCGGCGCCGGCACCCGCTACTGGGTCAATACCGATTCCCCGAAGGGCTACGTGGTCGAGAAGCTGCTGCTTGCCGCCGAACCGGCCGCGCACCGTGAGCCGGTCACCGGCGCCGCGCTGCGCTACATCGACTGGCTGTTCCCGGGGATCCTCGGCATGAACATGATGTTCAGCTGCCTGTTCGGGGTCGGCTACGTGGTGCTGCGCTATCGCAAGAGCGGTTTCCTCAAGCGGCTGCACGCGACGCCGCTCACCGCCTTCGAGTTTCTCTGCGCGCAGGTACTCTCGCGCCTCACCCTCATCCTCTTCGTCACGGTGGTGCTCTACGCCGGCATCGGCACCATCATCGGCTTCCACTCCGCCGGCAGTGTGCCACTGCTGCTGCTGCTCGCGCTGGCCGGCGCCTTGTCCATGATCGCGCTCGGGCTCACGATCGCGGCGCGCTTCTCCAGCGAGGAGCTGGTCGGCGGGCTCTTGAACCTCCTCACCTGGCCCATGATGCTGCTTTCGGGGATCTGGTTCTCGCTCGAAGGCTCGCCCCGCTGGGTGCAGTGGGTCGCCCACGTGTTTCCGCTCACGCATCTGCTCGATGCGGCGCGCGCCGTGATGCTGGACGGCGCCGGGCTCGCGCAGATTGCCCCCAACCTGTTGTATCTTGCCGCCACGACGCTGGTGTTCCTCGGCGTGGGAGCCTGGTCGTTCCGCTGGCGCATCGAATGAGCCGCCAGCCCTTCAGAGGCGCACGGGAGCCGTAAGTCTTGCGATTCTTCAGCGACAACACCGCGACCGCCTGCCCGGAGATCATGACGGCCCTGCAGGAGGTGAATCACGGCCGGGCCCGCGCCTACGGCGACGACGAGTGGACGCTGCGCCTCGACGGAGCGCTGAGCGCGCACTTCGGCACGCCGGTGCGCGCCTTCGCGGTCACCACCGGGACGGCCGCCAACTCGCTCGCGCTCGCGTGCCTGAGCCCGCCTTACGGCGCCATCTTCGCGCACCACGAGGCACACATCGCGGTCGACGAATGCGGCGCACCCGGGTTCTTCTCGGGCGGCGCACAGCTCGAGCTGCTCGCGGGGGCTCACGGGCGTCTCGACGCCGCGACCGTCGGTGCGGCGCTCGCGGCCCATCCGCGCCACCTTCACAGCGTCCAGCCCGCGGCGCTCTCGCTCACCCAGGCGACCGAGCTCGGCACCGCCTACCGCCCGGCGGAGCTCGCCGCCCTGTGCGAGCTCGCGCACCACCACGGGCTGAAAGTGCACATGGACGGCGCGCGCTTCGCCAACGCCCTCGCCTTCCTCGGCTGCGCTCCGGACGAGGTTACCTGGCGCGCCGGGGTCGACGTGCTGTCATTCGGTGCGACCAAGAACGGAGCGCTCGCCGCCGAGGCGGTGGTGTTCTTCGACCCGGCTCTGGTGCGCGACTTCGAGCTGCGGCGCAAGCGCGCCGGCCACCTGCTGTCGAAGTCGCGTTACGTCGCCGCGCAGCTGCTCGCCTATCTCGAGTCGGGCGTCTGGAGGCGCAATGCCGAGCGCACCAACCGCCTGGCGCAGCTCATCGGTGCGGCCGCGGCTGCGGCGCTCCTGCACCCGGTCGAGGCGAACGAGGTGTTCGTGCGGCTCGGCGCCGCCCGCCGCCAGGCGCTGCGCTCCTCGGGGTTCGAGTTCTACGACTGGGGTCCGGAAGCGGCCGGGGATGCGCGCTTCGTCGTCTCTTGGGATCAGCCCGAGCAGGACGTGCACGCGCTGTGCGCGGCCCTCAGCTCTCGCGCAGGCTCGTAGTCACCGGCAGCCTCGCCCCGCGCAGTGCCGGCAGGAAGCCTCCCAGCATGCCGATGAGGAGCGCGATGACGAGGCCACGGGTCACGAGCTCCGGCGTCACCTTGAAGCTGAACACCACCTGGGTGAAACTCTGCCCCAGGGTCGACACCGACAGGTTGTTGAAGAGCAGATAGGCAATCAGCGCGCCGAGCAGCGCGCCGGCCAGCGCCAGCAGCAGCGCCTCGATCATCACCGACACCACCACCGCGAACCCGCCGAATCCCAGTGCCCGGAGCGTGGCGATCTCCTTGCCGCGTGAGGCGACCGCCGCATACATGCTGTTGAGCGCGGCGAATACTGCGCCGAGTCCCATGATCACGGTCACGACCCCGGCCAGCACCCCGATGGTCGCGCGGAACTGCCGGGTCTGAGCGCTGAAGTAATCGTCCTCGCGCAGCACGTCGAGCGACAGGCGCGGCTCCGCCGCCACCGCCGCCTTCAGCCGCTCGAGGCCGTCGGCCCCGTCGAGAGCCGCGAGCACCGAGCTCGCCCCGAGGCGCCCGAAGGTCGAGCGGGCGACGTTGATGTCGGTCCACATCTCACTCTCATGAGAGTCACCAGAGGCGAACTCCCCGACGACCGTCCATTCCGAGCCGCGCATGCGCACGATCTGGCCGATGTTCGCGCCCTGAAACTGCAAGAGCACACCACGCCCTACGATGATCTCGCGCAGGCCGGGGGTGAAATTACGGCCGGCTATGATCTTCAGCTGCGGGCGCAGGATGAAAGCCGCGGGCTCCACGCCGCGCAGCGTGACGTTCGCCCCGCTCTTCACGTCGTCCCTGCGCACCAGCTCCGCGATCACCATGAGCTCGGCCGCGGCGAGCGGCTTGCCGTCCGCCCCGGGGCGGATGCCCGGTTCCTGCTTGATGAGATCGGTGGAGTCCCGGTCGAAGGCGGAATTGAGCTCGGCGTCCGACCCGCCGCGCAGGATGATCGCCACGTCGTGCCGGCCGGTGGCCCTGAGCGTGCTCTCGAAGCCTGCGGCCATGGCAAGCAGCGCCGTGAACACCGCCACGACACCGGCCAGCCCGATGACGATGACGAGCGAAGGCGCCCAGCGCTCCGGGATGCTGCGGACGCTGAGGCCGGTAATGGCAAATGCCTGTCGCAACACGGTCGGGTCTCCTTGTCAGCGGCCGGCCAGTGCGTCCACGATCTCGAGCCGCCGTGCGCGCAACCCCGGCAACAGGCCGACGGCCAGGCTCATCAGCACGATCGCCAGCACCCCGAGGAGCCAAACCGAGGCGTCGAGCCGCAGCAGAAACTGTCCTCCGGTGGCCTTCTCCACCATCGCGCCGGCGAGTGAGGCGAGTGCCAGGCCGATCAGGCCGCCAGCGAGCACCAGGGCGAACGCCTCGGCGAGCACGAAGCCGAATACGCTGCCGTCGGAAAAGCCAAGCGTCTTCAGCACGGCAAGCTCGGGGATGCGCTCGCGTACGCTCTGCGCCATGGTGTTGCCGACGACCAGCAGCAGCGTGAAGAACACCGCGAACAGGATCCAGCGCACGATCAGGCCGATGTCGCCGATCTGCTTGACGAAGCTGATGTTGAAATCCTTCTCCGTCTGCGTCTTGGTCTCGTCGGGGGAGTTCTCGAACATGGCGTCGACGGTCTTGCTGACGGCTTGCGCGTCGGCGCCCGGGGCGAGCTTAAGGATAAAGAAGTTGGTGCGCCCCTTGAGGCCGAACTGGTTGGCCTCGTCGAAGTAGTCCTGCTGGATGAAGGCCAGGTTGGTGCGCTTCTGCCAGTCCTCGTCCTTGCCGTCGAAGATTCCGACCAGGTCGAACTCCCACGCCTTGCTGCCGTTCTTCTGCGGCCAGATGTTCGAGGAGATGGGAATCTTCTGGCCGAGCTTCCAGCCGTGCTGATTGGCGAGCTGCCGCCCGACGATGAGGCCCGTGCGGGTTTGCTCGAAAGCCTGCCACTGCGCCTCCGGCATCTTCCATTCGGCATAGACGTCGTGGTAACGCTGCGGGTCGAGGGCAAACATGATGAGCGGGGTGTTGGTCTGCCATACCCCGCCGAACCACTGCTGGTAGGCCACGCGCGCCACTCCCGGGATCGCCTCGAGCTTCGGCACCATGCTGCGCGGCAGTGGCGTGGTGAAGGACACCCGCGCCTGAACGAACAGGCGCGTCGCGCCCACGAAGTCGGCGCCGGAGCTGAACACCGTGTTGACCGATTGCAGGAGTCCGAACAGCAGGAACGCCATGATCACCGACAGCAGCGTCAGGATCGTGCGCGTGCGCTTGCGGAAGAGATTTGCGACGACGAAGCCGGTGCGGGTCATGTAACTCTGGTCCTCCTGCGCAGCCGGCAAAACCCACGCGTTTTGCCGGCGGAAACGCAGCTGATGTCCGGCAAGATCGCTTGCTGAGATTTTGCCCGATGAACTAGGCCGCCTGCTCGAGCAGCTGGCCCTTCTCGAGATGCAGCGTGCGGCGCGCGAACTCCGCGGCCTTGGGATCGTGCGTGACGATCACGATGGTCTTGCCGTGCTCGCGGTTGAGCACCTGCAGGAGTCCCAGGATCTCGTCGGCCGTCTTGCGGTCGAGGTCGCCGGTCGGCTCGTCGCACACCAGCAGCTGCGGGTCGGAGACCAGCGCGCGCGCGATCGCGACGCGCTGTTCCTGGCCGCCGGACAGCTCGCGCGGCTTGTGCTTGGCGCGGTCCCCGAGGCCCACCACCTCGAGCGCCACGGCGACGTTCTTGCGGCGCTGGGCGGCCGACAGCCTGGTGAGCAGCAGCGGCAGCTCGACGTTGCCCTCGGCGGTCAGCACCGGCATGAGGTTGTAGAACTGGAACACGAAGCCGACGTTGTGGGCGCGCCAGTTGGCGAGCTGGCCGCTACCGAGCTGATCGATGCGATTGCCGCCCACGGTGATCTCGCCCGAGGTCGGCTTGTCGAGGCCGCCGATGAGATTGAGCAGCGTAGTCTTGCCCGAGCCCGAGGGGCCCATGAGCGCGACGAAGTCGCCCTTGGGTATCTCGAGCGTGAGCCCATGCAGCACCTCGATCTTCTGCTTGCCACGCTCGTAGACCTTGGTGACGTTGTGTACCTTGACCATGGGCTCTGACATAGCTGTTCCTCTCACTCACTGTTTGGTCTCGGTGACCGCCGCGCCGTCCTTGATGCCGGCCGGCGCGTCGACGATGACGCTCTCGCCGGGACTCACGCCCGCGAGCACCTGGCGCGCGTCGCCGCTGCCCGCGCCGAGGGTCACGGCGCGGCGCTGTGCGCGCCCCTCCTTCAGCACGTAGACGACGTCGTCGCTGCCGTCCTTGCGCAGCGCCCCGGCCGGCAGCTGCACACCGCGCGGCCGCCGCTGCGCGGCCTCGCCCGGCCGGGTCTTTTCCTCGAACGACACACGCACGCCCATGTCCGGCACGATGCGCGTGTCCCGCAGGTCGAAGCCGATGCGCACCTTGACCGTCGCCTTGGAGCGGTCGGCGGTCGGAATGATCGCGATCACGTGCGAGGGAATACGCCAGTCCGGGTAGGCGTTGAGCACCGATTCGACCGGCTGGCCGGGCTCCACGCGGTTGATGTAAGCCTCGTTGACGTCGACCTCGATCTCGAGGGAGTCCATGTCGACCAGCGTGCCTATGCCGGTACGCGTGAAGCCGCCGCCGGCCGACAGCGGCGAGACGATCTCTCCGACCTGTGCCGCCTTGGCGATCACGACGCCGCTGAACGGTGCGCGCACCGTGCAGTAGTCGAGCTGCACCCGCGCGGCGCTCACGTTGGCCGCCGCCAGCTCGATCTGCTCGCGTTGCGACTGCACCAGCGCGGTCTGGGTGTCCACCTGCGTGCGGGACTGCTCGACGGCCTGCTGCGAGACCAGGTTGCGCTTCACCAGATCCTCGTTGCGCGCCACGTCGCGCAGGTACTGGGCGAGCTGCGCCTGGTCCTGCCGCAGCACCGCCTGCGTCGACTGAAACTCCGCCTGTGCCTGCGCCAGCGCCGCCTTCTGCGCCGTGTCGTCGAGGCGCGCGATCACCTGACTGGCGCTCACGTGGTCGCCTTCATCGAACAGCACGGCGGTCACCTTGCCGGTGATTTGCGCCGACACCGTCGCCTCGCGCCGTGCGGTGACGTAACCGGTGGCGGCGAGCACCGAGGCGCCGGCGCCGCCGCCGCCCAGCGACTGGGCGAGAGCCGTGTGCACCGGCAGGGCGCCGCGCGTCGACAGCGCCAGCCACGCCCCGCCGCCGAGGAGCACGATGAGCGCGACCACGCCGCCGATCATCCAGGCACGCCGCCCGGCCGTGAGCCCGGCCGGCTCCGTGCCGCGGTCGATCCGCAGCTGCCCCAACAGCGCCTTCTTGTCAGGTTCCGCGCTCATTCCCTTCCCGTCCCGGCACGCAGGCGCGCAACGATAGCATCAGCCGCCGTGCCGCTGCACCGCCGCGAGCCATACAGTGCTGCGGATGCGCCGACCTGTGGCGGAGCGCAGCGCGGCTGGTTGACAAATGTCAGCCGGGGAACCTAAGCGCGCCGCTTCAGCCGCTGACGATGCGGGCCATCAGCCGCCGCGCCTGCGCGAACTCGGGCGCGATCAGCAGCGCATGCTCGAGTGCGTCCCGCGCCCCGACCGGATCGGCGTGGTCGAGCAAGTCCTGCGCGAGGTACAGATAGGATTCCGCGGCACCCCAGCCCGGCAACCGCTCGAGGCCGGCGCGCTCGGCCTCGAAGGCCGCGACTGCCAGCCGCAGCTTCGCCAGCGCCCGTTCCTTGTTGCCCTCCGGCGGCGCGAGCTGATAGTCGCTCATCGCGTCGACCAGCAGTACGCGCGGATCGTGGGGCGAGGCCTTGAGCGCGCGCTCGATGTCGCGGCGCGCGCGGTGCGCGGCAAGGCTCGCACCCGCCCGACCGAGCGGTGTGGCGAGGCACGCCGCACGCAGCGCCAGGACGTCGGCAAAGGCTGCATCCGCCTCCAGCATCTTGTCTGCCTCGCTGACGCAGCGTTGCGCGAGATCGCCCGCCGCGGCGCCCCGGGACGCAGGCCCCGCCTGTGCGGCGAGCTGCGCCTCCCGCCAGGCGAGCAGCGCCGCGTAATAGCCGTGCAGCCGGTCGCGGGACTCGTCGGCGGCGATCAGACCGCGCAGACTCCGCAGCGCCGCGGCGTCCTCGGTGTAATAGCCGTACTGAATGCGGCTCTCGATGTCGCGCCAGGAGGTATGCGCGCCGGACGCCACCCCGCTCACCGCCAGGAGCACCGCGGCCGCGGGCAGTAGAATATTCGCGCGCATGCAAAACCATAGCACAGCCGCGCCGCCACCCGCCCCCTCGGACGCACCGCCCGCCGCGCTCATCGACATCGGCATCAACCTCGGCCACGACAGCTACGACGCAGACCGCGACGCGGTGCTGGCGCGCGCGCGCGCGGCAGGTGTGGTGCAGATGCTGGTCACCGGTGCGACGCTCGCCGGCACCGCCGGCGCCATCGCGCTCGCGCGGCAGCATCCCGGAACGCTGTTTGCCACGGCGGGCGTGCACCCCCATCATGCGGGCGAGCTCAGCCCGGCGCGCTTCGAGGAGCTCGCCGCGCTGGCGCGCGCTCCAGAAGTGGCGGCGGTCGGTGAATGCGGCCTCGACTATTTCCGCGATTTCTCCCCGCGCGCGGCGCAGCGGCAGGCCTTCCACCGCCAGCTCGAGCTGGCCGCCCTGCTCGGCAAGCCCGTGTTCCTGCATCAGCGCGATGCGCACGCGGACTTCATCGCGATTCTGCGCGAGCACGGCGCCCGGCACGCGGGTGTGGCGCATTGCTTCACCGGCGGCGCCGCGGAGCTCGATGCCTACCTCGCGCTGGGGCTCGCCATCGGCATCACCGGCTGGATCAGCGACGAGCGCCGCGGGTCGCACCTCGCACCGCTCATGCGCGCCATTCCCGCCGGAAGGCTGCTGCTCGAGACGGACGGACCGTATCTTCTGCCGCGGGATCTGCAGCCCCGGCCCGCCTCGCGCCGCAACGAGCCGGCGTATCTTGCGCACATCGCCGCGGTGGTGGCACGTGCGCGCGGGGAGCCGCCGGATGCGCTCGCGCGCTCGAGCACCGCGGGGGCGCGCGCGCTGTTCCGGCTGCCGGGGGCGCGTGAGGCTATCGATACATTACTTTATTAATAGTCTCTAAGTTACTGAATACAATCAGAGGAACGTAGCCCATGGATCTCAAGAGACTCAGCGCCTTCGTCGGCAACGTCTGGGACGAGTCGATCATCGAGCGTCTGGTTGCTTACGTGCGCATCCCCAACAAGTCGCCGGATTTCGACCCGCAGTGGGAGAGTCACGGCCACATGGAGGCCGCCGTGCAGCTCATGGCCGAGTGGTGCCGGCTGCAGCCCCTGCCGGGGATGCGGGTCGAGGTGCGCCGCCTCCCGGGCCGCACGCCGCTGCTGCTGATCGACGTGCCCGGCGAGCTTCCCGGGTGCGCCCTCCTCTATGGCCACCTCGACAAGCAGCCCGAGTTTACCGGTTGGCTGCCGGGCCTTGGCCCCTGGGAACCCGTCATCCGTGACGGCAAGCTCTACGGACGGGGCGCCGCCGACGACGGCTACGCGGTGTTCAGCTCCCTCACGGCCATCGCCGCGCTCAAGGAGCTCAAGGTGCGGCTGCCGCGCTGCGTCGTGCTGATCGAGGCCTGCGAGGAGAGCGGCTCAGGTGATCTGCCGGCGCATCTCGCGGCCCTCGGTGAACGCCTCGGGGAGCCTTCGCTCGTCGTGTGTCTCGATGCCGAGTGCGGCAACTACGATCAGCTCTGGTGCACGACCTCACTGCGCGGCAACCTGGTCGGCACCCTCAGCGTGCGGGTGCTCACCGAGGGCGTACATTCCGGGATGGCGACCGGCATCGCCGCGACCCCGTTCCGGATTCTCGAGCAGCTGCTCGCGCGCATCGAGAATCCGGTCACCGGCGATCTGCTGCTCGATGATCTGCACGTGACGCTGCCGGCCGACCGCCGGGTACAGGCGGTCATGGCGGCGAAGGTGCTGGGCGACTCGGTCGCCGGGAAGCTCCCGTGGGTGCGCGGCGTGCAGCCGGTGTCGAACGATCCGGCCGAGCTCATCATCAACAGCACCTGGCGGGCCACGCTGGCCGTCACCGGCGCGGACGGCCTGCCGCCGACGGTCACCGCGGGCAACGTGCTGCTGCCGCAGCTCACCGTGAAGCTCTCGCTGCGCACTCCACCGACCTGCGATGCGCCGCGCGCGGCGCAGGCGGTGCGCGAGGCACTCGAGCGCGACCCGCCCTATGGCGCCGAAGTGCGCTTCGAGCCGGGCTCGGCCAACACCGGGTGGAACGCCCCGACGTTCGCGCCGTGGCTCGAGCAGTCGATCGCGCGCGCCAGCCAGGCGATCTACGGCCGCGACGCCGTGCACCTCGGCTGTGGCGGCACGATCCCGTTCATGGGCATGCTGGGCGAGCGCTTTCCCCGTACGCAGTTCTTCATCACCGGGGTTCTCGGGCCTCAGGCCAACGCGCACGGGCCGAACGAGTTTCTGCACGTCGAATACGCGAAGAAGCTCACCGCCTGCGTGTCGCTGGTGCTCGCCGACCACGCCCGCACCGTGTCCTGACTAGCGCATGTCGGCCATGAAGCTCGGTTTCACGGCTTCCTTGAGCCGCTGCCAGCCTGCGTGCAGCGGGGCGGTGGCCTCGGCGTGCGACTGGTACTCGACGGGCGGAAACTCCGCGCGCAGGGCATCGACCATCAGCGTCCACTTCGGCAGGCCCTTGGGGAACCTGGCGCGCCGCGTGAAGACGATCCGGCCTTCGACCGGTACGTCGCCCGCCACGGCCTTCACCGCGGCGATCCGGTCGTAGAGCGCGCTCTGCGGGTTGGTGAAGGTGAAGCGCCGCGGGCCGTCCATGACGGTCCACTCGGCCATCTGATCGCCGCCGAAGATGTTGCCGCGCACGTCGCGCAGGTCGATCACGATCACCCCGCGCATGGTGAGCAGCAGAAAATCGACGTGAAAGCCGCCCCCCATGCCGTCCGGCACCAGGGCGTTGATCAGATGATCGGCGGCCCCGCCGGTGACCGCGGCGCGCAGCGCCCGGCGGGCGCGGTAGTGGCGGTACCAGCGCCACGCCCACCACAGCGCCAACACCAGCGCCGCCGCCCCGAGTCCCACAGCCCAGGCGGCGGGCGGTACCCTGCTCAGCTCGTCCACGATCCCCCCTGCGCCTCGAGCGCCGCACGCAGCGCCGCCAGCGTAGGGTCGATTTCAACACACCGGGACGGTCGCGCAAACAGCCGCGCGAGGCTTTCCGGCACTGGCACGCTGCGTCCGATGAGAGGCTCGACGATCTCGCGGAACTTGGCCGGATGGGCCGTGGACACCAGTACCCAGCGGCCACGGGCCCGCTGCGCCGCGGGTAGCCTCTCCCAGGCTTCCGCGGCAGTCGCGGTATGCGGGCACCAGATCTGCCCGTAGGTACGGTAGCCGGCGCGGATGCGCTCGCGGATCTCCCCGTCGCCGATGCTGACGGCGCTCACCGCCGCCCGTAACTGCTCGAGCCCGGGATAGAGCGAGCGCAGGCGCTCCATGTTGCTCGGGTTGCCGACATCCATCGCGGATGCCAGCGTCGCGAGACTCGGCCGCGGGCGCCATTCCCCGCTGGCGAGGTAATCGGGAACGGCCCGATTGGCATTGTGTGCCAGCAGGACCGCGCCGATCGGCAGCCCCGCCTGCCGCGCCCAGAGGCAGGCCAGCGAGTTGCCGAGATTGCCGCTCGGAATGACGAAGGACGCGGGCTCGCCGTGCGCCCGCCAGACGGCGAGACTCGTGGCCGCGTAGTAGACCGCCTGCGGCAGCAGGCGTCCGAGGTTGATGCTGTTGGCGGATGAGAGTGCGCCGCGCGCGCGCAGCTCCGGGTCGAGGAACGCTTCCTTTACGAGGCGCTGGCAGTCGTCGAACGTGCCGCGCACCGCGAGCGAGCGCACGTTGTCGCCCCAGCAGGTGAGCTGACGCTCCTGGGTCGGCGACACGAGGCCTCTGGGAAAGAGCACCGCGACTTCGATCCCGGGCCGGAGGTGAAAGGCGGCCGCGACCGCGCCGCCGGTATCCCCGGAGGTGGCGACGAGAATCGTGAGCGTCCGCGGGTCCGCGCCGCGCAGGCGGGTGAAGCAGGCCGCGAGAAAGCGCGCGCCGAAGTCCTTGAAGGCAGCGGTCGGGCCGTGAAAGAGCTCGAGCACCGAGAGATGCCCGTCCGCTTGCAGCGGCACGAGCGGCGCCGGAAAGGCGAAGGCCTCGTGCGCCAGCGCCGCCAGCTCGCCAGCGAGCCGGTCGCCCGCGAGAAACGGCGCGAGCAGCGGCTGCGCCACCTCGGCGATGGTCGCGGCGTCGGTAAAATCCCCGGGCGAGAGCTGCGGCCAGCCCGCCGGCACGTACAGCCCGCCGTCCGGCGCGAGCCCCTGCAGGAGCGCGGCGCTGAAACCCACCCGGACGCTCGCATCGCGTGAGCTGGTAAAGGCGAATGCCTCGCTCACGGCTGCGCGGCCCGTGCGCTCATGCGATCACCCGGGCGCCCGCGCCGCGCATGTCGACGATCCAGCCGTCGCTCGGCAGGCCGCGGTTCGCAAACTCCCCGCGCATGGCCTCGAGCACGGCGGCGGCGCTCGTCTCGAGCGCCCAGGCGAAGATCGCGGGGCCGGCGCCCGAGATCGAGCATCCGAGCGCCCCGGCGCGCATCGCGGCGCGGCGTACCTCCTGGAAGCCCGGGATCAGCGCCTGGCGCTGCGGCTCGATGACCACGTCCTCCAGGGAGGCGCGGATCATGTCGAGATCGTCCGTGTAGCACCCGGAGATGAAGCCGGCGAGATTCGCCGTCTGCCATACGAAGTCCGAGAGCTCGACGCTGCGCTTCAGTATCGCGCGCGCCTCGGCGGTGGCGAGGAACATGTGCGGGTGGACGATGATGGCGCGGATGCCGGCGGGTACGGGAATCTGCTTGACGCGCGGCTCATCGATGCCGACCGTGAGAACCAGGCCGCCGTAGAGCGAGGGTGCGATGTTGTCGACGTGCAGCGACCCGCTCGCGACCGCCTCGCCCGCCATCGCGAACTTCAGCAGCTGCTCGCGGCTGCAGGGTGTGGGCAGCAGGGCGTTCGCCGCCACTACCGCGGCCACCGCGGAGGCCGCCGAGCCCCCGAGCCCGGAGCCGAGCGGGATGCCCTTGTCGATCTCCACGATGAACCCGAAGCCCGGCCGTACCGTCTCCTCGAGCGCGAGCAGCGCGCGCCCGGCGGTGTTGTCGCGCGGCTCCTGCGGCAGCTTCCCGGCAACGCCGCGCACCGCGCCGATCTCGATGCCGGGCGTGCCGCGGCGCGCGACGCTCACGCGGTCGCCGAGCGCATCCACCGCGAAGCCGAGGATGTCGAAGCCGATCGCGACGTTGCCGACCGAAGCCGGAGCAAAGGCGGTGGCGCGTTCCGGCGCGCTCACAGGCGTGCCCCCAGGTACGCCGCGAGACGCAGCAGGTCCGCGAACACTCCGCCCGCAGTCACCTCCGGTCCCGCGCCGGGCCCCTGCACGATGAGCGGGTTCTCGCAGTAGCGGCGCGTCGCGAAGCGCACCACGTTGTCGGTGAGCGCGATGTTGGCGAAGGCATCGCTCGAGGGCAGCTCGGCGAGGCCGACGCTCGCCTCCCCCGCCGCGGTCAGGCGGCCGAGGTAGCGCAGCACGGTGCCGCGCGCGCGCCGCGTCGAGGCGGGCGCGCATCGTCGCGTCGTAGCGCGGCAACCGCTGCATGAACTCCTCGATCGAGCCGCTGCGCAGCTCCGCCGGCACCAGGCTCTCGATCTTCACGTCGCCGAGCTCGAGGCCGAGCCCCATCTCGCGGCCCAGGATGATGATCTTGCGCGCCACGTCGGTCCCCGACAGGTCGTCGCGCGGATCCGGCTCGGTATAGCCGCGCTGGCGCGCATCGCGCACGATGTCGGAGAAGCTGGCGGTGCCGTCGTAGACGTTGAAGAGATAGGCGAGCGTGCCCGAGAGTATGCCCTCGATGCTCGCCACCTCGTCGCCGGTCTCGCACAGGTCGCGCAGGGTGTGCACCACCGGGAGCCCCGCGCCCACGGTCGCCTCGTACAGGTAGTGCGAGCCGCCGGCGCGGCGCGCTTCCCGCAGCCGCCGGTAGTAGGCCAGGTCGCCGCTGTTGGCGCGCTTGTTCGGGGTCACGATGTGGATGCCGGCCGCCAGCCAGTCGGCGTAGCGCGCGGCGACCGCGGCGCTCGCCGTGCAATCGACCAGCACCGTGTGCGGCAGGTAGTCGACGCGCACGTGCTCGACGAAACGCTCGACGTCGGCGGGCACCTTGCTGCGCTCGTACTCCTCGCGCCAGGTGGCCGGCGTCAGCGCCGGCTCCGCCAGCAGCATACGCTGCGAGCCCATGACGCCACGCAGGCGCAGGTCGAGACGCGCCTCGCCGCGCAGCCGCTCGCTTTGCGAGGCGAGCTGCCCGAGGAACGCCCGGCCGACGCTGCCGGGCCCGATGACGCCCACCGACAGCGTGTGCGGCGAGAGATACAGTCCCGCGTGTACCGCCCGCAGCGCACGCGTGGTGTTGCGCCCTTCGACTACCACCGAGATGTTGCGCTCCGAGGCCCCCTGCGCGATGGCGCGCACGTTGACACCCGAGGCGCCGAGGGAGTTGAAGACCTTGGCGGCGACGCCCGGCGTACCCGCCATGCCATCGCCCACCACGGCGAGAATCGCCAGGTCCGGGTCGATATCGACGCTTTGAATCTGCCCTTCGGCGAGCTCGCGCGCGAACGCCTGCCGCAGCACCGTCACGGCGCGTTCCGCCTGCTCCTGCGGCAGGGCGCAGCAGATCGAGTGCTCCGAGCTCCCCTGCGAAATGAGGATGACCGAGATGCGCTCCTCGCGCAGCGCCCCGAACAGGCGGTGTGCGGTGCCCGGCACGCCGATCATCCCGGTGCCTTCCAGATTGATGAGCGCGACGCGCTCGATGCTGGTGATTCCCTTGACCGGCAGCGCCGACACCGGGTGTGCGCAGATGAGCGTCCCGGGCTTCTCCGGCGCGAAGGTGTTACGGATCCACACGGGGATGCCGTCGCCGACCGCGGGCGCCATGGTCTGCGGATGGATCACTTTGGCGCCGAAGTACGCGAGCTCCATCGCCTCGTTGTAGGAGAGCGAGTCGATGACCCGCGCATCGGGCACGCGGCGTGGATCGGCCGACAGCACGCCGTCGACGTCGGTCCAGATATGAATCTCCCCGGCGGCCAGCAGCTTGCCGAAGATCGAGGCCGAGAAATCGCTGCCGTTGCGGCCGATCGTGGTCTGCACGCCGCGCTTGTCGGAGGCGATGAAGCCGGTGATGACGAGCGTGCCGCGGAAGTCCCGCGGCACGAGCGCCGCGAGGTTGTCATGCGATTCGGCCCACTGGATGCCAGGCCCCAGCGGTCCCCATTCGACGATCACCACCCGCCGTGCGTCGATCCACTGCACCGCACCCGGGCGGCGGCCGCGCTCCGCGAGAAAGCGCTGGAACAGCTGTGTCGACCAGAGCTCCCCGTAACCGGCCACGAGGTCGGTCACGTTGCGGGCTGCCGCCCGGGTCAGGGTGACGGCGTGCAGCACCGCCAGCAGGTCGCGGCAATCGCGATCGAAGCCCTCGAGATAGCTCCAGGCCGAGGCGGGCTCGAGCAGCTCGGCGGCGATCGCGCCGTGGCGCGCCCGCAGCTCCGCAACCTCTGCTCGGAATCCGTCATCCTGCCGCTCGGCGAGCGCCACCAGGCGCAGCAGCGCGTCCGTCACGCCGCGGCAGGCGGACAGCACGACGCCGACCCGGGTCGCCGGCAGCGCCGCGATGATGGCCGCCACTCGGCGGAAGCAGTCGGCGTCGGCAACGCTCGACCCCCCGAACTTGTGCACGACCCAGGGATCGGTTTTGCTCATCGCGTTGGGATTCTTGGGGGCGGAATGCAAAAGGCTCAGGGACTCTACTGAAGGCGTACGGGTACACGCAACGGCTCGGCGGGTGTGCCCGGCACTGCGGTTGGCGAGCGCGAGGCTGGCATAATCGTGGCTCCTCGCTCGCCCCGGGGTTGCGTGAGCCGGGGCTGGGCGATCGCACGATCTTGGGTAATATAAGATAGTCTTATCAAGTTCTTACACCCTATATATCATGTAACTCCTTGAGGTGACCGTGCACGAGATCGAGCTGCTGCGTACGCAGCTTGCCACCGAGCGCAGCCGCGTGCGTGAGATCGCGCGGGAAGGCGCCGCGGCTCATCCCGGCGGCGCGGCGGCCGCCCCCGCCGCCGCGGCGTTCGAAGCCTCGTGCCGGGCGTGCGCCGAGTATCTCGGGTGCGTGCTCGGGTGGTTCGATGAGCGCGATGCGCGCCTTGGCGAGCTCTATGCGCTGCGTCCCGCGGCGGACGCGGGCCGCACGGCCGTCGCAGCCCTCGGCTCGAGCGGCGGCGGCCGCGAGGCGCTCGCGCGGCTCGCGGCGCACGGAGGCGCACTCGGAGACTGGCAGGCCGTCGTGCAGTTCATCAACGGGTCCTGGGACGCCCGGCGTGCCGCCGTCGAAGCGCTGCTCGCCAGGAATCCGCGCGTCGCGGACTGGCGGACGTTCGGTGGAATCGATGCCGATTCCATCTGCCGGGAGCGCGCGCTCTATGCGCGCTGCCGCGCCGCGCTCACCGCCGGCGTCATGCCCGGGCCGGGATAGGAGCGGGTTCGATGGGCGAGCTACCCGTGGGCCGAGCCGGCGACCGGCTGTACGCGATCGTGCTGGCAGGGGGCGCCTCGACCCGCTTCGGCTCGCCCAAGCAGCTCGTGCGCATCGGCGGCCGCCCGCTGCTGCATACCGTGGTGACACGCGCCGCGGAGGTCGCGGGCAACGCGCTCATCGTCGTGCTGGGCGCGGGCGCGGGTGAGCTCGCGCCGCTCCTCAAGCACTCGCCCGGCTCGGTGATCGTCAACCGCCGGTGGCGCGAGGGACTCGCGAGCTCGATCCGCGCCGGAGTGGCGCGCCTCCCGCCCAGCTGCGCCGGCGTGCTGCTCGTGCTCGCGGATCAGGCGGCGGTCACGAGCAACGACCTCAAGCGCCTCGCGGGCGCCTGGCGCCGGCGTCCGCGCTGCATCGTCGCGGCGCTCTATGCGGGAACTACCGGCGCGCCGGCGATCTTTCCCCGCAGCACCTTCACCGAGCTCGCGGCATTGCGCGGCGACGGCGGCGCACGCGCGATCCTGCGCCGCAGCGCCGATCGCGTGGTCCGTGTGCCAATGCCGGCCGCCGAGCTCGACCTCGACACCCCGGAGGACCTGCTGCAGCTCGAGCCGCCGCAGTCAGACTTGTAGCTGATGGGGCAAGAGTCGCTCCTCTTGCCGGCGGAAACCAGGCCGTTCACCGGAGCCGCTCCCTGCTGCGCAGCCGGCGAAAGCCCGTGCGCCGGCGTAGATCGAAGTAATGTGCGCCCAAATCACCTCCTGCGATTTGGGCCAAATGAGCTACCGAGTACACGGCGTGCCTGCAGCAGATGCGGGCGGTCGATCATCTGTCCGTCGAGGCTCGCGACGCCGGCGCCGCCGGCCGCGGCGAAGGCCGCCACTACGCGCCGCGCGTGCTGACGCTCTTTCTCGGTCGGAGTAAACGCCGCGTTGATCGGCGCGACCTGGTCGGGGTGAATGGCGAGCTTGCCGGAGAAGCCGTCACGGCGCGCCTCGGCCAGCGCGCGTGCGAGGCCGGCCGCATCGCGAAAGTCGACATGAACGCCGTCGATCGCCTGCACGCCGAGCGCTGCGGCGGCCAGCAGACAGGTGGTGCGCGCCAGCGCGAAAGTGAAGGTCAGCGCCCCGGAGGCGTCGTGCCTGGCGCTCGCGCCGAGCGCCGCGCCCAGGTCTTCCGCTCCCCAGGTGAGCCCCGTGAGCCGCACCGCGGCCGCGCGCGCGGCGCCGAGGGCCGCCGGATACCCGGGCAGCGACAGCAGTCCGCGCGGGGTCTCGGTCGAGATGACGAGCAATTCCGTCGCTCCGGCGTCCACGGCGCGTTCCCGCTCGAGTGTCGTGAGATGGTCAGCCACCTCGACGATCTCCGCCGGCGTCGAGACCTTCGGCAGCACGATCCCGGCCGGTCCGCGGCCCGCGCCGAACAGCGCCGCCAGGTCCTCGCGCCACATCCCGCTCGGCGGAGAATTGATCCGCACCCACAGCTGCGGCGCCGCTGCCGCCGGCTGCGTGCGCAGCAGCTCCCGCACCCGTGCCCGCGCCGCCGGCAGCTGGGCAGGATCCACCGAGTCCTCGAGATCGAGAATCAGCGCGTCGGCTGCGGTGCCGAGTGCCTTCGCCTGCTTGCGCTCGCTGTCGCCAGGGACGAACAGCCAGGAGCGCAGCATGCCCGGCGCGCGCTCTGCGCTCACGCCGGCCGCTTCAGCATGAGTGCCGCGCGGCGGCACGAAGCGACCTCCTCGTTGCGTTGATTGAAGGCACGATGCTCGAACACCACGATGCCGGAATCCTGGCGCGACTGGCTCTCGCGCTTGGAAACTACCGTGGTCGCCGCGCGCAGCGTGTCGCCCGGCAGCACCGGCTTCGGGAAGCGCACCTCCTCGAACCCGAGGTTGCCGATGGTGGTGCCGAAGGTGGTGTCGTAGACCGAAAGCCCGACCAGCAGCCCGAGCGTGAACACGCTGTTGACCAGCGGCACGCCGAAGGGCGTCCCGCGCGCGTACTCGGCGTCGAGATGGATGGCCGCCGGGTTCATGGTGAGCGTGCTGAAGAGCACGTTGTCGGCCTCGGTTACGGTGCGTCGCACCGCATGCTCGAAGCGCTGTCCCGGTTCGAACTCCTCGAAGTACAGTCCCGCCACGGCCGCATCCCCCGAAGATCCGCGCGTTCCGCCGCGCGTGGCCGCTAGTGTTGCACACGCTCATAACCCCCGACAGACCGGGGCGTGACGCTGCTTGACGCGGGGTTACGCCCCTTGTCTTTTCCGTAGGTTACGTTGCGTGCCCGTTACGTCGAGAGACGCAGCCTGACGCAGCTCTCGACAAACAATCGACAAACGTGCGCAGTCACCTTCGTCGGCGAGGGGGGCCGGTCAGTTTCGAGTGACCTTCTTCGCCCCCAGGATGGCGATGATTTTGTCTGGATCGCTTTCTGCTTCCTGCTCCTCGATGGCTATCCAAATGGCTGCGGCTTCCTCTTCATCGGCGACCTCCGTGATCGTAAGCACCAGCACAATCTTAACGTCAGCGACTATCCAGAACCCACGGCGGGTCTCCGCGTCGTATTGCATGGCGAAAAAACCTCTGGCGTCTCGCAGGCGGCTACTGAGACTGCTCTGAATGGGACCGGGCAGCCGCTCGACGAGCCGCTGCACCGCAGCTCGGTCGGAGCGCCGGGCTTGTGCCCGAAAAATCTCACGCTGGTTTGCACCGGCATTCATAGCTACCTAACGCGAGGCGGGCGCCCGTGCTTGTGGGGTCAGTCCTCAGCTCTCCTAAGGGCTCGTTCGCTCGCGAAGCAACCGCGCAACTTCTTCGAGAAGCACGTCGAATTCGGGGCTGAAGTCCACTTGCGCCGCTGATGGCAGCGACTCGACCGGTCGCATGGTTTCGTGCGCAATCTTATCCCCAATACTCCGCGCCGCCTCCTCCAAACGTCGGGCAATCTGCTTGAATGACTTGTTGGTCTTCGGGTCACCGCCGTAGTTGTTTGCCACTTCACTAAAGGTGTTGAAGCCAAAAACCGGTGGAACATGATTGATCACTGTACGTGCCAATAGTGCCACCGCCAGTAGGGAGTTGTTCTTGTAGCAAGCATTTATTTCTTCACACAATCGCGTTAAGCGAGTTGGATTCGGCTTCTTACCCTGCAGCGCTCGCAGCTCTTCGATTCGAGCTTGATCAACAAAACCTGCGCCACCGCGACGCGCAGTAGGCGTTAGTTTCTCCAGCGTCTGCCTGTGCGCCCAAGTCTGTCGGATGTCTTCGAACGTAAAATGGTCGTTGCCGGTCTTGAGGTAGCGTTTCACCGCGCGTTGCCACATCGCGCGGAACCCTTCGCTTGTGTACGCATCACCTTGACGGTTAGGTATTACGTAGAGGTTCTTCTTCTTGGCAGGAAGCTCCTTGCACTTGGCGAGCACCGCATCTATTTCGGGAGTGATTGGGATCTGAATCTGTCTGCCGGTTAAATGGTGCCGGATGCGGATAACGTTGTCCTGACGGTCAATCTGCGTCCATGTGAGCTCAAGTATCGCTCCCTGCTTCAGCCCGGCGAGCAGTGAAAGGTCCATTGCCATCGGCATCCGTCTGCCAGCGTACGTCTTCATCTGGGCGAACTCTTTGTCCGTCACTATCCTCTCGCGAGCTTTGCTCTTGTTTCGTTCAACCTCCTTGCAGACGTTCGAGTCAAGCCAACCCCACTTGACCGCCGCACCAAGGAGAGACGACAGGGCTGCCATTTGGCGGTTTCGCTGAATCTTTCCCGTCTCGACGTTCATCCATCCTTGCAGTTCCTTCAACGTGAGGTCCTTCGCCTGCCGTTGTCCGAAGTCACGGCTCAGAAGGACGAAGTGCCGTCCGTAATCCCCCTGCGTCCTCTTCTTGAGCCGTGGAAGGCGCTCCTTCTTGAACCTTTCGATAATCTCATCGACGGTCATGGTCGATTACCCGCTCGCACGAACCGCGCTCGCGAGTCGCGCGACTTCTTGAGTACCCCACTGCCGCCTCCTTGCCGTGCTCAAAAATCCCGCCTCGTTTAGGCCCCGGACTTCGGTGGGGGAGTTGGCCAAGAAACAGGAACCTGAAAGCGGATACGGCTAACGCTCGAAGTCTCAGCATTGCTCTGGCCTCTGCTGCCAAGAGCGACCGGCCCGACGACCAGTCCTATGCCCCCTTGCGTTCCCGTCGATTCCCCGACGGTCACCGCAATGTCGAAATCGACCATATGAATCCAGTTTCCGGTGTTTGACTCCACGATCTTGAGCTTCCCTGCGTCCCCGGTTCGCCAGATCGTCGGATTGACCTCGCCACCATGATCGGCTTTCTGCGCCTCAGCCACACCGGCCACGATCTGCTGAAGAGAGATGGAAACGAACTGCTTCAGATCCATGTGCAATCCTTACTTTACCGGGCGACCCCCGCGCTTGCCGTAGGTCGCCCAATCGATTAACGAGCGGTGCTCTTGCGCTTCTTCGTGGCGCTGCGATGCGAGCCAATGCGCGGCGCTAGAGGCAAGCGTCACGGGCTGGCCGTCGATGTGCATCATCCACGGCTGCGCGCTCATCGTGTTCACCGCTGCATATATCGCCCTTTCGGACAGCGCGGTTGCCTTCTCCGCCTCCACGACGAACTCCAACTTCCCAGCGAGCACGCGGTCGCCGGGGATCAGCGTGCCGTTGAGCTGCTTGAGCGCCTTCGCCTTGAGTTGCTTGCGCTCATCAGTTGTGGAACACGGCCAGCGGGGCATCACGAATTCTCTATTTGCAACGTGCAGCAAATGATAACACCCCGGCCTCAGAAGCCCGAAAGCCCGACAAAAAGCCAGCGAAAAGCCTCACTGCAATCACGCTGTTGCAGGCCGCGCAAACTACAGCGTGCAACGAACACACGGAGGCCTTTCATGGCGAACAAGTCACAGCACACCCTCACGACCGCAGCCGTCGCGCGGGCGACAGGCGTCAGCGAATCGACAGTGCGCAACCTCGCGAACGCCGGGACCCTGCACCCACTGCGCTCCACCGACGGGCGGCGACTCTTTACCCAGAACGATATCGCCGCGGTACGTGAGCACGTCGAGCGACGGCGGGAGGAACTCTTCGGCGGGCGCAACTCGTAAGGGAGCGCTGCGGCACGTGAGCACCGTTAAGGCACTTGCTCTCGCTCTCACATACATCGAGCGGGGCATCAGTCCCCTTCCTCTCCCCTACAAGGAGAAAGGCTGCGTCATCGAGGGCTGGCCGCATCTAGTAATTACCAGCGAGACCGCGCCGCAGTACTTCAACGGGGCGCGACAGAATGTCGGCGGCCTATGGGGACCTAGTTCAAGCGGCGCAGTCGATGTTGACCTAGACCATCCGCTGGCCCGCGCTCTCGCGCCGTACTTCCTGCCCAAGACAGGTATGTGCTGGGGTCGCAAGAGCAATCCCGAGAGCCACTGGGCGTATCGCTGCAAAGGCGGCTGGGAAACCAAACGCTACGACGACCCCGACACGCCAAAGGGCGAGAAGGCGCGCATCGTTGAGCTGCTCGGCGAAGGTACACAGAGCGTGCTTCCCGGCAGCGTGCATCCGACCGGCGAGCGCTACGACTGGGCCGAAGGTGGAGACGGGGAGCCGTCTGAGATCGAGCACAAGGAACTGCGGCTGCGAATCGATCGGCTGATGGCGGCGTATCTCGTTGCTAAACGGTGGGACGAGGGCGCGCACAACGACCTCAACGTCAGAGTTGCAGGCACGCTGCTTCGCGGCGGATGGAAGGCCAAGAGGGTCGAAAACTTCATTCGCATCGTCGCGACGGTGCGCGAGGACCCGAAGATCGAGGAGCGCGTCGAGCGGGTGGCAAAGCTTGCAGACTCATGGAGCAACCCGAAGCGCACGAAGGCGGTCCCGGGGCGCAAGAAGCTCGAGGACAGCCTTGGGGGTCCCGCCACCCGCCTGTTCTGCGAGCTGATGGGAGTCAACGACACAGGTCCCGAACGCAGCGCACGCATCACGTATCAGGCAGGCGGCATTGCTGAGGCCGTGGACGAGACCCTCGGCGTACTGATCGAGAAGGCGCACGAGCTGCGCGTATATGGCCGAGGCGAGAGGCTCGTCCGCCCGTACATCGTCCTGCGCGACGGACCTGGCAGCGTGAAGGTGCCCGTCCTCGAACTAGAGGCGATCAGTCTGACATCCTTGCGCGTCGACCTGAGCCGCGCCATCGAGTTTCAAGT
This sequence comes from Gammaproteobacteria bacterium, assembly GCA_027307325.1. GTDB lineage: Bacteria > Pseudomonadota > Gammaproteobacteria > Steroidobacterales > Steroidobacteraceae > 13-2-20CM-66-19. The sequence continues at coordinate 11,499 of DAHUXE010000134.1, read as the reverse complement.
TGAACGCCCGGTGAAGAGCGGCCACAGCGTCACCGCGCGGGCGGATTGCCCCTCCGATATCGCGCGCGCCATCGCTGAAGCTCCTTCGCGCCTCGCGCGCCTGCCGCAGCTTGAGCGCGTGTCGCAGGTCCCGTTGTTCGATGGCAAGCAGCTCGTGAGTATCGCCGGGCTGCATGGCTCGACATGGGTCGAGTGCCCGCAGGACGTGCGCTTGCCCGGCAGGCTCGACAAGGCGACAGCGGAGCAGGCTCGGGACCGAGTGCTCAGCTACCTCAACGAATTTCCTTTCGTGGATGACGATCAGGACCGCGCGCTCGCGCTGATGTTGACGGCAGCGCTGCGCTCCTCTCTCCCGACCGCGCCGGGGTTCATGGTGACGAAACCCGATCATGGCGCGGGAGCGACGACGCTCGCGTGTCTCGCTGGGATCATTTCGACCGGGCAATTGCCCCCTGTGATGCCTTTCGAGAACGGAGAGGAATTTCGCAAGCAGCTCGCCTCTGCGCTCATGGGCGGTCGTCACGTGCTACTGCCCGACAACATCCCGGACGGAACAGAGGTCACCAGTGCGCTGCTCGCACAGGTGCTCAGTGAGCGCAGCGCTTGGCTTCGTGTGCTCGGTACGACGGAGGAGCGCTTCGCGGACTTCTGTCGTTTGGTGATGATGACTGGGGTCGGCATTACGCCCGGTGCCGATCTCGTGCGACGGGTGATCGTCATTCGCATCGATCCGAAGATCGAGCACCCAGCGCTGCGTAGCTTCAAACGACCAACGTTGCTTGCGGACGTGCGAGCGGCGCGCAGCACGATCCTCAGCGATCTGTTCACGCTGTGCGCTGCGTATCTCGCGAGTGGCGCGGGGGATCGAGGGTCGCGGCTCGTCGGCTATGAAGAGTGGTTGAAGTGGGTTGCGTCGCCGCTCATATGGCTCGGGCACAGCGATCCTGTCGAATCGGTGAAGGAATCGGGGGCGCAGGACACGAAGACGCAGCTCCTCGCTCAGGTGCTGTTGTTGCTCGCGCAGCTGCAACAGGAAGCACCCTTCAGGCAGCGCGGCGGATTCATCGTGAAGGACTTCGCGAGCACGATACCTCCCGAGGGCATCGCGAACCCCGAGACCGTGAGGCTGTGGGCGAACATGCGCTCGCTGCTTGGCGATGCGACCGACGCGAGGGTGACGGATACCGCCGTGCTCCTGAATGCGGAGCGGGTGGGGTGGTGGCTCAAGAGTGTGGCTGGGCGGGTCGTCGGCGAGATGCGTCTCGTGCGCGGCGGCCTCGACTCTCGCGCGAAGGCTGCACTGTGGCGCGTTGAAGGGGGTGCGCCGCCCCCTCTCCCACCGCACACGCCGATGTGAGGGACGACGTGGAACCCAGCATCAAGGGCTTACAGCGCGTCGCGCGGGGTTCGCGGGGTTCGCGGGGAGTTTTCAGCCCTACTGCGTCAAGAATCTTCAGCGATTCTCGCTCGCGAAGTCTTAAAAAATCCCCGCAATCCCCGCAATCCCCGCAGCACAAGCGTCAGCGTGACAGTAAAGCGAGCGTGCGACGGTGGGAAATCCTGCAATCCGGGGCGCGTGCACGTCGTACGCAGGATCGCCGCTCAGAACGGGCGCAGCGCGCCCCTCGCGCGGCGTTTATGGGGGTGCTAGCGCATGACTGAGCGCGTGCTCATTCCCTTAGGAGCGCTGGGCGTGCTCGATCTGCCCCGCGACGTGTACGAGGCCCATCGGCGGCCGCACGTCGAGCCCCCTGCCCCGCCCCCTGCGGACGCTGCGACGCCACTCCTCGTCAGCGCGAAGGAGCTGGGGCGACTGACGGGCATGGCGGCGAGCTGGTGGAGCGCGGCAGCGCGCGAACTCGACTGCCCGTGCGTGCGACTTGGGGCGCACGTGAGGTTCGATCCGCAGGAGGCGATGAAGTGGTTACGTGCGACGCAGGAGAGAGATGGAAATGGTCGCTCGATCTCGGGACCAACACCGCGAGCCCGTACCCTCTCATTGAGAGTGAGAAGGGCACGTGTAACGAGCTGAAGCGCGGTGGGAATCTCATGTTTGTTTGCGAGATTGTGCATGTTGACTCAACAACCGATGCGAGGTCGATGATGGGTGGCAAGGGATCAGGCGTCACATCGAAGCGTCAGCATTACCTGCCGCGCAAGTACAGTGAGGGCGCACTCGCTCGCCTTGACCGTCGATACCGTGACGCGCGGCACATGCTCGCCGCCATCGAGCAGATGAAGGCAGATCAGGGCGACGCACCCTTGTCCTTCGTGAAGCTGCGACTGATCCAACGTACCGCGCACCTCGATGCACTGCTGATTACTGAGGAAGCACGGCTTGCCAAGGGCGAGAACGTCGACCTCGCTCGATACCTCGCAACCTTACAGACGTTTGTGCGCCTTGCCTCCACCCTCGGCCTCGAACGTCGAGCGCGCAAAGTCGTGACGCTGCGTGACTACGTCGCCGCGCGCTCAGTCGTGCCTGCCTCAACGCCGGAGGCTGAGGCGCCCGAATGAAGTTCTACGACTTCCTAACTGACCCAACGCTTGGCGCACTCGGCGACCCTACCTACCGCGCACTGCACGTCTGCGCGCGATTGATCGATGGTGATGCGCACCTGTTGTCACGCGAGGACCTAGCGCTCGCGAAGCGAATCACAGGGCGCACGCGCTTCTCATCTAATCCAACACGCGAAATCTACCTGATCCTCGGTCGCCGTTCGGGCAAGTCGCTTTTTGCCTCGCGGGTAGCCCTGTGGTGCTGCGTGGAAGATTGGCGCACGCGGCTCGCTATTGGCGAGATGGCGGTCGCTGCCTGCGTCGCAGTAGATCGCAAGCAAGCGGGCGTGTTGTTTGGCTACGCGTATCAGTGCGCCCGGGCCTCGCCCATGATGTCAGCCGCGCTCACCCGTGCGACTGCCGATGTGCTGGAGTTTGGCGAGCATCAAACCACCTTCGAAGTGCACACCGCGACCTTTCGCGGCACGCGAGGACGCACCTTCAGTTGCGTCGTGGTGGACGAAGCCTCCTTCCTGCCGCAGGACGATTCCGCCGAGCCCGACCGCGAGCTGATTCGCGCGGTGAAGCCAGGTCTCGCCACGCTCGACGGCATTCTCGCCGTGATCTCTTCGCCCTACCTGCAGACTGGCGTCGTGGGCGAAGCGCACACGCGCCACTTTGCCGTCAACAAGTCCCCCGCGCTCTACATCACGGGTCCCACCCGCACCTTCAACCCCACGATCCCGCAAAGCACGATTGACCGCGCGCTCGCGGAGGATCCCGAAGCCGCGCGTGCCGAGTGGCTCGGCGAGTTCCGCACGGACCTGACAGCCGCTTACGAAGAGCGCTGGATCACGCGCGCAGTGTCGGTGGGCATCACCATTCGGCCCTTCTCTGCTCACCATGAGGGCGCGTCGAGCCGTTACTACGCCTTTACCGACCCTGCGGGCGGCAGCGGTCGCGACTCGTGGGCGACGGCCATTGTGCACAAAGCACGTGATCGCATCGTCGTCGACGCGCTGCTCGACATCCGCCCGCCGTTCTCGACTGGCGAAGCGGCGAGCCGCGTCGCGGGCCTGTGCAGGACCTACGCCCTGACGAGCGTCACGGGCGATCACTATGGCGGCGATTGGCCTGCCGAGGCGCTGCAGGTGCGCGGCATCACCTACCTGTGCAGTCCTCTCCCCAAGAGCGATCTGTATCGGGAGGCCATCGCGACGTTCAGCAACGGGCTCGTCGATCTGCTCGATGATGCGCGCCTCATCCGCCAGCTGCGCACCGTGCAGCGCCGCGCGCAACCTGGGGGTCGTTCCTCGTTCGATTGCCCCAAGGGCTCGCCCGATGACTGCAGCAATGCCGTCGTCGGCGCGATCTGGCTCGCGCAGCGCGGCAGCGCGGCAGCTGAAGTCCTGCGGGCGATGGTCGATGCGGCGGAGCAAACAGGCGAAGACCCGTTCCTGATCCCAAGTTCACTGCCAAGCATCACGCACTCGGGCACGTTCGCCGACTATCACGAGCCCTCCCGCTCGACCCCAGGTGGGGACGCGGCGGCGTGGGCTCATGCGAGGCTGAAGGGTTGGATTCCTTAACACAGGAGATGACGACGATGACGATGAAAATGACATTCAGTCGAAATGAAGCCGGCGAGGTCGAGATACCTACTACCGAGATCAAGGTGCTGTTTGGTCGCTGCCGGATGACGGGTGAAACACCCACCATCGACTCCGACGCACGCGGCGCCATCGAGGGACAGCTCGTAGAGCAGGCGAAGAACCTCGCCTTCGACCACAAAATCACCTTCGATGCGGCGCTGACAGAAATCGGGCGACGCGAGCCCGAGCTGCTGTGGGCGAGCCGCCTGCCCTTCAGCGTCGTGGCCGATATTACCGCGGCGGCAGCGTGAGCGCGGTTAGTGGTGCGTTGAAGGCCGTGCGTGACACCGTTTCGGGCGCGCGTAGCGCCCGAGCGGTCGCCTTCGATGCGCTCACCGTCGCGCACGGGATCGCCGAGACCATCCGCCACCTCGAACTACGGCACCTCACGTGGGCGGACGCGCTGCTGGAGCGCCCGCGACGCGAGACAAAGCTCGACTTCGCCGCGCTCGACCATGCCTTGACGGAGTTGCGTGCGGCGGTGCAACGACACGGCGACGAGCCTTTCAGCTTCGCAGGCGAGGAATACACGGTCGAGGCGGCTCTCGCGCAGGCGGAGACTGTGATCGAGCAAGCGCGCCCTTACCGGGAGTTCTTCAAGTGAGCGACGTAACCGACCTCGGCGACCACCGTGACCTGAAGAGTCTGACCCGGGGCATCGACGCGCTCGTAGCTCAGATGCGGCGCAACCATCTCGACTCCTCCCCCGACGAGCGCGAGCGCGTGGTGCTGTTGCAGCTCGTGGAAGCGCGTGACCGCTACGCCGGGATGCTCAAGATCGCGCGCGAGCCGTTCCTACAGATGCTCGTCCTCGCGCTCGCGGCACAGGCGACGACACTGCGACCGCTCGATCTGTGCGACGCACTACGGCTCGTGCTCGGTGAGGGAAGCTCGCCAGATGCCCTCGCCTCCGCGGTGCGCGCGGTACTTGAAGCGCTGCCGTCCGAGCAGGCGCGCATCGAGAAGCAGTACGGTTCAGAGGAGACGAAAACATGAGCAGCTTGACGGCAGTCGATGCTCAGCGCCTCGCGCGTCTGACCGCGCGGAGTCTTGCCGAGGGGCACCACACGGTCGCCGGGCTCGAAGCGCTGCTGCGCCCTGTCGAGGCCGCCTGCCGCAATGGCTGGTACGACATCTCGATCACTGCCGATGACGGCTCGCGCGTCATCCTCGATCAGCTGCGGCGGCGGCTTGAGGACATGATCGAGGCGGCGGCTGAGGGGTCATGAATCACGGCACGCCGGTTCGAGAACCCCCGGCGTGTGGTGAGCCGCGCGGTGACGCATGCCGGTGGGTCGATCTCCTGTCGGCGGCGTGCGTTGGAGACCCCGTGCGAGGCAAGGGGGCGGTGGGTGCGCTGGTGCCGGACTCCGGCTGCCATTGCGTGCTCACCGCCCCGGAGCTTGGGCCAAATCCGCCCCGGGGTGAGAGAGCAAGTGCCGAGGTGTGATATAGTACTATCACCCATACACACTCGGAGCTGAAGCTATGCCGCTAGGCAAATCGTCCGCGCTGTCCCCCGTGCTGACTTACCTGAAGAAGACCCAGATCGAGCAGCTGAAGACCATCAGCGCTGCGACCGATGCCCCCGTGTCAGCGCTCATCCGTCGCGCAGTCGATGAGTACCTCGCGCGGCAAGGCAGGAGAACCAAATGAACATCCGCAAGACCCTTCGCACCTCGCGCGGCAAGCGCTACACCTACTTCACTATCGCGTTCCGCGATCCGGGTACAGGCAAGCAGCGCGTCCGCTACTTCAAGTCACGGCGCGAGGCTGCGGACGAGGCCCCGAAGCTCCTTCAGCAGGTTCACGAGGGTCGTTACAACGCGAACTCGCGAACGATTACGCTGGGCGAGCTGGCGGAGGCTTGGCGGTCGGCGGACTACTCGCCGCGTCGCACGGCGAAGATTCGCACGGCGACAAGGATCAGTTACGAATCGGCGCTGAAGAGGATCCTCAAGCGCTGGGGCACAACGCGGCTCGTCACGATTCAAGCGAGCCATATCGAGCAATGGCGCGATCAGCTGCTCGCGCAGGGCGACGGTGCTGCGACGGTGCAGAAAGTCCTCGCGGTGCTGACGCTGCTCTATGGCTTCGCGCAGCGCGATCACTTGGCTGCGTTCAACCCGGTTGCCGCCGTGCGCCAGCCGAGCATCGGCACCCGCCGTGCCCTCGCCTTCGCGCCCCACGAGCTGCCGCAGGTATTCGCAGCCTGTACGGGGCGCATGCGGGTCGCGGTGATGATCGCGGGACTGACAGGCATGAGGCGCGGCGAGATCTTGGGGCTGAAATGGGGCGCGGTCGATCTTGAGCAGCGCCAGATCCACGTCCGCGAGCAGTGGGCTGATCGCGACAAGTGCACGTCGGAACTTAAGACTGAAGCGGGTCGCCGCACGGTCGCGATTCCAAGCTCCCTCGCCGCTGCGCTCGCGCAGTACAAGCTCAGCCTGCCTGCCGCCCGCAAGCGCGCGGAGGACTTCGTGCTCGCGACCGCATCGGGTCGCCGCCCGATGGACCCCGCGAACTTCACGACGAGTTGGCACCGAGCGTTGAAGCGTGCGGGCCTGTCGCCGCGACCGTTTCACTGCCTGCGGCACACGGCGGCGACCGCGCTCGTCTCGGCGGGGGTGGCACCGGGCGTAGTGCACCGGGTGCTCGGGCACACGGACTACGCTACGACGCTCGCGCTCTATGGCGGTACCACTGCGGAAGCGCTCGCATCAGCGGCGGCGGCTATCGAGAACGCCACAAACCCTTACCGGAACGACAAACAAACGACAAACGAGTCGGGGAAGGGTTGAGGTGCCGCCCGCAACCCGATGATTCTTTGTGCCTGCATGGGGCGAAGTAACCTGCACACACGCTCATAACCCCAGAAAGAGGCGCACCCAACCACAGGGTATTTAGCGGCCGCCGGCGCCACGAATATAGTCGGAAGGCCATGTACCGCTACGACGAGCTCGACCAGGCCTTCGTCGAGGAGCGTGTCGCTGAGTTCCGCGACCAGACGCGCCGGCATCTCGCGGGCGAGCTCTCCGAGGACGAGTTCCGCCCGCTGCGCCTGCACAATGGCCTCTACATCCAGCGGCACGCCCCGATGCTGCGCATCGCCATCCCCTACGGGCTGCTGCGCTCGGCGCAGCTGCGCAAGCTCGCCGGGCTCGCGCGCCGCTACGACCGCGGCTACGGACACTTCACCACCCGGCAGAACCTGCAGCTCAACTGGCCCGCGCTCGCCGACGTGCCGGACATCCTGGCCGAGCTCGCCACCGTGCAGATGCATGCGATCCAGACCAGCGGCAACTGCGTGCGCAACGTCACGGCCGATCACATGGCCGGCATCGCCCGCGACGAGATCGACGACCCCCGCCCCTACTGCGAGATCGTGCGGCAGTGGGCGACGCTGCACCCGGAATTCACCTACCTGCCGCGCAAGTTCAAGATCGCGATCACCGGGTCGGCGGAGGACCGCGCCGCCTCCGAGGTGCACGACATCGGACTGCGTCTCGAGCGCGACGCGCACGGCGCGCCCGGCTTCGCGGTACTGGTCGGCGGCGGGCTCGGCCGCGCCCCGGCGATCGGCGTACCGATCCGCGACTTCCTGCCGCTCGGGGACCTGCTCGGCTACCTCGAGGCGATCCTGCGCGTGTACAACCGCCATGGACGCCGCGACAACATCCATAAGGCCCGCATCAAGGTACTGGTCAAGTCGCTGGGTGCCGCGGCCTTCCGCGACGAGGTCGAGGCCGAATGGCAGGCCTGCCGCGCGGACGCGCCGGTCGTGACGGCCGCCGAAGTCGAGCGCATGCGCACCTTCTTCCGCCCGCCGCGCTACGAGGCGCTCGCCGACCGGGACGTCGCTCGCGGCCGCGAGCCGCGCTTTGCCGCCTGGTTCCGCTACAACACGCGCGCGCACCGCGTGCCGGGCTACCGGGCAGTGTTCGTCTCGCTCAAGGCGCACGGCGCAAATCCGGGAGACGCGACCGCGGCGCAGATGGAGGCGGTGGCGGACCTCGCCGAGCGCTGCAGCTTCGGCCTGGTTCGCACCACCCACACCCAGAATCTCCTGCTCGCCGACGTGCGGCAGGATGAGCTCTACGCCGTGTGGCGCGAGCTCGAGGATCAGGGCCTCGCGATGCCGAACATCGGCACGCTCACCGATCTCATCGCCTGCCCGGGACTCGATTTCTGCTCGCTCGCCAACGCCGGCACGCTCGGCGTGGCACACGCCATCCAGCGGCAATTCGACGCTCTCGACTACCTCTACGATCTCGGCAATATCGAGATCAAGATGTCGGGCTGCATGAATGCCTGCGGCCATCACCACGTCGGGCACATCGGCATCCTCGGGGTCGATAAGCACGGCGAGGAGTGGTACCAGGTGAGCCTCGGCGGCTCGGCCAACGGCTTCACCGCGCTCGGCGAGGTGATCGGCCCCTCGGTGCCGAAGCACGAGGTCGCGCCGACCATCGGCCGTATCGTCGAGGTGTACCGCGCCTTGCGCACGGAAGACGAGCCGTTCATCGATACGCTGCGGCGGGTGGGGCTCGAGCCGTTCCGCGCGGGCGCCTATGCGCTACATCCTCAGGCGGCGTGAGATCGTCGCGGACGACTGGGTTCATCTCGGCGAGGACCCCGAGGGCGCCGCCGCGCTCATCGTTCCGCTCGAGCGGCTGCGCGCGGATGGGGCTCGGTGGGCGGCGTGGTGCGGGCGGCTAGGCGTGCGCATCGCCCCGGGGGATGCGCCCGAGGATCTGGCCGCGCAGCTGCCGCACCTGGCGCTGGTGGCAGTGGAGTTCCCCAACGCCGGTGACGGCCGCGGCTACTCACAGGGGCGGCTGCTGCGCAGCCGTCTCGGCTTCCGGGGCGAGCTGCGCGCCGTCGGGGCGGGAGTCAAACGCGATCAGGTGTTCCTGCTGGCGCGCTGCGGCTTCGACGCCATCGAGCTCGGCGCCGGGGAGGACCTCGAGGCCGCGCGCCGCGCCCTGACGCGCTACACGGTCGCCTATCAGCCGGGTGCCGCAGGCATCCCGCTCGAGCGCCAGCGCTTCACTCTGTAGCCACAAGCACATCCGTGTGCCTAACGCTCCGGCAGCGCAATGTCGCTGAAGAGCTGCGCGACCTCCGCGGCAGAGGCAGCGCGATGTGCCCGGTCGACGAGCCGCCGGTCCAGGTGGGGCGCGAGCAGCTGGGCGAAGTCATACATGTACTTGCGCAGCAGCGTTCCGCGCCGGAACCCGAGCCAGGTGGTGTGGGCGGCAAACACGTGGCTTGCATCCACCGCCACCAGATCCGGATCTTCCGGATCGATCGCCATGTGCGCCACGATGCCGACGCCGAGCCCGAGCCGCACGTAGGTCTGGATCACGTCGGCGTCGCGTGCGGTGATGGCGACGTTGGGGATCAGCGCCACCCTGGCGAATGCCTCGTGGAGCGAGGACGGCCCCGTGAAACTGAAGGTGTAGGTGATGAGCGGATACGCCGACAGCGCGCGCAGCGTGAGCCTGCCGCCATTCGCCAGCGCGTGCCCGCGCGGAACGATCACCGTGCGGTACCACCGATAACAGGGCAGCAGAGTCAGGTCCGCGAACAGTCCCTCCGAGCCGGTGGCGATGGCACAGTCGATCCGGTCGCTCGCGACCATCTCGGCGATCTGCTCGGAGGTGCCCTGGTGGAGGTTGAGACGCACCTGCGGGTAGCGGGCGCGGAATTCGCGGATCACGTCCGGCAGGACGTAGCGGGCCTGGGTGTGCGTCGTGCCGATCGACAGGCTCCCCTTGCCCTCGTCGCGCAGCTCCGTCGACAGGTCGCGGATGCTCTGCGCCTCCTGGAGTATGCGCAGCGCCCGCTCGATCACCTGCTGACCGGCCGGGGTGATGCGGGTGAGATTGCGCCCCTCGCGCACGAAGATCTGGAAGCCGAGCTCATCCTCGAGCAGCTTGATCTGCTTGCTGACGCCCGGCTGCGAGGTGTGGAGCTTGTGGGCCGCCGCCGTGATGTTGAGACCGCTCTGGGCGACGGCCGTCAGATAACGCAGTTGATGGAGTTTCATTCGAACTCAAGGCTACCGCCCCGCTCGAGGCCTGTCACCGCTGTATAACTGCCGCACAGTGCCTAAGAAGCAATGCTTCGTTCAGCCCTGAGGGGCGGCGCGGCTATAGTCGGGGCACCATGGGAGAGCTGCCCTCACCCGCTCCCGAGAGCAAGGCCGACGCCGCGCGCCGCCTGCTGGACACGGAGCTGCGCCGCCACGGCCGGCTGGTCTACTCCAACAGCCTGGGCGCCGAGGCGGTGGTGCTGACCGACATCATCTGGTCGCACCTTCCCGGAATCGACGTGTTCACCATCGACACCGGGCGGCTCTACGAAGAGACCTATCAGCTCATGGAACAGCTGCAGCGCCGCTACCAGCGCCGGCTCCGGGTGGTGTATCCCGACGCCCAGGCGCTCGAGCGGCTGGCCGCGGCCCAGGGCGTGAACGGCTTCTACGCGAGCGTCGAGGCGCGGCTGCTGTGCTGCCGCGTGCGCAAGGTGGAGCCCTTCAGGCGCGGGATTGCCGGCTACCCCGCCTGGGTGACGGGAGTGCGCCGCGAGCAGTCGGCCGACCGTGCGGCCGGCGCGAGTGTCGTCTGGGACGCGGCCTACGACCTCTACAAGATCAGCCCGCTCCTCGACTGGAGCGAGACCGAGGTATGGCAGTACATCCGCGCGCACCGCCTGCCGTACAATTTGCTGCACGATCGGCAGTTTCCCAGCATCGGATGCTCCCCTTGTACGCGCGCAATCCAACCCGGCGAGAGTCGCCGCGCCGGCCGCTGGTGGTGGGAGCGGCCGGAGTCGCGCGAATGCGGCCTGCATCCGCGTGCACGCGTGGCGGTCAACGCCTGAGCGCAGCAGCCCCCGCCATGGACTACCTCCCCATCTTCCTGCGGCTCCGCTCCCGCATCGCGCTGGTCGTCGGCGGCGGCCCGGTCGCCGCGCGCAAGGCCGAGTGGCTTCTCAAGGCAGGCGCGCGCGTCACCGTGGCCGCGCCGCAGCTCGTGCCGGAACTCGCGGCGCGCGCGGCCCGCGCCGAGCTCGCGCACCTCGCAGCGCCCTTCGCTCCCGGGCAGCTCGCCGGCGCCGCGCTGGTCGTGGCGGCGAGCGACGACCCCGAGGTGAATGCCACGGCGGCGGCAGCCGCACACGCGCTCGAGATTCCGGTCAACGTGGTCGATTCGCCCGAGCTCTCGAGCTTCATCTTCCCGGCAATCATCGACCGCTCGCCGATCGTCATCGCGGTGAGCTCCGCGGGCGCGAGCCCGACGCTCGCCCGCCGGCTGCGCGGGGAGATCGAGGCCCTGCTGCC
>DAHUXE010000125.1 GCA_027307325.1 Gammaproteobacteria bacterium | reverse complement strand
ACGACGCTCGAGGCGCAGCGGCTGCTGCGCGGCTTGCGCGGCCTCAACCTGATCGGCGGGGACGTGGTCGAGGTCGCGCCACCGTTCGACCAGACCGGCAATACCGCGCTCGTCGGCGCCACGATGATGTACGAGATCCTGTGCCTGGTTGCCGACCGGCACTTCGGCGCCAAACGGCGCGCGTGAGCGGCGAATCACAGCCATTAGGCTCGCTCGAAGTCGCGCTGCAGCACGCCGCGCGCCTGCTCTCCTCCCGGCCGGCGCTCGCGGCCGAGCAGGCCGCCGAGATCCTCAAGGTCGTGCCCGGGCACCCCGGAGCACAGCTGCTGCTCGCCGTGGCACAGCGCGCCGGCGGCGATCTGCCCGCTGCCCTCACCGGGCTCGAGGAACTCTGTCGCCGCCAGCCGCGCTGGGCCGAAGCACAGTTCGAGCTCGGCGTGACGCTCGGGGGCGCGGGACGGGGTGAGGCCGCGATCGCGGCGCTCCGCAGCGCCGTCGCGCTCAAGCCCGAGCTGCCCGATGCCTGGCGGGCGCTCGCCGACCACCTCGCGGGGGCGGGCGACGCCGCCGGTGCCGACCAGGCCTATGCACGGCACATCAAGGCCGCGACCCGCGATCCGCGCCTGCTCGCCCCCGCGGCAGCCCTGGTGGAGAACCGCATTCCCGAAGCGGAAGCGCTGCTGCGGGCGCACCTCCGGGCTCACCCGACCGACGTCGCGGCGCTGCGCATGCTGGCGGAGGTGGCCGCACGGTTGCGGCGCTGGCGGGACTCGCAAACGCTCCTCGAGCGCTGCCTCGAGCTCGCCCCCGGCTTCGATGCCGCACGCCACAACTACGCCCTCGTGCTCAACCGCCAGGGAAAGGCGGCCCCGGCGCTCGCGCAGGTCGAGCAGCTGCTCGCGCGGGAGCCGCGCAATCCCGGCTATCGCAATCTCAAGGCGGCCGTCCTCGTCAATCTCGGTGAATACGCGGAGTCCGCGCGCATCTACGAGCGGGTGCTGGCGGAGTTTCCGCAGCAGCCGAAGGTCTGGATGAGCTACGGGCACTCGCTCAAGACCACGGGCCGGGTTGCCGACGCGGTCGCGGCATACCGCGGCGCGATCGCCCGCGGGCCGACACTCGGAGAGGCGTGGTGGAGCCTTGCAAACCTCAAGACCGTCACGTTCACGGAGGCCGATGTGACGGCGCTGCGCGCGGCGCTGGCGCGCAACGACCTGGACGACGAGGATCGGCTGCACTTCGAGTTCACGCTCGGCAAGGCCCTCGAGGATGAGGGCGCCTACGAGGAGTCGTTCCGCCACTACGCGGCGGGCAACGCGCTGCGCCGTCAGTCGCTGCGCTACAGCGCCGCGGAGAACTCCGCCTTCGTGCACCGCTCGCGGGAGCTCTTCGCGGGCGAGTTCTTCGCCGCGCGTGCAGGCTCAGGCTGCACTGCCCGGGATCCGATCTTCATACTCGGCCTGCCGCGCGCGGGCTCGACGCTGCTCGAGCAGATTCTCGCGAGCCACTCGCGCGTCGAGGGGACCATGGAGCTGCCTGACGTGCCGCAAATCGCGCGCGAGCTGGCCGAGCGTCATGACTCGAAGTCAGGCACGGGCTTCTTCGAAGCGGTAGGCAGTCTGAGCAGCACTGAGCTGCGCGCGCTCGGCGAGCGATATCTCGAAGACACCCACCATCTGCGCAAGAGTGCCGCGCCGTTCTTCATCGACAAGATGCCGAACAACTACCTCTCTGTCGGCCTCATTCATCTCATGCTGCCGAACGCTGCCATCATCGACGCGCGGCGCCACCCCATGGGCTGCTGCTTCTCCTGCTTCAAGCAGCACTTCGCCCGCGGCCAGAGCTTCACCTACGCGCTCGAGGACTTGGGTCTCTACTACCGCGATTACGTCGCGCTCATGCACCACTTTGACACGGTTCTCCCGGGACGAGTGCATCGCGTGCTCTACGAGAACATGGTCGCCGACACCGAGAACGAGGTTCGCCGGCTGCTCGAGCGTTGCGGCCTCGAGTTCGAGGCGGCATGCCTCAGGTTCTATGACAACGAGCGCGCGGTCCGCACTGCGAGCTCCGAGCAGGTACGCCAGCCGATTTTTACGGCCGGCCTTGAACAATGGCGACATTACGCGCCCTGGCTCGGGCCGCTCGAGGCCGAGCTGGGGTCCGTGCTGACGGCCTACCCCGAGGTGCCGTCTGATGTAACAATGGAATTGCAGAAGCCGCGGTAGCAGCCGCGCTAAATCCGAGGGGGAGCTCCATGACACGCAGTCGTCGCAGAAAACTCATGCGTGCGGCGGCCGGTTCGGCCAATTCTCGCGCGCCGGTCCGCGTAGGCCTGCCTCTGGCCTCCGCAGTGCTCGCGGCCATCCCGGCCGCTTATGCGCAGCAGGC
>DAHUXE010000090.1 GCA_027307325.1 Gammaproteobacteria bacterium | reverse complement strand
ATCGGCGGAGGCGAGCCACGCGGCGAGCTCCAGGGTGTCGCGCCGGTAGGGCACCATGGTGACGTTGTGCGCCGGGCGCGCGCGCCGATGGCCGCCGATCAGCAGCAGGTGGTAGGGAGCGCCGAGCCGCGCGAACGCCTGCAGCAGCACCGGCAGGTTCTTCTCCTCGGCGAAGCGCCCCGCGTAAGCCAGCAGCCGCGTGCCGCGCGGCAGGCGCAGGCGGGCGCGCAGATCGAGCGTGCCGCGCCGCGGGTGGAACACCTCGGCGTCGACGCCGAGCGGCTGGTACAGCGTGTGGTGCACCCCGAGCTCGCCCAGGTACTCGCACATGACGCGGCTCGGAGCCAGCACGACGTCGAAGCGCCCGTAGAGGCTGCGCAGATAGCGGCGCAGCGGGCGCTCGATGCCGGGCACGCGGCGCCCGATGATCTGCGGCACGTTGGAATGGTAGAAGCCCACCGCCGGAATCGCGCGGCGCCGCGCCACGGCGGCGGCGCACCAGCCCGGGTGAAAGGCGTCGCCGGCTTCGATGAGCGTCGGCTCGAGCCGCTCGAGCACGCGCTGCCAGAGCCGCACGTTGAGCGGCAGGCGGTAGTTGAAGGTGCCGGGCACGGTGAAGCCCGGGAGCGTGCACAGCCCGCCGCGCTCGAAGCGCGCGCGGCGGCCCGGGACCACGATGGTGTGCTCCCAGTGCGTGTGCTGGGCGAGCCACGAGTGCTTGGCGTTGAGGTAGCGCCGCACGCCGCCGCTGGTCGGCGAATAGAACAGGGTCGTGTCGACGAGGTGCAGGCGCTCCATGCGTGGGGCATTGCACGCGTATGACGATAACGTGTCAAGCCGCCGTGCGCGGCGTGTCTGCCGACCACGACGGCCGCGGCACTCGTCAGCGCCGTTTACCGGCGCGTCACGCCGGTTTGATGTTGGCGTTCAGCCGGAACAGATTGCGCGGGTCGTACTGCTTCTTGAGCGCGGCGAGACGCTGGTAGTTGTCGCCGTAGGCGGCCGCGAGGTGGCTGTCGTGGTCGTCGCCACTGGCGATGTTGACGTAGCGGCCGTGCGTGAGCGGCTCGAGCCGCTGCCACGAGGCGCCCGCCCCCACCTTGTTGCGCTCGACAGTGTCGTGGTCGGCGTCGGTCTTCCAGTAGCCGAGCACGTGCATCGAGTAGTTCGCGGCGCGATTCCAGAATGCCGTGTCGGCGGGCCTGACGCGGCCGATCGCACCGCCGATCGGCTGCAGGCCGAGGTCGAAGGTGTCGAGTCTGGCACTCTCGAGGCAGCCGACCACGGTGTCGATGAATCCGGCCGTGACGTCCCTGACGAGTCCGCCCTTGAGGTACATGCCGTGATGCGCGGCGCCCGGGGCATCATCGCTCCCCTGCAGCTTCACGTACGAGGCCACGCCGAGCGAGTCCTCGTGCGCCTTGCCGAGCCTGCGCAGCGGCGCCACCGCGCGCTCGGCGTCGCGCACCGGGCCGCAGTAGCTCACGTCGAGCTCGATGAGCCGCTGACCGTGATCGTCGGCGCTGACGTCGAGGCCTGCGTACAGCTCATCGGGCGCGCCGGCCATGAAGTCCGCGTAATTCCTCAGCAACTGCCGTGCGGTCGCGTCCACCGGGAAGCTGAGCGTGCCGCCGTACAGCGGTCCCACCTCGTGCAGCCCGAAGATGAACTCGGTGACGACGCCGAAGTTGCCGGCGCCGCCCTTCAGTCCCCACAGGAGCTCGGGAT
Source organism: Gammaproteobacteria bacterium (assembly GCA_027307325.1). Classification (GTDB taxonomy): domain Bacteria; phylum Pseudomonadota; class Gammaproteobacteria; order Steroidobacterales; family Steroidobacteraceae; genus 13-2-20CM-66-19. The sequence continues at coordinate 4,109 of DAHUXE010000090.1, read as the reverse complement.
TGTCCTCGGCGCTCACCCGCCGCCACCCGCCGTCCGCCGTGATCACCTCGGCGCCGACGAGATTGTCGCAGCTCAGGCCGTACCTGCGCCCGAGGCGCCCGATGCCGCCGCCGAGCGTCAGCCCGCCCACGCCAGTGTCCGCCACGACGCCCGCCGGGGTTGCGAGCCCGAAGCCCTGCGCCTCGCGGTCGAGGTTGGCGAGCAGCGCGCCGCCGCCGACGCGCGCCCGCCGGGCGAGCGGGTCGATCTCCACCGCGCGCAGCGGCGAGAGATCGATCACCAGGCCGCCGTCGCAGCCGGACTGGCCGCCGAAGCTGTGACCGCCGCCGCGCACCGCGGTGAGAATTCCGTACGCGGCGGCGAAACTCACCGCGCTTCTCACGTCCGCCGCCCCGAGGCAGCGCGCAATGAGCGCCGGGTGACGGTCGAAGGCCGGATTCCACAGCCGCCGCGCCTGATCGTAGCCGGCCTGCCCCGGCGCGATCAGCTCACCGCGCAATGCGGCGCGCAGGTCGTCGATGTCCTTGCCCTTGAGGATCAGCGCGGCACCGTCGAGTCCCACGGCGCCGAGGTCGGCACCGGCCGTGGCGCCGAAGGCGCGGCGATGAGTGAACGAGGCGCTGGCGAGCGCGGCGAGGCCCGCCGCGACGAAGGCTCTTCTTTTCACGTTCTGCCTCCCGGTACGGCTCCGGACGACGGAGGGTGCTCCTCGGGGTCCTCGGCCGTCAAGCGCGCGCGCCGCCGAGCGCGCGCCCAGCGGATGGTTCACTATGCCGCCTGCAGCGAACAACCAACCAACTCGGGTGACGCGATGACCGGACCGGTGTTCTCATGTTGAGCCAACTTCTGCGTCGCCTGGTCGTCCTGCAGCCCGGCGAGGCGCCGGTGCTGCTCGCCTCGTTCGCGACGCTGCTGTTCACCTTCTCGAGCTACACCATGCTGCGCCCGGTGCGCGACGCCTTCGGCATCACCTCCGGGCTCGACACCATTCCCTACCTGTTCTGGGCGGTGTTCGTCGCCATGCTGCTGCTGCAGCCGCTGTACGGCTGGCTGACCTCGCGCTTTCCGCGCTCGCTGTTCCTGCCGTGGGTATACATGTTCTTCGCCGCCAACCTGCTCATCTTCTGGTTCTGGTTTCGCCTGCAGACGGACCATACGTGGATCGCGCGCAGCTATTACGTGTGGGTCAGCGTGTTCAATCTGTTCGTGCTGGCGGCCTTCTGGGGCCTGATGGCCGACGTGTTCACCCGCGAGCAGGCCGGGCGCCTGTTCGGCTTCATCTGGGCCGGGGCCAGTTCCGGCGGCGTGATCGGCCCGTTCATCGACAAGAAGCTCGCCGTGCCGGTCGGAGCCGTAAACCTGCTGCTGATCTCGGCGGGGCTGCTGCTGGTCGCGCTGGTCTTCATGCGGCAGGCCATCCGCTCGCAGCGCGGCGGGGACGCGCGGCTTGCGCCGGCGGCGTCCGCGACACCCGAGGCGCGTGCCACAGCGGACGCGCAGCGCGGCATAGGCGGCGGCGTGCTGGCGGCTTTTTCGCAGGTGTTCCGCTCGCCGTATCTGCTCGGTATCGCGGCGTTCGTGCTGCTCATGACCTGGGTCAACACCTTCCTTTACCTCGAGCAGCAGGCGTTCGTCGCCAAGGCGTTCACCAGCGCCGATCAGCGCACGCGTTTCTTTGCCAGCATCGATCTGTACGTGCAGATCGCATCGCTCGCCATGCAGTTCCTGCTGTTCAGCCGCCTCTACCGCTGGTTCGGCATGCGCGCACTGCTGGCGAGCGTTCCGCTGATGATGGCAGGCGGCTACGCGCTCTATGCCCTGGCGCCCGCATTCATGGTGCTGGTGATCGTTTACGCGGTGCGCCGCGTCGCGGATTACGCGGTCACGCGCCCGTGCCGCGACTCGCTGTTCACGGTCGTGTCCCGCGAGGAGAAGTATCAGGCGAAGAGCCTCATCGACACCTTCGCATATCGCGGCGGAGATGCGACCAGCGGATCGCTTCACAAGCTGCTGGTCGACGGCCTGGGCGCAGGTCACGCCGCCGTGGGCTGGATCGGCGCTGTGATCGCGGCGGTGTGGGCGTTGCTGGCGCTCGGTCTGGGTCGCGCTTTCCAGCAGCGCGGTGCTCCGGGGACTTAAGCCGCGCTCGACTGCGGCTCGGCCGCCAGCGAGGCGAGCAGCTCGCCGGCCGCGGCGCTGATCTCCGCGGCGCTCGCGAAGCGCTCGGTGCGCGCCTTGGCCACCAGACGGGCGAGCAGCGGCTGATAGCGCTCGAGCGACTGCGGCAGCTGCGGAGGCGGCGCGTTGACGTGCTGCTGCAGCACGTCGAGAGCGGTGCCGCCCGTGTAGGGCTTCTGGCCGGTCAGCATCTCGTACAGGATGATTCCGAGGCTGTAGAAGTCGGAGCGGCCGTCGAGCGGCTCGCCGAGGGCCTGCTCCGGGCTCATGTAGTAAGGAGAGCCGCGCAGCACGGCGGTCTGGCCGGTCTGCAGGCTGGTGGTGCCGCCGTCCATCTGGCGCGCCAGGCCGAAGTCGATGAGGGCGACCGCGTCGTTGTCGCGCAGCATGACATTGGGCGGCTTGAGGTCACGGTGCACCAGGCCGGCCTGATGCACGACCTGCAGTGCTTCGGCGATGCGTTGTACGTACTGCAGCGACTCGCGCTCCGTGACGCCGCGCTGAATGCGCGCCTTCAGGTCGCCGCGCGGCAGGTACTCCATGGCCAGGTACTCGTAGCCGGCGTGCACCCCGTAATCGTAGATCTCCACGACCAGCGGGCTCCTGATGGCCTGCACCGCGGTGTACTCGCGCTCGAGGAACTGCCGGCCGGCGGCCTCGTCGCGCAATGTCTTCGACACCTTGAGCGCGACGTTGTGGCCGCGCGCGGCGCTGCTGGCGAGATAGACCGCGGCCTTCTCCGACTCGCCGACCTTGAGTCGCAGCGTATAGCCGGGAATGAAGTCCTCGCCGGGTGCGGCCGTGAGCAGCGCCACGACGCCCGGCGGCTGCAGCGCCTCCGTGGCAGAGCCGGGCGCGCCGGCGTCGGGTGCGGAGCCGGCGCCGCGGTTCCCGTCGGCTCCGTCAGCGCTCGTGGCGCGCGCGGCCTGCGCCGCCCGGTCGTGCTCCATATTCGCGAGGCTCGCGAGGCGCCGCTGCACGCGCTTCTCGACACGGCGCAACGCCACCCGCACCGAGGTGCTGAGGCGCTCCGGGGTGAGGAGCTTCTTCGGCAGATAGTCGAGGGCGCCGAGCTGCAGCGCGCGTACGGCGGTGAGCTCGTTGCCATCCTCGGCGATCGCGATCACCGCGGGCGCGGCCGGCTGGTCGCGCAGGCGGCGCAGCAGCGTCAGCCCGGGGGAGTTGGGATCCTCGGGGCTCGTTCCGAAGCGGGAGCCGAGCAGCAGCAGATCGCAGTCCCGTCCGGAGAAGTTCGTGCACCAGCGCTCGAATTCCGTCCGGTTGAGCACACTGACGCTGGCGCGCGGACAGAGCACGTCGAGGTGGTGACGCAGCCATTCCGCGTAGCGGACGTCGTCTTCGACGACCAGCATGCGGGCCGGCGGCGGGGGTCGGGCGCTCATGCGCAAACGATGACTCAAGTGCTTCGTCGCTGTCCCGCATGAGCGGCGGATTCTGTGAACTCAATTCTGTGAACTGGTTCAAGTTATGAACCGGTTCCAGCCGGTCACTCCCGCGTCAGCAGGAACTGCGTGCCCTGCCAGGAGAGCACCGCCCCGTCCGGGGTAATGCGCTCGACGCGCGCGCCCTCGAGCGAGTCGCCCTCGCGCAGCCTGTGCATGTTGATGAGCACCCACCGGTCCCCGGCGTGCTCGGCGTAGGCATGCAGATCGAGGCGCAGCCGCGGGAGCTGCGACCCGGGCATGGCGGCCAGCTGCTCGTAGAGGGGAACGCCCGCGTCCGTGCCGCGCTTCACCCTTCCCAGGGTCCCGGATGCCGGTGGCTCGGCGGCCGGCGCCAGGTCATCGGGACTCGGTACCTCGGCCGGCGCCGGCGGCGCAACGGCTGCGGGCGCGGCGGTCACGACGCTGCGCGGCGCCGGCGTCGCGACGGCCTGGGCTGCCGCTGCCGGCGCACCGAGTGCGGCGACC
>DAHUXE010000077.1 GCA_027307325.1 Gammaproteobacteria bacterium | reverse complement strand
TGACATCCGCCTCGGTGTCGACGACCTTGCCCCATTGCGCGTAGGTGTCTGCCAGGCGCTTGCGGACGTTGATGCGCTGATCGCGGATCGTGAGGCGGCTCTGTTCGGCGGCGAGCCGCCGTGTCACCGTGAGCAGCGTCGAGTTCCCGCCGGCACTGGCTGGTGGCCCCGCCGTGGCGCGTGCCGGGGATGCCGGGACGCTCACGGGGGCGGCCGCGGAGGCCGGGGCGGTCGCGGCGGCGGCCGCCTGCTCCTTGCGCGCCGCGAGCTCGCTCGTGAGCACCTGCTTCTCGGCCGCAAGCTGCTCCACGCTGTCGGTGACGCGCTTCTCTGCCCTGGCGAGCCAGCCCTGCTTTCTGTGCAGCGCGTACCACTCGCGGGTGGCGCCGACCAGCCCCTTGAGATTGCCGAGCGCGCCTGCGGATGCGGGCGGAAGGGTCGGGCGGTTGCGGGAGGTAGCCTCGTGCTGCTCCTGCATGGTGCGGATGCGCTGGTGGACGTTGCCGCCGGCCTGCATCAGGTCGTCGTTCGCCAGGGTCACTTCGTCCTGGTCGAGCTCCTGCTGCGCCTGGGAGATGTCGAGCTGGTCCTGCAATGCCGCCTTGGCTGAGTCGGGGGCCTTGGCGAGTGCGTCCGTGAGGCGCTTGACGCGGGCGGTTTCGCTCTCGAGTTGAGCCTGGGCGCTATTCAGCCGGTCCTGGATCGAGAGCGCCTCGGCGCTCAAGACCGGCGGGTGCGCCTCGATGTGGCGCAGAGCGCCCGCAAACGCGAGATCGAGCTCGTGGTCGGCGAGCTGCAACGCCTGCTGGGCGAGGGCCTGCTCCTCAGGCGTCGTGGCGCGCAGCGAGAGGCGCTGCGCGATGAGGTACGTCGTCTGATCGATGACCGGCAGGTCGCTGGCCGCGGCGGGCTGCGCGGCCGCGGGCTTCGCGTTCAATGCGGCGACCGGAGTCGAGCCGGTCTGGTCGGTCTTCCACCATCCGTAGCCGGTGATAGCGAGAAGAGCGAGTAGCAGTGTGGCGAGGATCTTCTGCAGCGGGCTCATGGGGGCGCGAGCGACAGGAACGGGCTCCTATCATGCCACGGTGCGCGGGCGCGCTTTGCGCGCCGCGAGATGCATCGGGCTCGGGAGCGCAGTTCTCAGTAAGCGAGATACGGCCCGGCGGTTCCGCCGGCCATAGTGTTCTCGATGGCCACGTAGACGTTGCGGCCGTAGAAGTACGGGAGACCAAAGTCGAAGGTCTGCGTCTGCGAGGCGGGCAGCGGACCTGCGAGCTCCGGGAATGCCGTCGCCCCCGGGTATGCCTGGATCATCGAGGCGGCGTCCCCGGTGCTGAAGGTTGCGGGAAGCTGGGTGTTGGCGTGCGTCGTGATCGTGGTCGAAATGCTCGCCGGCGTGCAGTAAAAGCCCGGGGCCGTTGCCGCGCTGCAGACGCTGAGCGAGCTGTCGGTGAAGTAGTACGCGTTCGAGCCGCTGTCGAGGGTACTCAAGGGGTACTGCGTGGGGCCGAAGGTGACGTTGATGGTGCCGGCCCCGGGATCGGTCGCGAGTATGGTCGCGCTGCCCAGGGCGTTGTTGCTCTGTGTGCCGATGCCGAAGACCAGGGCGCCGGTCGCACCCGCCGCGCCGCCCGCCGCGACGCTCGGCAGCTCGACGATGACGCCGTTGTTGTCGCCCGCAAAGGAGGCGACGGGATTCGATACCTGAGAAGTGGTGGGCTCCATGACGCCGGTGCAGCTTCCACCGTTGGTCGGGCATTGATCGTAGAGTGACACGGGGGTAACGACGCCGGAGGCGCAGATGCTGCCGCAATCCTGCTGAAAGACGCCGACACCGATCAGGCCATTGGCACCGAAGCTTATGACCGTGTTTTCCGCCGGACCGACACTCGAGCAGTCGGCCGGAACCTGCGCGAACGACGGATGGCCGATCACCTGGATCGGAATGTTGCTCGCTTTCTCGCTCGAGACCTCGATGTCCGCGGAC
>DAHUXE010000073.1 GCA_027307325.1 Gammaproteobacteria bacterium | reverse complement strand
TTGCGCGCGTAAGCCGAAGGCCGCGGCATCGCCCCCCATGAGTGCGATGAGCTCCTCGTTGAGAATGCCGATGAAGGCCTGCCCCGGCGTGAGGCTCGAGGCCACTTCGGCGCCGAGCGCCTTCACCTTGACGGACTCGATGAAGGCCTTCACCACCGGCAGCGCCACGTCGGCCTCGAGGAGCGCGACGCGCGTATCGCGCAGCGCCTGGGTGATGTTGTCCTCGGTGATGCGGCCGCGCCCGCGCAGGCTCTCGAGCGTCGCCGCCAGGCGTGCCGTCAGCTGGTCGAACATGCAGTCAGGATCCCCGATTCCCGCGCGCTATGCTAGTCGCCTCAGCTGTCGCCGCTTCACCGACCGGAGAGCCGTCTTGAACTTCGCTTCGACCCCCCTGCCGCTGCTCGCGCTGCTGGCGCTGCTCGTAGTCGCCGCCTTCTCCTCCGGGGCCGAGGCGGCGATGCTCTCGGTCAACCGTTACCGCATCCGGCACCGCGCCCAGGCGGGACAGCTGTCTGCGCGGCTCCTCGAGCGGCTGCTGGCGAAGCCCGACGAATGGCTCGGCGCGAATTTGGTGATCCTCGCCCCGGCGAGCGTGTTCGCTTCCGCCATCGCCACGATCCTCGCGCAGCGCACCGGCTACGCCTACGCCGTTCCGGTCGCGGAGGTGCTGCTCACCATCGTCGTGATCGTCTTCTGCGAGCTCGCACCGAAGATCTACGCGGCGGCGAACCCCGAGGGCGTGGCGCTGGGCGCCGCGGGCGTCTATCGCGTGCTGGTGCGCGTGGCGCGGCCGGCGCTGTGGCTCACCAATCACCTGGCGCACGGGTTGCTGCGCCTGTTCGGCGTGCAGCGCACCGCGCAGACCAGTCAGGCTCTCTCCGCCGAGGAGCTGCGCACGGTGGTGACCGAGGCCGCCCCGGTGATCCCGGCGCGCCACCGGCAGATGCTGCTCTCGATCCTCGACCTCGGCCACATCACCGTGAACGACATCATGATCCCGCGGCAGGAGATCTCCGGGATCGACGTGAGGGAGACCTGGGAGGACATTCTCGATCATCTGACGCAGACGCCGCACACGCGGATGCCGGTCTACGAGGGCGAGCTCGACAACCTGATCGGGGTGCTGCACATGAAGCGCGTGGCGCGCGAGCTGGCGCGCGGCACGTTCACGCGCGAGCGCCTCATCGAGCTGGCGCGCGGCCGCGAGTCGTACTTCGTCCCGGAGGGAACCGCCCTCAGCGTGCAGCTCGCACACTTCCAGCGCAATCGCCGCCGCTTCGCCTTCGTCGTGAACGAATACGGCGACATCGAGGGGCTGGTGACGCTGGAGGACATCCTCGAGGAGATCGTCGGCGAATTCACCACGGATCCCGCAACGATCACCCACAAGGATGTGCACCCGGAGAGGCCGGGCGTCTACATCGTCAACGCGAGCGCCACCATCCGTGCGCTGAACCGCGCGCTCGGCTGGCAGCTGCCGACCGGGGGACCGAAGACCGTGAACGGGCTGCTGCTCGAGCAGCTCGAGACCATTCCCGATCCGGGCGCCATGGTGCGCGTCGGCAACTACGAGTTCGAAGTGCTGCAGATGGCGGACAACGCCATTCGCACCGTGCGCGTGCGCTCGCCTGAGACCGGGCAGGCGGCGGCGGCGGGCGCCTCCTGAAAGGCAGCGCGCCGCGAGCCGCGCTGCACCGATCACTCGGCGCTCGCCCCTCCCGGGGCGCGGGTGAAGGCGGCCGCGAGCGCTTCCGCGACCGTGCTGACGGCGTGCACGGTGAGGCCGGCGGGCGGCTTGCGCGGGGCGTTGTCGCGCGGCACGAGCGCCACGCGGAATCCCTGTACCTGCGCCTCGCGCAGCCGCTCATCACCATAGGGGACCGGACGCACCTCGCCGGTCAGCCCGAGCTCGCCGAAGGCGACGAGCTGCGCCGGCAGCGCGACGTTCTTCAGGCTCGAGGCAAGCGCGATGACCACCGGCAGGTCGGTGGCGGTCTCGGTGATCTGGATGCCGCCCACCACGTTGACGAACACGTCGTGCTCCTGCAGCGCGACTCCCGCATGGCGGTTGATCACCGCGAGCAGCATCGCCAGGCGGTTGGCATCGAGGCCCTGCGCGATGCGCCGCGGCGCGCCGAAGCGCATGCGGTCGACCAGCGCCTGCAGCTCGATCAGGAGCGGCCTGCCGCCCTCGCGCGTCACCGTTACGATGCTGCCGGCGGCCGGCTGCGGGGCGCGCGCGAGGAAGATCGCCGCGGGGTTCTTCACCTCCTTGAGACCCGTGCCGGTCATGGCGAAGAACCCGAGCTCGTTGACCGCGCCGAAGCGGTTCTTGGTGGCGCGCACGATGCGGTAGCGGCTGCCGGCCTCGGTCTCGAAGTACAGCACCGTATCGACCAGGTGCTCGAGCAGCTTCGGTCCCGCGATCGCGCCCTCCTTGGTCACGTGACCGACGATGACGATCGCCGCGCCTCCCGACTTGGCGAACCGCACCAGCTCCGCGGTGCACTCGCGCAACTGGGTCACCGCGCCGGCGCCGGCCGCGACGCTCCCCGACTGCAGTGTCTGGATCGAGTCGATGACGAGGAGCGCCGCCTGCCGCGCTGCCACAAGCGTGAGCACCGCCTGGCAGTCGGTTTCGCTCACGACGCCGAGGCCCGCGGCGGCCACACTCAGGCGTTGGGCCCGCAGCCCCACCTGCGCCACCGATTCCTCGCCGCTCGCGTAGATCACCGGGCGCGTGGCGGCCACGTGGGCCGCCACCTGCAGCAGGAGCGTCGACTTGCCGATTCCAGGATCTCCCCCCAGCAGTATCACCGAACCGGGCACGATCCCGCCCCTCAGGACCCGATCGAGCTCCGCCTGCCCGCTCGGCAGCCGCTCACCGCCACCGCCGAGGACGGCTCCCGGAGCGAGACTCACCGCCGCGGCGGCGGGCGCGGCGCGGATGCCGGACGCACGGCGCTCCTCGAGCGAATTCCACTCTCCGCACGCAGGACATTGCCCCTGCCACTTGAGGCTCTCGCCCCCGCAGGAGGTGCAGACGAACACCGGATTCAGGCGAGCCATCTATGCGAGAGTGGTCGACTTTCAGCTAGGATTCGCGCCGGGGAGATCACTGAAAGCCGCCTTTTGTGACCAATCACCGGGACACCCCAGCGGGCGATGCTAGCTTATGGCGGCTCGAATCGGGGACGGGAAAGTGACGCGTATCACACTTGGTGGGCCGCAGGCTGGTCAGGGCGCAGCATGAGCTTGCGAAACAAGCTGCGTTTCGTCGGTGCCACCGACACCGGCAAGGTCCGGGAGCACAATGAGGACACCATCGCGGTCGACCCCGATATCGGGCTGCTGGTGCTCGCAGACGGCATGGGCGGCTATAACGCCGGAGAAGTGGCGAGCGGCATCGCAGTGAAGACCATCGTCAACCTGGTGCGCGAGCATGTGGAGCGCGAGGACCTGTCGGCCGCGGACCGCGAGTCGGGCTTGTCGCGGCCGAACATCATCCTGCGCGATGCGATCATTCGCGCCAACAAGATCATCTACCAGACCGCGCGTACGCAACCGCAATGCGAAGGCATGGGTACGACGGTGGTCGCGGCGCTGTTCTTCGACAACAAGGTCACCATCGCGCATGTCGGCGACTCGCGGCTGTATCGCCAGCGCGGCGAGCGGTTCGAGCAGGTCACCATGGACCACTCGCTGCTGCAGGAGCTGGTCGACCGCGGCTTTTACTCCGCCGAGGAGGCGCAGCGCGCGTCGAACAAGAACTACGTCACCCGGGCGCTCGGGGTCGAGCCCCAGGTCGACGTCGAAATACAGGAATACCCGGTGAACCGGGGCGAGTTCTTCGTCCTGTGCTCGGACGGCCTGTCCGACATGGTCGAGGATGAAGATATTCATTTAACCATAAACACCTTTAGTGCTAATCTGGATACGGTCGCCAAGCAGTTGATTCAGCTGGCTAATGACAATGGAGGCCGGGACAACATCTCGGTGGTGATGGCGCAGGTCATGGATGCGTTTCCGGCTCGCACGAAGATTTTCGACAAGATCCTGAGTTGGTTCGGCTGACACAACGCGATAGGGGCTGCAAATGGCAAGGTTGGTCTTGAGCCTGGATGGCCAGGTGATGGCGGAATACAACATGAACAAGGAGCGGTACACCATCGGCCGCCTCCCTGACAATGACATCCGCATCGACAACGCTGCCGTGAGCGGCCACCACTCGCTGATCATCAACATCCTCAACGATTCGTTCCTCGAGGATCTGAACAGCACCAACGGCACCTACGTCAACGGCAAGCTGATCAAGAAGCACGCACTGCAGCACGGCGATGTGATCACCGTCGGTCATCACCAGCTGCGCTTCGTCGAGGACGACGAGGCACAGGACGAATTCGAGAAGACCATGGTGATCCAGCCCTCCGCGCGGCCCGTGGAGAAGGTGCGCGCCGCTACCGAGGGGGCCGACAAGGTCTCGGGCTCCCTCTCCGCAACCGGCCGCTCGCGCGCGATCGCCGACGGTGCCGCAGCGGTGAAGAAGGCGAAGCTGCAGGTGCTCTCCGGCGCCTTCGCGGGGCGCGAGGTCGAGCTCAGCAAGGCCCTCACGACTCTGGGCAGGCCCGGCGTGCAGGTGGCCGCCATCACGCGACGCGCCGAGGCCTACTACATCGTGCACGTCGACAGCGGCAAGGACGGTGACTTCCCGCTGCTGAACGGTACGCCGATCGGCGCCCAGGCGACCAAGTTGAATGACAACGACGTCATTCAGCTCGCCGGGGTCAAGATGGGGTTCTTTCTAAACTAGTTTATTGCTCGGGATCGCGACATCCCTGTCGCGCCCCTCGCGCGGCGAACGAAAAGCGCGGTTTTCGTTCGCCGCTCGCCGCCTGCGGCGGCGGGCACATCCATGTGCCTATCGCAGCTCGAGCGGTACGCGCTGACTCACGCTGCAGAGCAGCTCGTAGGGGATCGTGCCTGCGTGGCGCGCGATCTCCTCCACCGGAAGTCCCGGACCCCACAGGAGCGCAGCGGTACCCACGTGCACGCCCGGCACGGCCGAGACATCCACCGCGGTCATGTCCATGGAGACGCGCCCGACGATCGGCGCGCGCGCTCCGGCGATGAGCACCGGTGTGCCACCGGGTAGCCCGCGCGGCAGTCCGTCCCCGTAGCCGGCGGCGATGATCGCGATCAGGCAATCGCGCGGCGCAGTCCAGGCGGCGCCGTAGCCGACCGTCTCGCCCGCCGTCACGCGCCGCACTGCGATCACCGAGGACTCGAGGCTCATCACGGGCTCGAGCCCGAGCTGCGCCGCGGAAGTGGCCGCAAACGGCGAGGCGCCGTAGAGCGCAAGCCCCGGGCGCACCCAGTCGCACTTGAGCTGCGCGCTGCCGAAGATGCCGGCGGAGTTGGCGATGCTCACCGAGTAGTCGAGGCCGCGGGTGGTCTCGCGGAAACGCGCGACCTGCTGATTCGTCATGCGGTTATCGGGCTCGTCGGCGCAGGCGAGGTGGGTGAGGAGGCGGATCTCGAGCGGCGAAGGTTTCAGGCGCCGCACGCGCTCGAGCGCGGGTGCGAACTCGCGCGGCGGGAAGCCGAGCCGGTTCATGCCGGTATCGATCTTGATCCACAGCACGAAGCGGTGCGCCCCGGTCATCTCCTCGAGCAGCTCCACCTGCAGCGCATCGTGCACCACGAGATCGAAGCCGTGGCGCGCCGCCTCCAGCAGCTGCTCCGCCGTGAACACGCCCTCGAGCAGCACGATCGGCTGGGTGATGCCGGCGGCGCGCAACGCCAGCCCCTCCTCGAGCCGCGCCACCGCGAACGCGTCGGCTTCAGGCAGCGAGAGTGCGGCCGGCACGAGCCCGTGCCCGTAGGCGTTCGCCTTGACCACCGCCATGACCCGCGCACGGCGGGCGCGTTCGCGGACGGTGCTCAGATTGTGGCGCAGGGCGCGCGGCTCGATGACGGCCCGGATGAGCCGGCTCACCGCAACACGCCCTCGGCGTAGGCATCCGGCAGGTAGTTGGCGAAACGGGTGTACTGGCCCTGGAAGGTGAGCAGGAAGGTGCCGATCTCGCCGTTACGGTGCTTGACGAGATCGATCTCGGCGATGCCCTTCTTGGTGGTGTTCTTGTCGTAGACCTCGTCGCGGTAGATGAGCAGGATGATGTCTGCGTCCTGCTCGATCGCGCCGGAGTTGTGAGTGACGATGCCGTCCGCGAGCCAGTTGGCAGGCCCCGGAACAGTCAGATCGAACACATCCTCTTCGATTCCCTCCGAGATTGCGAGCACGCGGTCCCAGAAGAGGTCCGAACCCGCCCATTTCTCCAGCTCGGGCGAGTGCAGCGCCTGCGCATAGCTCGCCAGCTGCGTTCTGCTCGGTGCAAACTGCAAGTGCGACGCGCCGCCGTAACACGTCCCGCGCATACTCGCCATGGCGCGCTGGCTGATGCCCTGGGCGCGCATATCGGCACGCACTGTCGCAAATACCTCGAGCGGCAGGGTGTCGACGTTCGTGTTGGCCTGTATGGTTTGCAGGCGAGCCGCGAGCGCCCTGGCTGGAGCCGCGCGCGGCCCAAACCCGCCGATCTCCTCGACGAAAATACGCTGAGCCTCGGCGCCGCTCACATCGACGTAGTACAGGGGGCGATTCTCGCCGCTGTGGACTGTTCGGATGCGAGCAACGATGCCCAGTCTCAGAAGCAAGGCCGCGACGTCTGCAGCCAGACGATTACTGCAGGTCGCGAAGTTGACGTGTTCAGGATATTTTCTGCGGGCGTTGTGACGGCTGATGGTGCCGTCGGTAGCCCACAGATGGCGAAGCAGGAGCGCGATCTGCTCGTTCGGCAAGGAGAAAACGGCGGGCGGCAGATGCTTCTCGTGGGAGCGCTGATCGAAAATTCCGAGGTCCTTGAGCCACTTACCCACACCGAGCGGCGCCCATCGGTTGCCGTTGCCGCTAATGACCAACTGATGCCAGGTACCCGTGTACTCGTAGCGAGTCACTCGACAGCCGAACTTCTCCGCGGCACTGCGCACCGCCGTGCTGTTCTCCTCGGATGCGGTCGTGTAGCGAAGCGGCTGATGCACCAGGTAACTGCCATCGCCCACCAGGTGGCCAAGTAGCACCAGCCAATGATCGGGCCAGCTCTGCGTCTGAGACGGCTCGGGCAGGCGGCGTGCGACAGCCAGACGGTCCCCCAGCTTGAGCGCACTGACGGTCGTCCATCCCGCACCAGCCAAGAGCTGGTGCTCCGCGGTTGCGTGGATCGAGCGGCCGCTCGCCAGCTGCACCTTGAAGACGGGGCGACGACCCACTTTCCAAACCCTGTCGGAGCGCGCGCGAGTGAGGCGCTGCTCTCGATCGACAGCCCAGACCTCGGGCTCCATTCCAACCAGCGCCGCAATCGGCAGGCGGCGGCCGTCCGTCAGGCATACCAGCGTGTCGCCAGCGACGCACTCGCGAAGATCCGACATCACCGGCCTCTTGTGCTCGCGCTGCTCCACGCCACGGTTGAGCTGCGAGAGCGCGATGACCGGCACCGACAGCTCCTTGGCCAACGCCTTGAGCCCGCGGGAGATCTCGGCGATCTCGGTCGCGCGGTTCTCCTGCGTGCCCGGCACCTGCATGAGCTGCAGGTAGTCGACCACGATGAGATGCAGGCCGTGCTCGCGCTTGACGCGCCGGGCGCGGGCGCGCAGCTCGGTCGGGTTCAGCGCCGGCGTCTCGTCCACGAAGATCTTCGCTTCCGAAAGCTGGCTGGTCGCGCTGGTGATGCGCACCCAGTCGTCATCGGAAATGCGCCCGCTGCGCAGGCTCGAGAGCGGTACCCCGCCGACCGAGGCCAGCATGCGCGTGATCACCTGCTCGGAGGGCATCTCCATGCTGAAGAGCGCGACCGAGGCGCGGGTGCCCGGGTGCACCGCGGCGTACTCGGCCATGTTGACGGCGAGCGTCGTCTTACCCATCGAGGGACGGCCGGCGATGATGACGAGATCGCCGGCGCGCAACCCGCCGGTGATCTTGTCGAAATCGGTGAAGCCGGTCGGCAAGCCACGCAGCTTGTCCGGGTTGGTGTGCCACTCGTCGATCTGGTCGATCACGGCGGGCAGAAGATCGCGTACCGGGCGCGCGCCTTCGCGGCCGCGGAAGGACCCCTCGGCGATCTCGAACACGCGCTGCTCGGCGCGGTCGACGAGATCCCGGGCGCTGGTGCCGTCGTTGTTGTAGACGGCGGAGGCGATCTGCGTACCGGCCTGGATGAGCTGCCGCATGAGCGAGCGCTCGCGCACGATCTGCGCGTAGGCGCGCACGTTGGCGGCGGTCGGCGTGTCGCGTGCGATCGAGCTCAGGTACGCAAGCCCGCCCGCCTTGTCGAGCTGGCCGTTGCGCTCGAGAAAGCCCGAGACGGTCACGACATCCGCGGGCTTGCCCTCGCCGGCGATGCCGGCGATCGCGCCGAAGACGAGCTGATGATCGGGCCGGTAGAAGTCTTCCTGGCGCACCACGTCGGCGACCTGGTCCCAGGACACCGGGTCGATGAGCAGGCCCCCGAGCACCGCCTGCTCCGCCTCGACGGAGTGCGGCGGCGCGGGCGCGTCAATCAGTGCGACCGAGCCCGAATCACGCGCCTTGGCGGAACCGGCCATCGGCTGCCCCCCCTGACGTTACTCTTCGGGAACGATCGCTACCGTCAGCGGCACGTCGACATCGGCGTGCAGGTGCAGGGTGATCAGGTGCTCGCCCAGCGTGCGCAGTGGGCCGCTGGGCAGGCGCACTTCGCTGCGCTCGATCCTGAAGCCTGCCTTGTTGCAGGCCTCGGCAATGTCGGCGGTGCCGATCGAGCCGAAGAGCTTGCCCTCCGTGCCCGCCTTGGCCGGGATGGTGAGCTTGAAATCCTTCAGCGCCGTGGCGCGCTCGCCCGCGGACTCGAGGTGCTCGCGCGCTGCCCGCTCGAGCTCGGCACGCCGCGCCTCGAAGCGCGCGACGTTCTCGGGAGTCGCCAGCGTGGCCTTGCCCTGGGGCAGGAGGAAGTTACGCCCGAAGCCGGAGCGCACCTTGACGCGGTCGCCGATGTTGCCCAGGTTGGCGACCTTCTGGAGCAGGATGACTTGCACGGACTCGCCCTCAGTGCTGGTCGGTGTACGGCAGCAGCGCGAGGAAGCGCGCGCGCTTGATCGCGACCGCCAGCTGCCGCTGGTAGAAGGACTTGGTGCCGGTGATGCGGCTCGGAACGATCTTGCCCGTCTCGGTGACGTAGCCCTTCAGCGTGGCGAGATCCTTGTAGTCGATCTGCTTCACGCCCTCGGCGGTGAAGCGGCAGAACTTCTTGCGTCGTGAGAAGCGGCTGCCACCGCCCCCACCGTGTCCTCTGGACATTGCCATGGATCAGATCCTCGGAATTCGGTTGCAGTGTACTGTGCTTTGGGCCGCCGGGGGCGCTTAAGGGTTGTCGGACGCCGAGTTGTCGTCCTCGTCGCCGCCGCCCACGGCCGTCTCCTCGCGGGCGCGCTCGCGCCGGCGGCCGCCGCCCTCGCCCTCCTCGTCCGCGGCCTTGGCCATCGGCGAGGGCTCGGTGACGGCGGAGTCCATGTTCACGACGAGATGGCGCAGCACCGCGTCGCTGAAGCGGAAAGCCCCGGTGAGCTCATCGAGCGTCTTCTGGTCGGTCTCGATGTTCATGAGCACGTAGTGGGCCTTATGCACCTTGGCGAGCGGATAGGCGAGCTGGCGCCGCCCCCAGTCCTCCAGGCGATGCACGTGGCCGCTGCCGGAGGCGATCATGCCCTTGTAGCGTTCGATCATCGCGGGCACCTGCTCGCTCTGATCGGGGTGCACGAGAAAAACGATTTCGTAATGCCTCATCTGTCGGTCTCCTTACGGGTTGAGCCGCCCGAGCTTTAAGGCTTTCGCCGGTGCGGCAAGGAGTAACGCCGTCGGGGACTTAAGTCCCGGCCGGACGTCCCTTTTGGTCAAAAAGGGGCGCGAAGCATACTCAAAGCGCACCCCCGCCGCAATGCCGCCGCGTGCTCTGTGGGCTTTCCGATCAAAGGCTTGAGTCTGGTCTTTCGATCAAGGACTTACACGCGGGGCGCGCGGTGCCGCGCACGCGGGAGCTTCAGCCTCCGAGACGCTCCTCGACCTGCCGCCAGGCGAGCTCCGCCGTCTCGCGAGCCCGCTCCCCCGCCTCGCGCGCATGGCGGCTCGCGGCGGTGCCCTCGAGCACGCGCTTCATGATGCCCTGGCGGATACAGGCGATGCGAAAGAGGTTGTACGCCATGCAGAACTCCCAGGCGCGCGGCTCGATGGGCGCGCGCGCGGTGCGGGCGCAATAAGCGGCGACGTACTCCGCCTCGGTGGGAATCCCGAGCGAGGCCAGGTCGACGCCCTTCAGTCCCGGGATCTCGCCCGCGCCGACGCGCCAGAGCATGACGTGATAGGAGAAGTCCGCGAGCGGGTGCCCGAGCGTCGAGAGCTCCCAGTCGACCACCGCGAGCATCCGCGGCTGATCGGACGCGAAGATCATGTTGTCGATGCGATAGTCGCCGTGCACCAGCGTGGTCTCATCGCCCGGCGGAATGTTGGCCGGCAGCCAGCCAAGGAGCTTCTCCATCGCCTCGATCGGCTCGGTCTCGGACGCCCGGTACTGCTTGCTCCAGCGCGCGATCTGCCGGGCGAAGTAGTTGCCGGGCCTGCCGTAGTCGGCGAGCCCAAGGCGGGCGAAGTCGGCGGTGTGCAGCGCCACCAGCACGCGGTTCATCTCGTCGTAGATGGCGGCGCGCTCGTCGCTCGTCAACCCGGGAAGCCGCGGGTCCCAGAAGTTCCGTCCGCGGACGTAACTCATGAGGTAGAACGTCGTGCCGATGACGCTCTGGTCCTCGCACAGGCAGAGCGGCTCGGCTACCGGCACGCCGTGCCCGAAGAGCGCCCGCGTGATGCGGAACTCGCGGTCCACCGCGTGCGCCGACGGCAGCAGCTGCCCGGCGGGCTTGCGGCGCAGGACGTAGTGCGCGCCATCGGCGGCGCTGAGCAGGAAGGTCGGGTTCGACTGGCCGCCGCGGAACATCTCGACCGTGAGCGGGCCGCGGAAGCCAGCTACCCGGGCGCTCAGGTAGCGGACGAGCGCCGCCTCATCGAAGCGCTGCCGCTCCGGGACCGGCATGGTGCCCGCGAATTCCTGCCCCAACATCTCAGGAGTGCTTCTCGAGCTCGATCTTGCCGATCTGGTTACGGTGCACCTCGTCGGGACCGTCGGCGAGGCGGATCGAACGCGCGTGCGCGTAGGCGCTCGCGAGCCCGAAGTCGTCGCATACGCCCGCCGCACCGTGCGCCTGGATCGCCCAGTCGGTGACCTGGCAGGCGGTGTCGGCGGCGGCGATCTTGATCATGGCGATCTCGGCGCGCGCCGCCTTGTTGCCGACCGTGTCCATGAGGTACGCGGCCTTGTAGACGAGGAGCCGCGCCTGATCGATGCGGATGCGCGACTCCGCGATGCGCTCGAGCGTCACCGATTGCTCGGCCACGGGGCGGCCGAAGGCGGTGCGCGCCTTGACGCGGCGGCACATCTTCTCGAGCGCGCGCTCGGCGAGGCCGACGAGCCGCATCGCGTGATGAATGCGCCCGGGACCCAAGCGCCCCTGGGCGATCTCGAAGCCCCG
>DAHUXE010000064.1 GCA_027307325.1 Gammaproteobacteria bacterium | reverse complement strand
GGCGTGCGCCAGTCGCACACCACACCGGCCGCGCGCAGCTGCTCGAAGACCCGGCGGCCTGCGGCCGCGCCGCCCGCGATGCGCAGCGACAGCTGGCAGCCGCGGGTCGCCGGCTCGCGTGGCGTGATGATCTGCACCCGTTGCGCGAGCGGCTGGAGCAGCTCCTCGAGGAAGCCGGTAAGCGCGAGCGACTTCTCGCGCAGCCGCGCCATGCCCGCCGTCGCGAACAGCCCGAGAGAGGCCACCAGGGGTGCCGCGGCGAGGATCGGCGGATTGCTCACCTGCCAGGAGTCGGCGCCGTCGGCGGCGTGGAACTGCGCTTCCATGAGAAAACGCGTTGCGGCTTCGTGGCCCCACCAGCCGGCGAGGCGCGCGCCGGGAAGCGCGCCGCGATGCGCGGTTTTCGGCAGCGCGCCGGTGTGCCGCTCGTGCACGAAGCAGCCGCCGATCGCGCCCGGGCCGCCGTTCAGGTACTTGTAGCTGCACCAGACGGCGAAGTCGGCCGCGCTGTCGTGCAGCGCGAGCGGGGTGTTGCCGACGGAGTGCGCGAGGTCGAAGCCGGCGAGGCAGCCGTGCGCGTGGGCGGCGCGCGCAATGCGCCCGATATCGAAGGCCTGGCCGGTGCGAAACTGCACACCGGGCCACCAGACGAGCGCGATCTCGCGGCCGTGCGCGGCGAGCAGCTCCTCGATGGCGCGCTCCTCTATCAGCTCCTCGCCGGCTGCGGGCGCGAGCTCGAGGAGATTGTCGTGCGGGTCGAGCCCGTGCCAGGCGATCTGCGAGGCGACGGCGTGCCGGTCGGAGGAGAAGGCGCCGGCCTCCATGAGGATGCGCCGCCGCTCGCCCACGGGTCGGTAGAAGCTCGCGAACATCAGGTGCAGGTTCACGGTGAGCGAGTTCATCGCGACCACTTCGCTCGGGTTCGCGCCGGTGAGCGCGGCGAGGCCGCTGCGCAGGTTCTCGTGATACGGTACCCAGGGGCGGCGGGCGTGCTCGTGTCCCTCGACGGCGCGCTGCGCCCACTCGTCGAGCTCCTCGATCACGAGCTCGCGGGCCGCGAACGGCTGCAGCCCGAGGGAATGGCCGCACAGGTATACGAGCGGCGCCCCGCGCTCGTCGACCGGCAGCGCGAAGCGCTCGCGCAAGTTCCGCAGCGGATCCGCGGCGTCGCGCTCGCGCGCCTGGGCGAGGGCCGCGGCGTTCGCGGCCGCGCTCATGGGCTCACGGGATAGACGAGCGGCCGGCTCGGCACCGCATCGCCGCCGAGCGCCGGCACCTGCAGCTCGAGGAGACAGGCGCCGTCGCGCACCTCATCCGGCACGAAGGCGAGCTCGGTAACGGTGGCGTCGGGCCGCGTCGCTGCGGCGAGCGCGGTCGATCCGGGCGGCAGGCCGAAGAAGATGCGGTGCGCAGTGAGGCGCCCCTCGTCACGTGCCCGGTCGATGGAGGGCAGGTCGACGACCAGGTGGGCGATGCCGCGTCCGGTGAGCAGCTGCGCGGCCTCGCGCGTCAGGTAGGGCGGCGTCTCCGCCGAGTAGTCGTGCACGCGCTTGCCGGCGCGGTTGGGCAGCGTACGCACGATGAGCGCGCGCGCCTCGAAGGGCGGCGCGCTGAGCCAGGCGCGCTCGAGGGCACGCCGCGTGACGACCAGATCGCCCGGGCGCGGCGCGGGATCGCTGCCCTCGGCGCCGGCGGGCTCGGGAGCAACGCTCACGACGAGCGCCGGCAGGAGGCCGAGCGGCGCGACGCGGCTCGCGTCGAGCCGCTCGCGGGTGAGATGCCCGGCGCACTCGGTGTGCGTGCCGTTGCAGTGGGGAATGAGCGTGACCGACAGGCAGTTGCAGCTCGCGCCGCGCGCCACCGCGCCCGCAAAGCCGGGTGCCTCGAAGGGCTGCGCGCTGGCGCGCGGCGCACCGAAGTGCCGCGGCTGCGCGCCGGCGAAATCGAGCTCCACCGCCAGGCTCACCGGGCGCGAGAGATCGATGTCGACCGCGCGGCCGCCGAGCGCGATGCGCGCACGCATGGTTAAGCGCGCTCCAGCACGGCACCGCAGCTGCCGCAGGTGCGCCGCTCGCGGCTCGCGTAGAAGCGCTCGAACACCGGCGGGAACTGCTTCTCGATATCGGTGAGCTCGAAGAACTCCTCGTACAGGCGGTTGCCGCAGCGCTCGCAGTACCACTGGAAGCCGTCGAGCTCGCCGGCGCGGCGCGCGCGCTCGATGACCAGGCCCACGGTGTTGGCGGGCCGCTGCGGCGAGTGCGGCATGTTGGGCGGGATGAGCAGGATCTCGCCGGCGCGGATCGGCACCTCCACCGCGCGTCCGTCCTGCATGGTCTTCAGCACCATGTCGCCCTCGAGCTGATAGAAGAACTCCTGGCCGGGATCGACGTGGTAGTCCTTGCGCGCGTTCGGGCCGCCCACCACCATGATGATGAAGTCGCCGTCGCGAAACACCCGCTTGTTGCCCACCGGCGGTTTGAGTGCGCTCCGGTTGGCGTCGATCCACTGCCGGAAGTTGAATGCAGCCAGGGATTGCATGTGTCCTCCGCGTCTTTCGCGTATGGTACGCGCTGCGGCAAATCGAGGAGAATCCCATGCAGGGCAGGCAGGCAACCGGCACCGCGGCGCGCGCCGCCGCGCTTCTCGGGCTGGTTGCGGCGGGCGGCTGCAGCCATCTGCCCCAGTGGCCGCACTGGTCGCCGCACTGGCCGTGGCACCACGCGCCGCCGGCGGCGCCCGTGCCGGTGCACGAGCTCGAGGTGAGCGGCGCCATGAGCCCGGCGCAGTACTGGAAGCGCAACACGCTGCTCATCGACCTGAGCGCCGCGAGTGGTACGGGCAACATCGTGCTCAAGCCCGCCCCGAGCCACTCCTGGCCGGTGCGCCTCGCGCTCCGCGTGCGGCCGGGCGCCTTCGGCGTGCTCGAGGTGCGCGGCGGCGCGCGCCAGGTGCTGCCGATCGACCCGACGGGCGCGAGCCCGGTGGACCTCGAGCTGCCCCCCGCGATCTACACGGAGACCACGCCGCGGGTCAGCGTGACCTGGGGGCCGGCGGAGGCCGCGCAGCCCTAGCTGTCAGGCCGCTGGTGGCCGGCGCACGGGACGCTGACCGGCGGGCGCGCGGCGTCGAGGTCGAGGGCGGTGAGCGCGCCTCCCCAGACGCAGCCGCTGTCGAGCCCGACAACGCCCGGTCGCAGCACCAGCCCGAGGGCCGACCAATGGCCGAAGATGACGCGCGCGCCGCGGGTGAGGCGCGTCTCGAAGCTGAACCACGGCTTGAGCGGCGAGGGCGGCGGCGGCGGCCCGCCCTTCATGGCGAGATCGATCCTTCCGGCGGCCGTGCACACCCGCAGGCGTGTCAGCACGTTGATCGCGAAGCGCAGGCGCTCCATCCCGGAGAGCTCCGGGCGCCAGCAGTCGGGCTCGTCGCCGTACATGTGCTCGAACAGCGAGCCGGGGTCGCGCGCCAGGGCGCTCTCCACCTCGCGCGCCAGCTCGAGCGTCTGCGCCACGCTCCATTGCGGCACGACGCCCGCGTGCACCATGAGATCACCCGCCTCGCCGTGCGCCAGCGGGCGGGTCAGCAACCAGCCGAGGAGCTGGTCGCGGTCGGGAGCGGCGAGCACTGCGTCCAGGGTGTCGCCTCTCTTCCTGCGGTGGCTGCCGTGCACGACCGCGAGCAGATGCAGGTCGTGGTTGCCGAGCACCACCACGGCGTTGTCGCCGAGCGAGCGCACCAGGCGCAGCGTCTCGAGGGAGCGTGGTCCACGATTGACGAGATCGCCGACGAACCACAGCCGGTCGCGATCCGGCGAGAATTTCAGCAGCCCGAGGAGTGCGCGCAGTTCGTCGTGACAGCCCTGGACGTCCCCGATCGCATAGCGCGTCACTGCACGATGCCGGGCATGGCCAGGCGGAACGGCTGGATCGGGGCGTCGAAGTGCGCGCCGTCGTCGGCCAGCATCTGGTAGCTGCCCTGCATGGCGCCCACCGGCGTCTCGAGCACCGCGCCGCTCGAGTAGCGGAACCCCTGTCCGGGTTTCAGGTACGGCTGCTCGCCCACCACGCCGTCGCCACGCACTTCCTCCACCTTGCCATTGGCATCGGTTATGACCCAGTGCCGCGTCAGCAGGCGCGCCGGCACCTGTCCCTCGTTGCGGATGGTGATGGTGTAGGAGAAGACGAAGCGGCGCTC
Organism: Gammaproteobacteria bacterium; assembly: GCA_027307325.1. Taxonomy (GTDB): domain Bacteria; phylum Pseudomonadota; class Gammaproteobacteria; order Steroidobacterales; family Steroidobacteraceae; genus 13-2-20CM-66-19. The sequence continues at coordinate 3,320 of DAHUXE010000064.1, read as the reverse complement.
GCGCGGATCGGACTGCTCGTCGAGGTAGCTGGTCTCGACGTCGACGCGGATCTTGTGCTCGAGCTGCGTCATGGTGGGCATTCTAGCAATTCCTCAGGAGCGGCCCACGCGCATCGCGAGCACGTCGCACGGGGCGGCGTGCAGCACCGTGTCCTCGGTGAGATTGACGAGGATCGAGAGGCCGTGGCGCTCGCGGCTGCCCAACATAATGAGATCCGCGCGGCGCTCGCGCGCCACCCGTACGATCTCGGATTTGACGTTGCCGCTCTCGACCCGGCAGGCGGAGCCGGCGAGGCCGAGGTCCGCGGCGAGGGCGGCGAGGCGCGTCCTGGCTCGCTCGAGCAGCTCTTCCTCGATGGGTACCGAGGGCATGAGCGTCTCGCCCATGGGCTCGACCGGGACGAACTCGACGACGTGCAACAGCTCGATCTCGGCACCGAGGGTGCCGGCCAGCGCCGCGGCCCGGCGCCCGAGGATCAGACTGTCCTCGGTCAGATCCACGACCAGCAGGATGCGACGGTAGACCGTCATCGAAGTCTCCCCTGCAGCGCGTCCCCGGAGTTGCAAGCCTAGCCCGAGAGGCGCGCGCGGTCGAGCGCCAGTGCCAGGGCGTTGAACTGCTGCGGCGCGAGCGTCCCGGGACGGACCCCGGGGTCGATCCCGCAGGCGGCGATCTCGGCGCCGCTCATGAGGCGGGCGAGGGCGTTGCGCAGCGTCTTGCGGCGGTGGGCGAAGGCCGCCTGCACCACCGCGGCGTAGTAGCGGCCGACGGCGAAGCGCGGCGGGGTGAGGACCGTGAGGCGCGCCACCGCCGACCACACCCTGGGCGCGGGCTGGAAGGCGCCGGGCCCCAGCTCGAACAGCCGCTCGATGTCGAAGCGCGGAGCGAGCATCACCGTCAGCCGCCCGTAGTCGGCTCCACCGGGCCGGGCCGCGAGGCGCGCCACGACTTCCCGCTGCAACATAACGTGGGCATCCGCGATCGCATCGGCGTGCGCGCTTAAGTGGAACAGCAGCGGGGTGGAGATGTTGTAGGGCAGGTTGCCGACGATGCGCAGCCGTCCGCCGCGCAGCCTTGCCAGGCCCGTGAAGTCGAACTCGAGCGCATCGCCGACGTGCAGCGCGTGGCGCGCGTCGCCGGCGAAGGCGGCGGCGAGCTGCGCCGCCAGATCGCGGTCGATCTCGATGGCATCCAGCGTGCAGCCGCTGCTGCTGAGCAGCTGCCGGGTGAGCGCGCCGCGGCCGGGTCCGATCTCGACCAGATGATCGCCGGCACGCGGCGCGACCGCGGCGACGATGCGCTCGATCGCGCCCGGGTCGTGCAGGAAATGCTGGCCGAAGCGCTTGCGGCGCGGCGGCCCGCCCGAGGCTGGAGCGCGCGCCATCGGCTGCTACCGCCGGCCGAGCTCGATCGCGAGTTGCACGGCGGCGGCGAGGCTGCCGGCGTCGGCCGTGCCGGTGCCGGCGAGCTCGAGCGCCGTGCCATGGTCCACGGAGGTGCGCACGAACGGCAGCCCCAGCGTCACGTTCACGGCGCGCTCGAAGCCGGCATGCTTGACGACCGGCAGGCCCTGGTCGTGATACATGGCGAGCACGGCGTCGAACTGCGCGAGCATCTGCGGGACGAACACCGTATCGGCGGGCAGCGGCCCGCGGGCGGCGAGCCCGTCGCGCCGCATGCGCTCGACCGCGGGACCTATGACCTTCAGCTCTTCGTCACCGAGATAGCCGCCCTCGCCGGCGTGCGGGTTCAGGCCGCAGACCGCGATACGTGGCGCGTCGATCCCCCACCATTGCGTGAGGGCGCGCGAGAGGATCGCGGCGGTGCTGCACAGCGAGTCGACGCTGATGGCGGCGCTGACCGCGGCAAGCGGCAGGTGCGTGGTGGCGAGCGCCACGCGCAGCGTGCCGGCGGTGAGCATCATGACCGGGTGTGCGGCGTGGGCGCGCTGCGCGAAGTATTCGGTATGGCCGAGGAATGCGACGCCGGCATCGTTGATGATGCCCTTGTGGACCGGAGCGGTGACCACGGCATCGAACTCGCCGGCGAGCGCCCCGTCGATGGCGCGGTCGAGGAGCGCGAGCACGTAGGGTGAGTTGCGCGCATCGAGCCGCCCCGGCGCGCTCATCGCCCGGAGCGCCTCCCGCTCCACGAGCAGCGTGCCGGGCTCGTGGCGCTGCCGCGCGGAATCGCGCCGCCCGTGCGCCGCGTAGGGCCGCAGCCCGATCGCCGCGCCCGTGAGGCGGGCGCGCTCGGCGAGCAGCGCAGGATCCGCCAGACACACGAGCTCGCACGGCAGCTCGCGCGCGGCGAGCTTCAGGCACAGCTCCGGGCCGATTCCCGCCGGCTCACCCGATGTCACTGCGATCCGAGGAATCATGGCGCAGCCGCGCAGTCTGACAAGGGCGTTTTCGGATTTACGGCGGTCCCGAAAGCGGACCTCTCAGGATGCGCGGCGGGCTCATGATTTGAACTCCACGTACGCCTCGTCGCGCAGGCGCCGCAGCCAGATCTCGGTCTCCTCGTCCGCCTTGCTGGCGCGGATCGCCTCCATGGCCTTGCGCCGCTTGACCTCGTCGGTGGCGTCGAACTGGCGACGGCCGAGCATCTGCACGATGTGCCAGCCGTACTGCGTCTTGAACGGCTCGCTGATCTCGCTGTCCTTCAGCTTCTCGATCTGCTGCTCGAACTCGGACACGAAGGTTCCCGGTCCGGTCCACCCGAGATCCCCGCCCTGGGCGGCCGAGCTCGGGTCCTCGGAGTTGGTCTGGGCGAGGCCGGCGAAGTCCTCACCCTTGAGGATGCGGTCGCGCAGCGCGTTGAGCTTCTGCCTGACGGTGGCGTCGTCGGCGAGCTCGGTGGTCTTCATGAGAATGTGGCGGGCATGGACCTGATTCTCGATGGCCTTGGCCTCGGAGCCGCGCACCTCGTTGAGCTTTACGATGTGAAAACCGGTGGGCGTGCGCACCGGCTGGCTCACCTCGCCGGGCTTGAGCTTCTCGACCACGTCGGTGAGGAAGGTCGGCAGCTCGGTGCCCTTGCGCCAGCCGAGCGAGCCGCCCTCGAGGGCGGTCTGGCTGCTCGAGTATGCGACCGCGAGACGGGCGAAGTCCTCGCCGCCGGTCGCTTTCTGGTACACCTCGCCGGCACGGCGCGCGGCCTCGTCGAGCTGCGCCTGGGTCGCTTCCTGCGGAACTGCGATCAGGATGTGGGAGACGTTGTACTCGTGGTTTCCCGAGGGCATCTTCGCCTGCTTGTCGAGGTACTGGTCGATCTCCTTGGGCGTGACCACGATGCGCTCGAGGACGTCGCGCTGGCG
>DAHUXE010000063.1 GCA_027307325.1 Gammaproteobacteria bacterium | reverse complement strand
GGGCCGCGCGCGCCAGCGCGGCCGCGTGGTGGCCCGAGGAGTGGGTGGCGACCCCGTGGCGCACCTGCGCCTCGGGGAGGCTGAACACGGCGTTCGAGGCGCCGCGCGCCTTGAAGGCGCCGCCCTTCTGGAAGTTCTCGCACTTGAAGAAGAGGTGCGCACCCGACTCCTCGTCGAGAGTCGCGCTGGTGAGCACCGGAGTCGGGCGGATGAGCGGCGCGATGCGCGCGCGCGCCTCCTCGATCAGCGTCCAGCTGAGGCCGGGTGGGTTGCTGCCCATGCCCGCGCCAGCATGGGCACGCCCTTACAGCCCGTCAAGCGTACGCCCGGCGAGCGCCGCACAGCCCGCCGCGACGCCGGCGCCGCCGCGCACGGCGCTGCAGGCCTGGCGCCGCCCGAGATCGAGGCGTGCGAGCGCCGCGGCCGCATTCACCACTTCCGTGTCCGCGGCGGTGACCGACGCCGCAGTGGGCGCCGGCTTGAGCAGTGACACGATGGCCTCGCTCCCGAGGCGCACCGGCGTGGCCGACATGAGCAGCGCGATCACGCCGGTGACCTCGGCGGCGGCCACCGAGCTTCCGGACTCGAAGTCGTACTGCCCGCCCGGCCGCAGGGTCAGCACGTGCCGGGCCGGGGCAGCGAGGGCGCCGGGGGGGACGGCACTCTCGCTGCCCGCGGCCCCTATGACTCCCGGGACGCCCGCGGGAAAATCGCTGCCGGCGTCGACCGCGCCGACGAAGACCACGCCGCGCCTCGAGCCGGTCTCGATGAGCGCGGAGAGCAGCGGGTCGGAGGGGCCGGTGACGCTCAGATTCACGAGCGGCAAGCCGGACTCGAGAGCCGCGGCCAGCGCTTTGGCGAGCGTGAAGGTGTTGCAGGCCGCAGCGTCGCTGTCCGGCTCGAGCTGCCAGCAGGCCTCGAACACCTCGAGCTGCGCGAGCGGGGCGATGCCGACGATGCCGATGTTGTTGTTGGCCACCGCCGCAATGATGCCCGCCATGGCGGTGCCGTGACGCTGCGAGCCACCCGCGCCACGGTTCGCTCCGATGAAGGAGCGGCTGCGGACGATGCGGCCGGCGAGGTCCGGATGGTGCGTATCGACTGCGGTATCGATGAGCGCGATGCGCACTCCGGCACCCCGGGCGCGATGGTGCGCGTCGGGAACGCCGAGCGTCGGCAGGCTCGTTTGCAGGTCGTAGAGCGGATCGTTGTAAGGCGACGCGCCCGGTTGCGACGCGCCCGGTTGCGAGGCGCCCGACGGTGGGGCGGTGAGCGTGTGAAACTCGTGCAGCGGCTCCGCCAGGACCACCCGTGGGTCGCGCGCGAGCGCGGCGAGCACATCCGCCGCCGGCCGGCCGCTCACGATTTCGTAGACGACGCAATGCATCTCGAGCTCGCGGATGGGCCAGCTCGCCACCTCGCGCAGCGCATATTCGGATGCCACGCGCGCGGCTCGCTGCGCGGCGCTCTGCGACACGCGGTAACCGTCCCCGCCGTAGCGCCGTCCGGTCGAGCCGGCTGGTCCCGGGGCGTTGCCCGGCTCGTTGGCGAAGGCGACGACGATGCGGGGAAGGGCGCTGGAAGCCGGGACGGCGGCGCTCGCACCGGCGGCGGGCTCGGCGCTGCGTGCATCCGGGACGCCCGCCGCGCAGGCGAGCGCGATCGAAAGCAGCCCGGCGCAGGCACGCATGCGCGACTTCTCTAGGGGCTCGGCGGCGGCGGCCCGGGCGGGCCGCGCGAGGCGGATGGGCCCCGGGACGGCTCGGTACCCGGCAGAGGCTCGACCCAGCGCACCTCGGACTCACTGCGCAGACGGTCCGCGAGCGCCCGCAGCGCGGCTGCGCCATCGCCGGGCGTGGCCGCCACGGTGACCGGCGCGACGCCGAATACCCCGCTCGCATCAGGCCCCTCGACCACGCGTGCGCCCGCAGAGATGAGCAGCCGCTCGGCCTGGCCGACGGTGAGTGAGCGCTCGAAGGCGATGTGCAGCACGCTCACATGCGCGGCCGCGGGCGCGGTGTGCGTGACGTAGAGCGGCTGCGACCAGCGATACGCGGTGAGCGCGAAGGTGCCGAGCCCGACGCACAGCACGAAACTCGCCGCCCACGCGAGACCGGGCGGCCGCCACGCAGCGCGCGCGCGCGCCGCGCGCACGACCGGGAGCCCCGCAGAGCTGCCCCGCAGCGGCGGCTCCGCGTCGATACGCTCCATGAGCTTGCGGAACGAGGGTCCCGGGGCGTACGTCACCCGCTCGGGCTCCGTCAGCGTGCTGCACCAGAGGCGCTGCACCGCCATCTCGCGCGCGCACTCGGCGCAGCTGCGCAGGTGCTGCTCGAGGCGGGTCCGCTCGGCGCCGCCGAGCCGCCCGTTGGCGAGCCACGGCAGCAGCAGCCAGGACTCTTCGTGGGAGAAAGCCGGATCTGCACTCATGATCCCTCGCTCCCCGCGGCGGCGCCGCCAGGCACGCCGGACAGCTCCGGCAGGCGTTTCTGCAGCTTCGCACGCGCATGAAACAACCGGGTCTTAACGGTGTTCACCGGACATCCCATGATCTTCGATATCTCCTCGCACGAATGCCCGAGCTCGTAGCACAGCTCGACCGCCAGTCGCTGCTCGACGGGCAGCTCGCTCAGGGCCGCGGCAAGCCAGTCGCGCAGTTCCTCGGCACGTGCCGGTGCCTCGGTCGTGAGTGGGAACGAGGGCGGGCTCAGGTTCTCCCGGGCACGGGCCCGCGCTGCGCTGCGGAACGCATTGCGTGCCTTGCGGTAGGCGATTCCGAGTATCCAGGTCGAGGGCTGCGAGTCGCCGCGAAAACTCCCGGCGTTGCGCCACACCACCCAGAAGGTATCGTTGATGATCTCCTCGGCGAGGTCGTAACGGCGCGTGAGCCGCATGAGGAAGCGCGCCAGACGGCGGTGATAGAGGTTGTAGAGCTCCTCGAATGCGCGCCGGTCGTGGCGCGCCACCCGCGCGATGAGTTCGAGCTCGCGTGCCGCTGAGCTGCCGCCGCGTGGGGTTACCTCTGCCATGTCGTTGTAGCTACTCAACTTGATTACACGCTCACAGCGGTAAGTGCCCACGCTCCGGAGCCAGGTTCAACCCGCGGGGGCTTCGGTCGCGTCTGAGCTACGATAATGGAAACCACAAGGTTGGAGATTAGTTTTACTTATGGAGCTTCACGGATTGGAGGCGCTACACGGGTGTCAGCAAGGGCGGCCGGCAGATTGTTGATACCATTGATCATTCGCTTACCCGCGCTGCCCCCTCGCGGCGCCGTTCCGCTACGATGCACTCATGGCCGATCACGACCGCTCCCGCGACGCAGCTAAAGTCCGCAGGTTCGAACATCCCGGTCGCGGCCGCGTGCGCGTACGGCCTGTTCCGAAAGGGCGCCAGGTCGACCCCCGCGCGGCGGACGCCATCCGGGCGTTGCTGGGGGACGCGCCGCGCGATCGCGACCTGCTGATCGAATACCTTCACCGCATCCAGGACAAGTACGGGCAGATCTCGGGCGCGAACCTCGCAGCCCTCGCCGAAGCGATGCGTCTCTCCTTCGCGGAAGTCTTCGAGACGGCGACTTTCTACGCTCACTTCGATGTCGTGAAGGAGGACGGCAAGGACATCCCGACTCTCACGGTACGGGTCTGCGACAGCCTCACCTGCGCCCTGTTCGGCTCCGAGGCGCTGCTCGGGAAGCTCGCGCGGGAGCTCGGTCCCGGCGTGCGCGTGGTGCGCGCCCCGTGCGTCGGACTCTGCGATCAGGCACCGGCCGTCGAGGTCGGACACAACTTCGTGCCGCGCGCCACCGTGGCGAGCGTCAAGGCGGCGGTCGGCCACAAGGACACGCACCCGCACGTCCCGGATTACATCGACTACGACGCCTATCGCGCCGCTGGCGGCTACCGCACGCTCGAGCGGCTGCGCTCGGGCGCGCTCGCCGTCGAGGAGGTGCTCAAGGTGCTGGACGACGTCGGGCTGCGCGGCCTCGGGGGCGCGGGATTTCCCACGGGGCGCAAGTGGCGTTCCGTGCGCGGCGAGCCAGGGCCGCGGCTGATGGCGGTGAATGCCGACGAGGGCGAGCCCGGAACTTTCAAGGATCAGTATTACCTCAACGGTGATCCCCACCGATTCCTCGAGGGGATGCTGATCGCTGCCCATGTGGTCGAGGCGACCGACATCTATATCTACGTGCGCGACGAATACCCGATTGCGCGGCGGATCCTGGCGAACGAGATACTTAAGCTTCCGCCGGGGGGGCCGAAGGTCCACCTGCGCCGCGGCGCCGGGGCGTACATCTGCGGCGAGGAGTCTTCGATGCTCGAGTCCATCGAAGGCAAGCGCGGGCTGCCACGGCACAGGCCGCCGTTGCCGTTCCAGGTCGGCCTCTTCGGCCGTCCGACACTCATCAATAATGTCGAGACGCTCTACTGGGTCCGCGATCTCATCGAGCGGGGTGTCGGCTGGTGGAAGAGCCACGGCCGCAACGGCCGAACCGGGTTGCGGTCCTTCTCGGTGTCCGGACGCGTCAGGCAGCCCGGCATGAAGTTGGCACCCGCGGGAATCACCGTGCGGGAGCTGATCGAGGAATTCTGCGGCGGCATCAGCGAGGGACACACGTTCGCCGCCTATCTGCCCGGCGGCGCCTCGGGCGGCATCCTCCCCGCATCGATGGCCGATATTCCGCTCGATTTCGGCACGCTGGAGAAGTACGGCTGCTTCATCGGCTCCGCGGCGGTGGTCATCCTCTCCGACAAGGACGACGTGCGCGCCGCCGCGCTCAACCTGATGCGCTTCTTCGAGGACGAGTCGTGCGGGCAGTGCACGCCCTGCCGGGTCGGCACGCAGAAGGCAGTGGTGCTGATGGAGCGCAGCGTGTGGGACACGGCGCTGCTCGCAGAGCTGTCGCAATGCATGCGCGATGCCTCGATCTGCGGCCTCGGCCAGGCGGCCGCAAATCCCCTCATCAGCGTCATCAAGTATTTCCCCGAGCTGTTCCCGGCGGCGCGGCCCGCGGCGGCGAAGTAGCGAGAGGTGGGTGCAAAGCACATGAGCAGCGGCAACGGCAGTAACGGCAGCCACGCTCCCGCACCGGCAACCGTCAGCTTCGAGCTCGACGGGCGGCAGGTGAGCGCGCAGCCCGGGGAGACGATCTGGGCGGTCGCCAAGCGCCTCGGCACTCATCTGCCGCACCTGTGCCACAAGCCCGCGCCCGGCTACCGCCCCGACGGCAACTGCCGTGCCTGCATGGTCGAGGTCGAGGGCGAGCGTGTGCTCGCCCCCTCCTGCAAGCGTGAGCCGGTCGCGGGCATGAAGGTGCAGACCGCCACCGACCGCGCGGTGAAGGCGCGCGCCATGGTGCTCGAGCTGCTGGTCGCGGACCAGCCCGAGCGCGCTACCTCGCCCGATCCCACGTCGCACTTCTGGAGCCAGGCCGACTTCGTTCGGGTCGCGAGCAGCCGCTTCCCGGCCGCCGAGCGCTGGGGACCGGATCCGAGCCACCCGGCGATGCGCGTCAATCTCGGCGCCTGCATCCAGTGCAACCTGTGCGTGCGCGCCTGCCGCGAGGTGCAGGTCAACGACGTCATCGGCATGGCGTACCGCTCGCATCACGCCAAGGTGGTGTTCGACTTCGACGACCCGATGGGCGAGTCGACCTGCGTGGCGTGCGGAGAGTGCGTGCAGGCCTGCCCCACCGGCGCCCTGATGCCCTCGGCCTACCTCGACGAGAAGCAAACCCGGGTCGTCTACCCCGACCGCGAAGTGGATTCGCTCTGCCCCTATTGCGGGGTCGGCTGCCAGGTCACCTACAAGGTGAAGGACGAGAAGATCGTCTATGCCGAGGGGCGCGACGGCCCCGCCAATCACAACCGGCTGTGCGTCAAGGGGCGCTTCGGCTTCGACTACCTGTATCACCGGGACCGGCTGACCAAGCCGCTCGTGCGGCTCGAGCACGTCGGCAAGGACGCCAACAGCCAAGTCGACCCGGGCAAGCCCTGGACGCACTTCCGCGAGGCGACCTGGGAGGAGGCGCTCGATCGCGCCGGCCTCGGCCTCAAGGCGATCCGCGACAAGTACGGGTCTAGAGCGCTCGCCGGCTTCGGCTCCGCCAAGGGCTCGAACGAGGAGGCCTACCTCTTCCAGAAGCTGGTGCGCACCGGCTTCGGCTCCAACAATGTCGATCACTGCACGCGGCTGTGCCACGCCTCGTCGGTCGCGGCACTGATGGAGGGCCTGAACTCAGGCGCCGTGTCGGCGCCCTTCGAGGCGGCGCTCGATGCGGAGCTGATCATCGTGATCGGCGCCAACCCGACGGTGAATCACCCGGTGGCGGCCACGTTCATCAAGAACGCGGTCAAGCAGAATGGCGCGAAGCTCATCGTGATCGATCCGCGCCGTCACGGGCTTTCGCGGCATGCGTACCTCAACCTCACGTTCAAGCCCGGCTCGGACGTCGCGCTGCTGAACGCATTGCTCAACGTGATCATCACCGAGAAGCTCTACAACGAGGGGTACATCGCGGCCTACACGGAGAACTTCGAAGCGCTCGAGGCGAACATCGTCGGCTTCACGCCCGAGCGCATGGCGGAGGTCTGCGGGGTGGACGCTGCGACGCTGCGCCAGGTCGCGCGGCTCTACGCGAAGTCGCGCGCCGCGATCATTTTCTGGGGCATGGGCATCAGCCAGCACGTACACGGCACCGACAACGCCCGCTGCCTGATCGCGCTGGCCCTCATCACCGGCCAGGTGGGGCGCAAGGGCACGGGCCTGCACCCGCTGCGCGGTCAGAACAACGTGCAGGGGGCGTCCGATGCGGGGCTGATTCCCATGGTCTACCCCGACTACCAGTCGGTGCAGAAGGACGAGGTGCGCAGGCTCTTCGAGACCTTCTGGGGCCAGCCGCTGGATCCGAAGGCCGGCCTCACGGTGGTCGAGATCATGAACGCCGTCCACGCCGGCGAGATCCGCGGCATGTACGTCGAAGGCGAGAACCCGGCGATGTCGGACCCGGATCTCAATCACGCCCGCGAGGCGCTCGCCAGGCTCGAGCACCTCGTGGTGCAGGATCTGTTCCTCACCGAAACCGCCTTTCACGCTGACGTGGTGTTGCCGGCCTCGGCCTTCGCCGAGAAGACCGGCACCTTCACCAACACCGACCGGCGCGTGCAGCTCGCCCGGCCGGTGGTCGCCTTGCCGGGCGATGCGCGCCAGGACTGGTGGATCATCCAGGAGGTCGCGCGGCGGGTCGGGCTCGACTGGCACTACTCGGGGCCGCCGGAGGTCTTCGCCGAGATGGCGAAGGTCATGCCCTCACTCGACAACATCACCTGGGAGCGCCTCGAGCGTGAAGGCGCGGTGACCTATCCCGTCGACGGCCCGGATCAGCCGGGGAACGCCGTCATCTTCACCGCGGGCTTCCCGACCGCGAACGGCCGCGGAAAGATCGTGCCGGCGCGCATCCGTCCGCCCGATGAGCTGCCGGACGCGGAGTACCCGATGGTCCTCTCGACCGGCCGGGTGCTCGAGCACTGGCACACCGGTGCAATGACGCGCCGCGCCGCGGTGCTCGATGACCTCGAGCCCGAGGCGGTTGCCTTCATGTCGCCGCGTGAGCTCGGCCGGCTGAACCTCGCGCCCGGCGATATGCTGCGGCTCGAGACACGCCGCGGCGCCGTCGAGCTCAAAGTGCGCGCCGACGGCGACGTTCCCGTCGGCATGGTCTTCGTGCCCTTCTGCTATGCAGAGGCGGCGGCGAACCTGCTGACCAATCCGGCGCTCGATCCGGCCGGCAAGATCCCCGAGTTCAAGTTCTGCGCCGCACGCGTCGCGCCTGCCGCCAAACTGCCGCCGGCGGAAGCGGCGCCGCAGCGCCTCGCGGACGTGGAGAGCTAGCGGCCGCGCTCGAGAGCGCCGATCACCGCATCGAGCGGCTCGGAGTGCGTGCGCACCAATGCGGCGATGGCCGCCAGGTCGTCGAGGGCGACGACCGGCACCCGGGCCTCCGGGAAGGCCTGGTCCGCGGCGACCGCGACGATGCGCGGGTCGTCGGGGTGCAGCGGTGCGAGGCCCAGCGCGCGCCGGAACACCTCGAGCTTCGGATGCCCCTGCCGCTTGAATCCCTCGACCAGCACCAGATCACAGGGCGAGACGCGGCGCAGCAGGGCGGCGAGCGTCGCTTCGGCCTCGGCGCCGAGCTCGTGCAGCTGCGCCCAGCGGCGCGACGACGACACGATCACCTCGGCCGCGCCGGCCGCGCGAAACTCGTAAGAGTCTTTGCCCGGATGATCGACCTCGAAGGAATGATGGGCGTGCTTGAGCGCCGCAACCGCCAAGCCGCCGCGCACGAGCAGTGGGATGAGCCGCGTTATGAGCGTCGTCTTGCCGGAGCCGCTCCAGCCGGCGATGCCGAGTACGCGTGTCCCGCTCATGGAGGAGCGGGTGAGTCCGGCGCCGTAACCGGAACCAGTCCCTCGCGCGCGACCAGGGCCTGGCCCTTCTCCGACAGCAGGTAGAGCGCGAGCCGCATCGCGGCGGGTTTGGCCGAGAGGACCGCAAGGCCGTCGACCGGGTGCGGGTCGAGCGGGGGCGGGACGGGGAAGCTCGCAAGGTCCGGAGTGTCCTTCTCGAGGGCGGCGATCCCGCTGCAATAGGTGATCGAGAGATCGATGAGGCCGGCCTCGAACAGCGCCGCGTAAGGATGCTGGCCCGGCTGCGCCGGCGCCTTTAGGTCCATGAGAGCCTGTGCTTTCTCCTTGAGCACGGCTCCCGCGCCCGGCCGGAGCGACTCGATCCGCTCGAAGATCGCCCAGGCATAGTCTCCGGCCGGATCGGCTATCGGCGTGGACGTCTTCACGCGGATCTTCTTATCGAGCAGGCGATCGATCAGATTCCCGGCGGTGACGCCGGCGCTGCGGCGTGCGACGACGCACATACGATTCTTCGCGATCTCGATCGCCGGCACGACGGTGCGTCCTGCGGCCTCGAGCTTTCGCGGATTCCTCAAGTCGGCGGACATGAAGAGATCGGGTCTCTCACCTTTCTCGATGCGCTCGCGCAGCAACCCCGAGCCACCGAAGGTCGACTTCACCTCGATGTTGAGGCCCGGCGCGACTTCGGTCGCCAGATCGTTCACCACACCGCGCAGGCTCCCGGCGGAGAAGATCTCGACCGTCTCCGGAGCCGGAGCCGCGAACGCGGCTGCCGCGAAGGCAGCGCACGCCAACGCCGCGAGGCCGGTGTCGCGGCGCAAGCCTGGTCGCGGTGAATTCATCGCTCACTCCGATCGCAGCGCTGGTGGGTGGCTGCTATATAGTGCGGCATCCTCACCTAAGAGCCAACGCGGAGTGGCGCGTGCAGCCCGACGCCCAACCTGACCTGCCGAGCCGCAAGATCTCCGGTGTGGTACTCGCGGGCGGCCGCTCGGTGCGCTTCGGCGGAGAGAAGGCGAGCGCTGTGCTCGGCGGCAAGCCGCTCCTCATGTGGGCGGTCGAGCGGCTGCGATCGGTTTGCACGGCGGTCGCCGTCAATGCACGCCCCGGAAGCGAAGCCGAGGCGTTGGCGCGAGCCGCCGGCCTCGCCGTGCTCCACGATGCGCCCGGCGACGCCGCGGGTCCGCTCGCGGGGGTGCGGGTGGGCCTCGAGTGGGCCGCAGGGCTCGGTGCCAGCGCCCTCGCGGTGAGCCCCTGCGATGCCCCGCTGTTGCCGGATGACCTCTACCGGCGCCTGGTCGTGGCGGCGGGTGAGGGTGCGGCGTTGGCCGAGACCCGCGATGGCCCGCAGCCGCTTTGCGCGTTGTGGCCCGTGAGCGCGCTCGGCACGCTCGCCGCAGCCCTCGCCGGCGGGGCCCATCCGGCCACCTGGCGCATGCTCGAGAGCATCGGCGCGCGGCGCGTACGCTTCGAGGACGCGGCGGCCTTCGCCAATCTCAACACCCGCGCCGAGCTGGATTCGCTCGCGCAGCGCTACCAGCGGTAGAGGCTCGCGACGTAGCCGGCGGGGAACTCCCCGGCCCGCGGCGGCAGCTCGACGAATCCCTGGGTGCCGGCGAGCGCGAGAAAATCCCCGGAGCCCTTCGGCGACCGCGGCACCGCCTGGGCCTGGCCGCGGGCGTCGTACTCCACGGACACCGGCAGGAAGGAAGTGACCGAGCGGCCGAGCTTCACCGCTGCCGCCAGTGCGATCGGCTCGGGCGCCTTGCGTGTTGCGCCCATCGAGTGGGCGATGGCCGGCACGACATAGCGAATCAGGCACAGCAGCGTCGAGACCGGATTGCCCGGCAGGCCGAAGACTGCCTGCCCGCGTGCAGCGACGCCGAACCACATCGGCATGCCGGGCCGCTGCGCCACCTGGTGGAACACTTCGCCGACGCCGAGATTCTTCAACACCTTCGGCACCAGGTCGAATTTCCCCTTGGAGATGCCGCCGCTCAGGATCAACACATCGCGCGCTTCGAGATGGCGCTTGAGACGCTCGGTGAGCTCATGCTCATCGTCACGCAGGTGATCGTTGGCCACCTGGCTGAGGCCGTGCTCGCGTAACGCCGCGATGAGCGCGTAGGCGTTGGAGCGGCGCACCTGGTGAGCGGCGATCGGCTGTCCCGGCTCGACGAGCTCATCCCCGGTGGAGATGACCATGATGTCCGGCTGGCGCGTGACGCGCACGCGGGCCAGTCCCGCCGAGGCCGCCACCGCGACTTCAGCGGCACCGAGGCGGATGCCGCTGCGGAGCATCGGGACGCCGGGCTGACTGTCGGTGCCGCGCCGCTGCACGTTGCGGTACTGCGTCCCGCTGGCTTCGGCCTTCAGCACCACGCAGCCGTCGGCGAGGTCGTACTCTTCCAGCGGTATCACGCTGTCGGTGCCCTGCGGCATGACCGCGCCGGTCATCACTTCGATCGCATCGTCGGCGCCCCTCAACGTCAGCGCCGGTGCGCCGGCGGGCTGCATCGCCTCGAGAGCGAAGCGCCGCACGCCGCGCCGGAAGGCACGGCTGTCGATCGCGATGCCATCCATGCAGACACGATCGAACGGCGGGTTGTCGCGCTCGGCGTAGACATCCTCGCGCAGCGTCTGTCCGCTGCACTCCTCGAGCGGCCGCGCTTCGCTCGGCAGGGCGCTCATGCGCGCCTCGATCGCCTCCTGCGCCTCTCGTGGGGTGGGCGGCGTCACCTGTTGCCTGTTCATGAAGGGATGCCGGCGGCGTGAGCTCGGTGGAAATCCATCTTATATGACCGTGACCTATGCGTGCGCGTTCATATCGTTGGCACGCAGGCTGCGTGGTACTTTGACGCATGAAGAATCGACTCGATGGTTACCTGCTGCTCGCGCTCGTGTTGGCAGGTTCCGCTGCTCGTGCCGGGGCGGATGAGGTGCCGCCGGCGGAAACTTCCGCCGAACAGTCGACCCTCAAGCGCGTGGTGGTGACTGCGGAGCGCATACCGCAGCAGAACTACCGCGCGCCGAGCCTCGATTCCCTGGGTCCGCTCGGCACCACGCCGGTGCTCGACACGCCCTACGCGATCGGCATCCTGACCCACGACATGATCGAGAATTCGCAGGCGGTCGATTTCAGGGATGTGTCGAAGTACCTGCCGCTGGTCGCCTACCAGGAGCAGCAGGGGCCGGACATCCTGCGACCGCAGACGCGCGGCATGCAGGGCGGCAACTTTCAGAACACCAAGCTCGACGGCATGACGATGTTCATCACCGTGGCGACGGCGATGGAGCAGTTCCAGCAGATCGAGGTTCTCAACGGCCTGTCGTCCTCGCTGTACGGGCCCGCCAATCCCGCGGGCATGTTCAACTTCGTCTCCAAGCGCCCGACCGACTACGACCTGCGGGAAGTCACGGCGAGCTACGACAGCGACGGCATCGGCACCGCCAAGCTCGATCTCGGCGGCCACATCGACAGCAATGGCGTGTTCCGCTACCGGCTGAACGCGCTCTACGGGCAGGGCGACGGCTTCGTCGACCACAGCCACCAGCGCCGTGCCCTCGGGGACCTCGGCCTTGACATCCACCCCTGGGAGCACGGGGTGCTCGAGCTCAACTACTCGAGCTACTCCCTCGATACCTACGGTTACCCCGGCTGGTTCACCTACGGCGAGAAAATCCTGCTGCCGCCGGCTCCCGATCCGACGCGCGTCGGCTATGGACAGTCGTACGCCGGCGTCGACCTCACCACCCAGATCGCGACCGCCCGCTTCAAGCAGGAACTCGGCTCCGGCTGGAGCCTGGTGGCGGGTGTCCTCAGCCAGGACGCGGCGCGCGAAATCAACACGCCAGTCAATAACCTGAACGCCAACAATACCGGCGCCTATACCTCCTCATTCGCCAACGGCTTCGCGCCGCGCTTCATCATCACCAGCGACACCGCTTACCTCGATCGCAGCTTCAGCGCCTTCGGCGTCGGCAACGACCTGACCCTCGGTACCGCCGGCTACAAGGCGCGCACCTTCGTGCCTCTCACCAGGGCGAGCGCCGCGAGCGTACTGCTCGGCAGCGCGAGCATCGCGGATCCGGCGATCTTCCCGGAGCCGCCGCAGGGGCCGCCGGATACCCTCATCAACTACGACTCCTCCGACAACTACCAGCAGGGTTTCAACGTCGGCGACACGCTGCGCTTCAGCGAGCGGTGGCTGGCGCGGCTCGGTGCCAGTCAGGACTGGTTCAGCACCGATAACTACAACACCCGCCGCGTGCGGACCACCGAGTACAGCGAGCACGGCCTGAGCCCGACCGCGAGCCTCATGTACAAGCCGCGTGCCGACATGACGGCCTACATTACCTACGCGAGCAGCCTGCAGGCCGGCGACCTCGCGCCCGGCACCGCCGCCAACGCCGGCGACAGCCTGCCGCCGTACCGCAGCACCGAGTACGAGCTCGGCTACAAGGTCTCCCTCGCCGGCATCGATCTCGGGGCCGCCGTGTTTCGCATCGAGAGGCCGTTTGCCAACATCGACCCGACCGACAACTTCTTCAAGATTACCGGTGACCAGGTCAACAAGGGCCTGGAGTTCTCGGCCGTAGGGCAGGTGGTGGACGGACTCACGGTGTACGGCGGCATGACGCTGCTCGATGCGCGCATGCAGCACACCCCGCTCGCCAGCACCAACGATCAGCTCTACGTGGGCGCGCCCAAGGTCAAGGGCAACGTGCTGCTCGAGTACGGCATCGCCGCGGTCCCCGGGCTGGTCGCGACTTTCGACTACCAGTTCTCAACCGACCGCGCCGGCAACGACACCAACTCACTGATCGTGGCAGGCTACAACCTCTTCGACCTCGGAGTGCGCTACGTGCGCGGCAAGGTTACCTGGCGGCTGGCGGTGGACAACGTGACCGACCGCTTCTACTGGAGCACGGTCGCGCCGAGCAACCTGAGTGGGGCCAACACCGGCAGCCTCATCGGGCACCTCGGAGCCCCGCGCACGGTGCTCGCCTCGGTGAGCGTCCTTCTCTGACAGCATCTTTCCCGAACAAGGTCCGCCCTGCTGCGGCGCCGGCGCGAACACGCTAGAGTGCGCCGATGCAGCCCGATAAGGTCGCGGCAGCGCCGCAGGCGGTTTCCCCCGTGGCCGACGCAGACCGCGAGGAGCCTGCGGCGCCGCGCGTACACCTGCGCTACTCCTACGAAGGCGACGAGCAGCATGGCGCCACGCTCGGCAACCCGCTGTTCGAGCTGCTGGCGGCGGTGGTCGAGGCGGGCTCGATACGCCATGCCGCGCGCACCCTCGGCATGTCCTATCGCTACGTCTGGGACTCGCTGCGCAGGTGGGAGCGAGTACTCCGTGAGCCGTTGATCGACTGGGCGCAGGGGCGCCGCGCACGAGCGACCCCTTTCGCGCTCAAGCTGTTGTGGGCCGAGCGGCGGGTGCGCCTGCGCATGCAGCCCGAGATCGAGACGCTGCGTGCCGATCTCGGGCGTGTGCTGCGCGACGCTCACGACGAGCGCCATCAGCTGCTCAGCGTCCGGGCCAGCCACGACCTGGCCCTGCCGGTGCTGCAGAAGCACGTCGCGGTGAGCTCCGATTTGCACCTCGACCTCGGCTTTCAGGGGAGCGTCGAGGCGCTGCGCGCGCTGAATTCCGGCGAGTGCCAGGTGGCGGGCTTTCACGTGCCGCCGCTGCGCGGCGCGGCTCCCGTCTTCGCCCGCGCGCTGAAGCCGCTGCTCAAGCCCGGCCTGCATCAGCTGATCGCCTGCTCGCGCCGCATGCAGGGGGTGATGCTGCGCCGCGAGCACGCGGTCGCGGTGCGCACCTTTCCCGACCTCGTGGCGCGGCGGCTGCGCTTCGTCAACCGCCAGGGCGGATCCGGCACCCGGATGCTCATCGACCATCTCATGAGCGAGCACGGCATCGCGGCCGAGGCCCTGGCGGGCTATGCCGGGCACATCGAGCACTCGCACGGCGCTGTGGCCCTGTGCGTAGCGAGCGGCGTGGCGGATGCCGGTGTCGGCGTCGAGGCGGCGGCGCTGCAGTTCGGGCTGCATTTCGTGCCGCTCGTGGAAGAGAACTATTTCCTCGCCTGCCTCGATGCCAGCCTGCAGCACCCGGCGGTTGAGCGGCTGCGCGAGGTGCTCGCCGGTCCCCGCTGGCGCGAGATTCTCGCCAGCCTCCCCGGTTACCAGCCGGCCACGGCGGCGGGGAGTCTCCTGGTGATCGAGGACGCGCTACCCTGGTGGAGGCACTGCCCGAGGCCCGCGCACAGTTGATACGCTTCGATCGCATGGAGTGGGCCGGGTCGTTCGGCGACCTGGGGACCTTCATTCCCTTCGTGGTCGCCTATATCGCCGTGGTGAAGGTCGACCCGTTCGGCATACTGCTTTCGTTCGGCGCGGCGATGATCGCCTGCGGCCTCTACTATCAGACTCCTTTCCCGGTTCAGCCCATGAAGGCGATCGGCGCCGTAGCGGCCACCCAGGCCGCGCAGACCGCCACCATCACCGCGGCGACGGTCTGCGGCGCGAGCCTCGCGACGGGCATCGTCTGGCTCGGCCTGGGGCTCACCGGCACGGCCCGGTACCTCGCCCGCCTCGTGCCGCGCTTCGTAGTTGTCGGCATCGTGCTCGGACTCGGCATGGGCTTCATGCTCCAGGGAGTCCGAACCATGAGCGACGGCTGGATCATCGCCGCCGTGGGGCTCTTAGGCACGGTGCTGCTGCTCAGCAACCGCGGCCTGCCCGCGATGTTCCTGCTGCTGCTTTTCGGCGTCGTCTGCGGATCGCTGCGCAATCCCGGGCTGCTGCAAAATCTCCTGGCCGCGCGGCCGACGCTGCGGCTGCCGGACTTCGCGCTCCGCGGCGTCACCTGGCATGACCTGCTGATCGGCACCACGTTCCTGGCGCTGCCGCAGCTGCCCCTGACTCTCGGCAACGCCATCATCGCGATCCGCGAGGAAAATAACCGGCTGTTCCCCGACAAGGCCGTGAGCGAGAACACGCTCGCGATCTCGACCGGGCTCATGAACCTCGCGAGCGCAGCGCTCGGCGGAGTCCCCATGTGTCACGGCGCGGGCGGCATGGCCGGGCACATCGCCTTCGGCGCACGCACCGGCGGCGCGCCGATCATCCTCGGGACACTGCTGGTCGCGCTGGCGTTCTTCTTCAGCGGCTCGGTGAGCGCTCTCCTCGGACTCTTCGCGCGACCGGTGCTCGGCGTGATCCTGTTCCTCACCGGCGCGCAGCTCGCGCTCGGCTCGTGTGACTTCAGCAGGCAAAAGGGCGAGCGATTCATCACGCTCGCGGTCGCCGCCTTCTCCATGTGGAACGTCGGCGTCGCGTTCCTGGTGGGCCTCGGGCTCGCATTCATCCTGCGGCGCGGCTGGCTGCGCCTGTAGCCGCGACTTCAGAACTGCCAGCTGACCGTGCCGGCGAGGCGCTTCGCGACCGGGTAGGGGAAGAGCTCGTTGGCCTGCCGCTGGGCCGCGAAATATCCGAGGTCGACGCGCCAGCGCCGCCACTCGAGAGCAAGTCCCGCGTTGCCGTAGAGGTAGTCGACCGCCGGCGCCGGGCGGTGATCGGGCCGGCTCGCGTAGTAGTAACCGACCGCCGCCGTGAGATAGAGCCCGCCGCCCAAGAGCCGATCAAGCAGCAGCCACTGACCGGACGCATCCGCCACGAGCGCGCGGCTGCGGTACACCTCGTAGTACTCCAGCGGGTACCCCTGGTACTGGTACACCACGGTCGAATAACGCACCGCGTTGGGGATGGCGGTGAAAGACACGGTGTAGCGGTCGAGCCAGCTCAGGGCGGCGGAGATCTCCTCATAGTCATCCGAGTGGTGCGCAGGCCCGCCGACGAAATAGTCGGCGCGACCGCTCACCGTGGCGCTCCAGTCGCCGCTCAGGTTGAAGTGCTGGCCGAGGTAGACCTGTAGCTGCGCATCGGTGCCCGGCTGCAGGCTCTTGTCCCGCGTCGAGGCCCAGATGCCGGCAAACGTCCCCGCCGGGCTGCTCGCGTGCAGGTCCGCCTGCACCGCGCCGTGGCCGTCGCTTTGGGACGCGCCGCGGTAGATGTAGTCGCTGGTAGCGGCGAGACTGCCGCCGAGCAGGCCGGGCTCGGCCTGCGCGCTTGCCGCCTGCGGCGCGAGCAGCGCCAGCGCGCAGGCACATACGCGTCGCGGTGCGGCGAGCTGCCTGGGTGCGCCGTTCAAGTTTGCTTCTGCTCAACCATGCGGACTAAGGCCTATAGGGCGTCCTGCGGATGGCGGACGTATACTGGCGGTCTCAATTATGCAGACGTTGAATCCGGGCGACAGCACGACCGTGCGGCGCATCGTTTCCGGGGGGAAGACCCCCGTGACTCCGTGAGCGCCGAGCCCGCGGAAGCCGCCGCCCCGGTGAGCGCCGAGGTCAGTGTCGACCGCTGGGTGCGTGGTGCGACCGAGCATGCCACGGACCAGGTGGCCGAGGAACGGCCGGTGGCGCTCGTCTATCACGAAGTGCCGCACGTCGTGATGCTCGCGACGCCGGCCGATCTCGAGGACTTCGCCACCGGCTTCACTTTGAGCGAGGCCCTGGTGGCGCGTGCCGACGAGATCCGCGGCGTCGAGGTGCGCCGCGGCGCCGAGTCGGTCGATGTGCACGTCACGGTCGCCTGGGAGCGCTTCACGCAGCTGCTGCAGCGCCGGCGCAATCTCACCGGTCGCACCGGCTGCGGCCTGTGCGGCGCGGAGACCGCCGCCGACGCCATTCGCGAGACCGGCCCCGCTCCGCGTGGCACCGAGGTGACGAGCGCGGAGCTCCATGCCGCAATCGAGCAGCTCGGCGGTATGCAGCCGATCAACGCCCGCACCGGCAGCGTGCACGCGGCCGCGTGGGTGGTTCCGGGGCAGGGGATTCAACTGGTGCGCGAGGATGTCGGCCGGCACAACGCGCTCGACAAGGCGATCGGCGCACTCACTCGCAGTGGCGCCGACTTGGGGGGTGGCTGGATGTTGATGACCAGCCGCGCGAGCTACGAGCTGGTGCAGAAGTGCGCCACCGTCGGAATTCCGTTTCTCGCGGCGCTGTCGGCGCCCACGGCCTTCGCCGTGCGCCTCGCCGAGCGCTCTGGCATCACGCTGGTCGCCTTCGCGCGGCGCGACCGGCATGTGGTCTACGCGCACCCACAGCGGTTGAAGCCATAGAAACCATGAACGTGACGTCCCCGGCCCGGGGCCGGGCGCTGATCTGCGGCTCGCTCGCCTACGACACCATCATGGTGTTCGGCGACCGCTTCGCCAACCACATCCTTCCCGACAGGATCCACATGCTGAGTGTCTCGTTCCTGGTGCCGCAGCTGCGCCGCGAGTACGGCGGCTGTGCCGGCAACATCGCCTACAACCTTGCGCTGCTCGGCGACCGCGGCTACCCGATGGCGACCGTCGGGCGCGACTTCGGCCCCTACTACGAGTGGCTGAAGAAGTCGGGGGTGCCGGTCGATCACGTGCGTACCGTCGACTCCGAGCTCACCGCCCAGGCCTTCATCACCACCGACCTCGATGACAACCAGATCACGGCGTTTCACCCCGGTGCCATGCAGCACTCGCACCTCAACCAGGTGGCCGACGCGCGCGACGTGGCCATCGGCATCGTGGCCCCCGACGGGCGCGAGGGCATGATCCGGCACGCCGAGCAGTTTGCGGCGGCGGGCATTCCCTTCATCTTCGATCCCGGGCAGGGGCTGCCCATGTTCGGCGGCGAGGATCTCGAGCGCTTCGTCGCCCAGGCGAAGTGGGTGACGCTGAACGACTACGAATGGCAGCTCGTGCAGCAGAAGACCGGCTGGACGGCCGGCGAGCTCGCCGGGCGGCTCGCCGCACTGATAGTCACGCACGGCGCCGCCGGCTCGACGATCCATACGCGCGACGGAGTGATCGAGATCCCGAGCGCACCAGTGCGCGCCGTCACCGATCCCACCGGCTGCGGCGATGCCTACCGCGCCGGCCTCATCCATGGCCTGCTGCACGGCCTCGACTGGCGCACCACCGGACATATTGCCTCGCTCATGGGGGCCATCAAGATCGAGTCGCGCGGCACGCAGAACCACCAGTTCACGCGTGCGGGGTTCGAGCAGCGGCTCGCGGAAGTCATGGCGGCAGCAGGAGCCGGCCGACCTGGGTTAAACTGATTACTTTCCCACGGCGCCCACAGGAAAGCAGATGTCGAACGCTTACGTCTTCACCTCCGAGTCGGTCTCCGAGGGCCATCCGGACAAGGTCGCAGATCAGATCTCGGATGCGGTCCTCGATGCGATCATCGGGGAGGACCCGCGCGGCCGCGTCGCCTGCGAGACGCTCGTCAAGACCGGGGTGGTCATCGTGGCGGGCGAGGTCACGACCTCCGCCTGGGTCGACGTCGAGGCCCTGGTGCGCAAGACGGTGCTCGACATCGGCTACGACTCCTCGGAGATGGGCTTCGACGGCGCGAGCTGCGGCGTTCTCAACATCATCGGCAAGCAGTCGCCGGACATCGCCCAGGGCGTCGACCGCAAGGACGAGCGCAAGCAGGGCGCCGGCGACCAGGGGCTGATGTTCGGCTACGCCACCAACGAGACCGACGTGCTGATGCCGGCGCCCATCACGCTGGCGCACCGCCTGGTGAAGCGCCAGGCGCAGGTGCGCAAGACCGGCAAGCTCACCTGGCTGCGCCCGGATGCCAAGAGCCAGGTGACGCTGCGTTACGAGGACCACGAGCCGGTCGGCCTCGAGGCCGTGGTGCTGTCGACGCAGCACAGCGACGAGGTGTCGACCAAGGTGCTGCGCGAGGCGGTGATGGAGGAGATCCTGAAGCCCGTGCTGCCCGCGAAATGGGTCGACAAGCGCACGCGTTTCCACATCAACCCCACCGGGCGCTTCGTGATCGGCGGACCGGTCGGCGACTGCGGGCTCACTGGCCGCAAGATCATCGTCGACACCTACGGCGGCTACGCGCGGCACGGCGGCGGCGCCTTCTCCGGCAAGGACCCCTCCAAGGTCGACCGCTCCGCGGCTTATGCGGCGCGCTACGTCGCCAAGAACATCGTCGCCGCGGGCCTGGCCGAGCGCTGCGAGGTGCAGGTGTCGTACGCCATCGGGGTGGCCGAGCCAACCTCGATCATGGTGGAGACGTTCTGCACCTCGCGTCTGTCGCGCGAGCATCTGACGCAGCTGGTGCGCAAGCATTTCGACCTGACGCCCTACGGGCTGCGCGAGATGCTGGATCTGGTGCGCCCGATCTACCAGAAGACCGCCGCCTACGGGCACTTCGGCCGCACCGAGCCGGAGTTCACCTGGGAGCGCACCGATCGGGCGGCGACGCTGGCCGAGGAGGCCAAGGGAGCACGCGCCGCCTGAGGTGAGATTCAAGCCGCAGCACTGCGGCGCACACGGCACGCCGAGGAGCGTTGCGACGGGCGGGCGGCACGCAAGGGTGCCACCGCGCCTGCCAGGCTCGGCGGCCGCTGTCATACAACACGGCGCTCGCTCTGACCATGGAGTACCGAGTATGAACGCCACACTGAAACCCGCCGCCCACAAGTCCGACCATCGGGTCGCGGACCTCAAGCTCGCCGACTGGGGCCGCAAGGAGATCGCGATCGCCGAGACCGAGATGCCGGGCCTCATGGCGATCCGCGAGGAGTTCGCGCCAACCCGGCCGCTGCGCGGCGCGCGCATCGCCGGCTCGCTGCACATGACGATCCAGACGGCGGTGCTGATCGAGACCCTGCAGGCCCTCGGCGCCGAGGTGCGCTGGGCCTCGTGCAACATCTTCTCGACGCAGGACCACGCGGCCGCGGCCATTGCCGCGCGCGGCACGGCGGTGTTCGCCTGGAAGGGCGAGTCGCTCGACGACTACTGGGACTATACCCACCGCATCTTCGAGTGGCCCGGCGGCGCCCATGCCAACATGATTCTCGACGATGGCGGCGATGCGACGCTGCTGCTGCACCTCGGAGTGCGCGCCGAGAGCGACCCCGGTGCGACGACTAAACCGACCAGCGACGAGGAGCGCGCGCTGTTTGCCGCGATCCGCAGCAGGCTGAAGAGTGACCCGAAGTGGTACTCGAGCCGCATCGGCCACGTGAAGGGCGTGACCGAGGAGACCACCACCGGCGTCAAGCGCCTCTACCAGATGGCGAAGGAGGGCAAGCTCGCCTTCCCGGCCATCAACGTCAACGACTCGGTCACCAAGAGCAAGTTCGACAACCTGTACGGCTGCCGCGAGTCGCTGGTCGATGCCATCAAGCGCGCCACCGACGTGATGATCGCCGGCAAGATCGCCGTGGTATGCGGTTACGGCGACGTCGGCAAGGGGTGCGCGCAGGCGCTGCGCGCCCTGTCGGCGCAGGTGTGGGTAACCGAGATCGACCCGATCTGCGCGCTGCAGGCGGCCATGGAAGGCTACCGCGTCGTGACCATGGACTACGCGGCCGACAAGGCCGACGTGTTCGTCACCGCCACCGGCAACTTCCACGTGATCACGCACGATCACATGCAGCGCATGAAGCACAACTCGATCGTGTGCAACATCGGGCACTTCGACAGCGAGATCGACGTGGCGAGCCTCAAGCAGTACCCGTGGGAGAACATCAAGCCGCAGGTCGATCACGTGCTCCTGCCCGACGGGCGGCGGCTCATCCTGCTCGCCGAGGGGCGGCTCGTGAACCTCGGCTGCGGCACCGGACACCCGAGCTACGTGATGAGCTCGAGCTTCGCCAATCAGGTGATCGCGCAGGTCGAGCTCTACGGCAACACGCAGAAATACCCCGTGGGCGTGTACGTGCTGCCGAAGCTCCTCGACGAGAAGGTGGCGCGGCTGCAGCTGCAGAAGCTCAACGTCGAGCTGTCGCAGCTCACCGATGCCCAGGCGCACTACATCGGCGTGGACCGGGCCGGGCCGTACAAGCCCGACCACTACCGTTACTGATGGGTGCCATCCTGCTCGACGGCAAGGCGGTGGCCGCGCGGGTGCGTGCCGGCGTTGCGCAGCGTGCGGCCGGGTTCGCGGCGCGGCACGGGCGCGCGCCCGGGCTCGCGGTGGTGCAGGTGGGCGAGGATCCGGCCTCGAGCGTCTACGTGCGCAACAAGCGCAAGTCCTCGGTCGAGGCCGGCATCGAATCCTTCGCGCACGATCTGCCGGCCTCGACTCCCGAAGCGCAGATTCTCGCGCTGGTGCACGCGCTCAATCACGATGAGCGCGTCGACGGCATTCTCATCCAGCTGCCGCTGCCGAAGGGCGTGAACGCCGACCGTGTGATGGACGCGGTCGATCCGGCCAAGGACGTCGACGGTTTCCACCCGGTCAACACGGGGCTGCTGGCGCAGAAGCGCCCGCGGCTGCGCCCGTGCACGCCGTTCGGCGTGATCAAGCTGGCGGAGGCTTACGGCATCGCGCTCACGGGCCTGCGCGCCACCGTCGTCGGCGCCTCCAACATCGTCGGCCGGCCGATGGCGCTCGAGCTGCTGCTGGCGCGCTCGACCGTGACCGTGTGCCATACCGGAACGCGCGACCTGCGCGCCGAGGTGGAGCGCGCCGAAGTGCTGGTCGCGGCGGTCGGCAAGGCCGGGTTCATTCCCGGGGAATGGGTGCGTCCGGGTGCGGCGGTATTCGACGTCGGCATCAACCGCACCGCCTCCGGCAAGCTGGTCGGCGACGTCGGCTTCGAGCGCGCCGCGGAGCGTGCCGCGTGGATCACGCCGGTGCCGGGGGGCCTGGGTCCCATGACCATCGCCATGCTCCTTTCCAATACCGTCGATGCCGCAACGCTGCGGGCCTGAGTTGCGGGAATAAACTCACCCCTCGCACGGTCTGTGTCAGGCGTGGATGACAAACGCAGTCGCTTCGAAGCGCTGGTCCTGCCGCACCTCGATGCCGCGCATCGGCTGGCGCGGTGGCTCAGCCGTTCTGCGGGCGACGCCGACGACATCGCGCAGGAGGCGTTCATGCGCGCGTACCGCGCCTTCGACACCCTGCGGGGTCCCGACGCGCGCCCCTGGCTGCTCTCGATCGTGCGCAACTGCCATCTGACCGCGCTCGCCGAGCGGCGGCGGCGCGCCTGCGAGCCGCTCACCGAGGAGCACGAGACGCGGCCGGCCGCCGGCGCCGGAGCCGCGCTGCCCGACCCGGAGAGCGCCTCCATCGAGCGCGATGAGCGGCGCACGCTCGCGCGGCTCATCGCCGCCTTGCCCGAGGAGCAGCGCGAGGTGCTGCTGTTACGCGAGCTCGAGGACCTGAGCTACCGCGAGATTGCCGCAGTGGCGGCCGTGCCCATCGGCACGGTGATGTCACGCCTGGCGCGGGCGCGCGCCGCGCTCAAGGCGACCTGGCCCGAGGCTGAAGGAGAGCCGCGTGCAGTGCGCTGAGAGCCTGAGGGTCCAGGCGGCGTTCGACGGCGAGCTCGACGCCGTGTCGGCGGCCGCCGCCGAGCGTCACGCCGGGCACTGCTCCGAGTGTCGCGCGCTGCTCGAGCATCTCGGACGCACGCGCGCGCGGCTGCGCCGCGATCTCGATTATGGCCAGGCCTCGCCGGAGTTACGGGGGCGCATCGCGCACATGCTGGATGCGGAGGAGGCCGCCGGGCGGCGTGCGGCGCAGCCACGGCCGGCGTGGCGGTCGCGCCCCTTCTGGCTCGGAACGGCGGCGGGCGCGGCAACGGCACTCGCGGCGAGCGTCGCCGTCGTCCTGCTCGCGCCGCTCTTCTCCGCACGCCTGCCCGACGAGCTGGTCGCCGCCCACCTGCGCTCGCTGGTGCCGGGGCGGCTCACCGCGGTGGTCTCGACCGACCGGCACACCGTCAAACCCTGGTTTGCGGGGCGCGCGGACGTCTCCCCGGCGGTCGGCGACTTCGGCGCGCAGGGTTACCGCCTGGTCGGGGGACGCGCGGACTACCTCGACCGCCAGCGCATGGCGGTGCTGGTCTACGAGCACGGCGCTCACGTCATCAATGTATTCGCGTTCCTGCCGGGCCGCGGGATCCTGCCGGCCGAGGCCACCCGGCGCGGCTATCACGTCTCCTGCTGGCGCGGCGGCGATCTCGGCTACTGCGCGGTTTCCGACGCCGGCTGGGAGGAGCTCACGGCTCTGCGGCAGCTGCTCGAGGACCTCGCCGCGCGAGAGACGCGCTGAGGACTCAAGGGCCCTCGCGGGAATAAACCGCACGCGCGACGAGTCTCCTCCACACAGAACGTGTAGTGAGGAGACCCAACATGCCGGACGAGATTCCTGTCGCAGCGCGCCGCCATGCGCTTAAGTGCCTGGCGTTCGGCGGGGCCGGTACGCTGTTTGCGCTCGCGGGCGGGGTGCTGACGCCGACCGCCCTGGCCGCCGCCGCAGCGGATCCCAGGGGCGCGGCGCGGCTCGGCAAGCCCCTGTTCGTGCAGATCAGCGACACTCACCTCGGCTTCAGCAAGGAGGCGAATCCCGATGTGACTGCGACCCTCATCCGCAGCATCGGCCTGATGAACGGCCTGGCGCAGCAGCCGGAGCTGATCATTCATACCGGGGACATCACCCATCTGTCGAAGCCCGCGGAATTCGACCTTGCCGCGCAGCTCTTCTCGCGACTGCGGGTCACCGAGATGCACACCGTGCCCGGCGAGCACGACACCACCGACGCCACGGTCAGCGAGTACTTCAACCGTTTCGGCAAGGCCTCGGGCAACCGCGGCTACTACAGCTTCGATCACGCCGGCGTGCATTTCGTCGCGCTCGTCAACGTGCTCGAGTTCAAGCCGGGGGGCTTGGGCACGCTCGGCCCCGCGCAGCTCGCCTGGGTCGCCGATGACCTCAAGGGCCGCTCTGCGAGCACTCCGATCGTCGTCTTCGCCCACATGCCACTGTGGACCATCTACGAGCCGTGGGGCTGGGGAACGGGCGATGCGCCGCAGCTCATGGAGCAGCTGCGCCGCTTTGGCTCGGTGACGGTGCTGAACGGGCATATCCATCAGATCGTGCAGTAGGTCGAGGGCTACGTGACCTTCCACACCGCGCGCTCCACGGCCTACCCGCAGCCCGCGGCGGGTGTTGGCACGGGCCCGGGCCCCCTGAAGGTTGCGCCGGATCAGCTTGCCGGGATGCTGGGCATCACCAGCGTCTCGGTGGTGAAGCACCCACGCTCACTGGCGCTCGCCGATGCAAGCCTCGCCTGACATGCGCCGCCGTTACGTGTTTGTACTTACGGGCGCACTGTTCGTGGCCGCGAGCTCGGGCGCCGCATCGGCGCAAATTCCGGCGGCAGCGGTGGCAACCTCTCCCGCTGTGGCCGCCCGGACCGATGCGGCGCCCCCCATCGTGATCGCCAGGGACTTCATGTTTGCCCCCGCGACGATCACGGTCAAAGCCGGATCTACCGTCACCTGGAAGAACGCCGACGACGAGCCCCACTCGGTAGTGAGCGAAACGGGGCTGTTCCGCTCGGGCGCGCTCGACACCAGCGAGAGCTTCACGTTCCGATTCGACAGGCCCGGCACCTACCACTATGCCTGCTCGATTCACCCGCGCATGGTGGGAACGATCGTGGTCCGGTAGCCGGGCCATCGCGCTGCGGCGCACGCGGTTGCACCGCAGTTATGAGTTAGTGTCGCCGCACGGCGCCACGGCAACATCCCGCCTGGGCTTCGCCGCCCCGCGGCTCTTCCAACATGTTACGGATCGTGTTGGACGCGCGCTTCTCGAGGCAATCGGTGTATGATCCCCAGTCCGGCCCTCGAGTTGGGTAATTAGCGGAGTACCGAGATGGCAAGACGTCCACCGAACGACGGCGCTTCCTGGAGCGCCCGTGAACTGAAGACCCTCAAGGCCCTCGCGAAGGCGGGAACTCCCACCAGTCAGGTCGCGAAGAAGCTCGGGCGCACGGCGGCGGCGGTTCAGCAGAAGGCCATGCGCTGCGGAATCTCCTTCAGAGCGGCGAAACGCTCCGGCGCCCGGAGAAAGAAGTAGGGCGCGGATCCAGGCCAAGGTTTTCCCAAGTCCCGGGCCGCGCTGAGGCGCGCCGCCCGGCGCACCCTCCCAGCCGTTTGCGACGGGGGCAGTATGTACAAGCTCATCCGGCTCTCGTGGATTCCGGTCGCGCTCTGCCTGAGCGCCTGCAACGTGCAGGTGAACGACACGACTCCGGCCCAGTTCGAGGCCAACAACGACATCGGCATGTACGAGATCACCGCGACCTCCTCGGAGGGCGCGCTGGTGACGCCGGGCTCGCTGGTGTTGTTTGCGATCGGCGACAGCCAGAAAGTCCAGCTCAGCCCCAACTCCGACGGCTCAGGCTGGCACGGCCTGTACTCGGTGCGCTGCCAGAGCAGCTTTCCGCTGCAGCTCCTCGCCGTGTGGCGCCTGCAGGGGCTCGCCACGCGCCACATCGTGCTGCCGCCGCAGCCGCGTCAGATCAAGCTGGCGGAGCCGCCGCTCAGCAAGCAGGAAGGATTCGACACGGCCGGCAAGCCCACCGAGGGCAAGGGTGCCAGGGGCAAGGGCGGTAAGGGCGACTGGGAGGGTACGGTCAACTACCGCTTCGCTACTGTGCCCGTGACGCAGATCGCCGCGGCCCACATCGAGCCCTCGGGCGCTTCCGCCGAGGATGTCGCTGCCGCGCGCGCCATCTCGGTGAAGACGCCCCTGCCACTGCAGGCCGTGTGCGGCGAGAACGCGCAACTGCGCCTCGCGTCGACCGCGCAGCGCGCCCACGGCACGCTGGTTATCGACACGGACAATCCGGGTATGCCGCGCTGGCAGACCTACGTGGAGTTCTCGCCCAAGTGACATCCGCCGCAGCGCGCCGCGCGGGCCTGGCGGCTCTCGCAGTCCTCGGCGCATCCCTTGCCGCGAGCGCCGTCGGCGCCGCCGGCCCGGTGCCGCCCGCCGCGGCTCCGCCCATGACACCGCTGCGGATCGGCATCATCGGCACCGGTGAGATCGGCGGCACGCTCGCGCGGCTCTGGGTGGCGGCAGGCCACGAGGTGCTCATGTCGTCGCGCCATCCCGATCGGCTCAAGGCCCTGGCTGCCTCGCTCGGGCCGCGGGCGCGGGTCGGCACGCCGCGCGAGGCGGCGCAGTTCGGCGAGGTGGTGGTGGTGTCGGTACCGTACGGCGCGCTGCCCCAGGTCGGCCGCGACCTCAGGGCGGAGCTCGCCGGCAAGGTCGTGCTCGACACCTGTAATCCCTATCCGTCACGTGACGGCGAGATGGCCGTCGAAGCGCGCCGGCTGAGCACCGGCGTGGCCGATCCGAAGTTCCTGCCCGGAGTGCGCTTGGTGCGCGCCTTCAACGCCATCAATTCCGGCGACCTCTCGGGCAAGGCGCATCGCGCCGGAGAGCCGATCGCCATCCCCCTCGCGGGCGATGACGCTCAAGCGCTCGCGGTGGCCGAGCGGCTGGTGCGGGATGCCGGGTTCGCTCCGGTCGTGGTCGGCCCGCTGTCGCGGGCGCGCGAGTTCGACGTCGGCACGCCGGTGTACACGCGCCTCATGACCGCGTCCCAGCTGCGGCAGGCCCTCGGCCTGAAATAGTACTAGGCGGCGGGCGGCGGTTGCCGCTCGACCTTGGGCAAGCGCTCGTCGATGCACGCCCAGCTCGGGGCGCTCGCCGTCCAGATCGTGAGCGAGGGGCGGGCGATCTCGGGGTCATCGAGCGTACCTGCGCGCACGAACACCAGGTGCGGGCGCGCCTCGGAGGCGCTGAACAGGTGCGTGCCACAGGCCGGGCAGAAGCGCCGGTGCGCGGCGTTGCCGCTGTCGGCGACCATGCGGTAGTCGCGCAGCTCACCCGTCACCTCGAGCGCTTCGCTCGGGAAGCACGTGTTGACGGTGGCGCTGCCGGCGCCGAGGTACTGGCACACGCGGCACCAGCAGGTGCGCGTCACGATGGGAGCGGCGCGGATCGTATAGCGTACCGCCCGGCACAGACACCCTCCGGTAACCTGCACGTGAGCCTCCTCAACAAGCCGAAGATGAGCGAGGGAGGATAGCGGAAGCGGCGGGGAGCGGGAAAAGGGAAGCACCGGTGTGCCGCGTACTCAAATCCGTGCCTGCTTGAATGGTGCCCGCGCTTGCAATGTATGGGCGGCTCGGGAGCACGCGCAACCGGTGCGAGTGTAAGTATCTTGCCGAACGGCTGAACCTGCCGTGAATGGCGGCACGGATCGCCGGCGGCGCCGTGCTGCGGAAGTCACAGTCCGCGCACGCCGAAAGGTGAGCCGTTACTCGCGCAGCCGCGCGTGGAGTGCGGCGATCTCGCCGCCGCTCAGACCGATTCCTGCGAGGTAGGCACGTACGCCGCCCGCGCGGGCGAGGAATTTCAACATGTTGTGCGCACCTTCTTCGGGGCAATGTAAGGCCGCGAGGATCTCCCCCGGATCGCGGTGTGCGTAGCGCTCGAGATAGCCGTCACGCAGATTGGCGCTGCTCAGAGCGTAGTCGTGCGCGATGGCCTCGGGAACTACGCCCGCGAGCGCGAGCAGCAGCGCCGCCACCAGCCCGGTGCGGTCCTTGCCGGCGATGCAGTGAAAGAGCAGCGGGCCGGGCGCGGCGGCGGCGATCGCCGCGAGCACCCCGCGCAGCTCGAGCTGCACCTGCTCGAGCACCACGCAGTTCCACAGCTCCTTGGCAGCAGCGGCGCTGCGCTCGCGCCACTCGTCCTCGGTAGGCGTGAGGAGCGAGACCTGACGGTAGTGGACGTGAGGGAGAGCGGCGGGGATCGGGCTGGGGTGCCGCTCGGCTTCCGCGCGCCAGCGCAGGTCGATGACCGTCTCTATGCCAAAATCCGTGAGTGCCTCGAGGCCCGCGGCGTCGAGCTGCGCGAGATCGTCGGCCCGCACCAGCGAGCGCCGGCGCGTAAGTGCGCCATCGAGCGTCGGGCAGCCGCCCAGGTCACGCGCGTTGAGGAGCCGCGGAAATGTGAGCCGGCGCCGCGGGTCCGCCGACAGGTCCCCGCTCGTCATCCGCCCTCGGCCTGCCACTACTTCCTTGTAGCACGCTGCTGGCTGAGCGCGACACCCGAGAGAATCAGGGCTCCGGCGAGCGCCATGCTCACCGTGAGCGGCTCACCGAGCAGGAGCCACGCCCAGATGACGCCGAACAGTGGAATGAGATAGGTCACCGTGGAGGCGCGCGGCCCGCCGACGCGCGCGATGAGGCGGTAATAGAGGACGAACGCCGCCCCGGTGCACAGCACGCCGAGCAGTACCGCGCTCGCCCAGGACGCCGCCGGAATCGCTCGCGACGGCCAGCTGTACGCCGCCAGCGGGGCCAGGAGCAGCGCGCCCGTGACGAGATTGGCAGCCGCCACCGCCGCTGCGGGGTAGCCGGTGAGGTAACGACGCATCAGATTGATGCCGAAGCCGTAGCAGACCGCGGCCGCCGTGCCCGCGAGCGCTGCCTGCCAGACGCCATCGCCCGCGGTCCTGCCGCTCGCGAGGATCGCGACGCCGACGAATCCGGCGGTGAGGCCAATGAGGCGCCGCGCGCCGATGCGCTCGCCGAAGAAGAAATGAGCGACCAGATAGGTGAACATCACCGTCATTGCGTTGGTGATGGCGCCGATGCCGGCCGGCGCGCGCTCCGCGCCCCAGGCAAAGAGCGCGAACGGGACGACGGAGTTGATCGCCGCGATGGCCGCGATCCGCAGCCACAGCCCGAGGGTGAACTGCGCCCGCGCCCGCCACAGAAATGGCGTCAGGACGAGCCCGCCGAGCGCCAGGCGCGCCTCGACCAGCGGCAGCGGGCCGAAGTCCGCGGCGGAGACTCTCATGAAGAGAAAGGAGCCGCCCCAGATCGCGCCGAGGAGCGTGAGCTCGACCGGCGTGCGCCAGGCCGCGGCGGGGAGCTCTGCCGGCAAGGCGGCAGGTAGCGGCGTGCTCCCGCTGGCGGCAGTCAAGCGCGCGGTGGTGGCATCAGTAGACATGGATCGCGTACATCGGGCTGCATGACCTGTGCATGGTGAGGGCGGGGCGGCAGCATCGCCACCCGGAACTTGCGGCCGGGCGTCTCAACCGAGCGCCTGCGCGAAGTCCTCGAGCAGGTCCTCGGTGGCCTCGATGCCGACCGAGAGGCGCAGCAGCCCGTCGCTGATCCCGAGGCGCTCGCGATCCTCGCGCGCCAGGCCCGAATGCGAGGTGGTGGCGGGGCGCGTCAGCAGCGTGTGCACTCCGCCGAGGCTCGGCGCGACCGCCGGGATGCGGACGCGGCCCGCGAGCTCATCCGCCCGCTCGGGCGGGCCCTTGAGCTCGAAGCTCAACACACCGCCGAAGCCCGCGAACAGACTCGCGGCGCGCGCATGCCGCGGGTGACTCTCGAGACCCGCGTAGTGCACGCGCGCGACGGCCGGGTGCGACTCGAGGAATTGCGCGAGCTTGAGCGCGCTCTCGTTCTGGTAGCGCACGCGCAGCGCCAGCGTCTTCAGCCCGCGGCTGAGGAGGAACGCCGCATGCGGATCGAGTGAGCCGCCCAGGTGGTTGGCCTTGTGGCGGATGCGCTCGATCAGCGCGCTGCTCCCGGCGACCGCACCCGCGACGATGTCGGAGTGCCCGTTGAGATACTTGGTGGCGCTGTGCAGTACCAGGTCGAAGCCCGCCTCGATGGGACGGAAGTTGACCGGGCTCGCGAAGGTGTTGTCGATGATGGATACCAGGCGATGCGCGCGCGCGAACTCCGCGACGGCTCGCAGGTCTGCCACCTCGAGCAGCGGGTTGGTCATCGCCTCGACGTACACGGCACGCGTGTTGGGTTTCAGCTGGGCGCGCCAGGTGTCGCGCCGGTCGGCGTCGATGAAGTCCACCGACAGGCCGAGGCCCGCGAACTCGCGGGTCACGAAGTCGTGGGTGCCGCCGTACAGGCAGCTCTGCGCCAGCAGATGATCGCCGGCCGACAGCACCGTGAGGAGCGTGGTGCTGATTGCGGCCATGCCGCTCGCGGTGACCAGCGCAGCCTCGGATCCCTCGAGGTCGGCCAGCTTGGCGTGCAGCGCGAGGTGGTTCGGCGTGTTGTTGAGGCGCAGGTAACGCACATCGTCGTAACGGCGCTCGCCGCGGTACTCGAAGGTAGCGGACTGGAAGATGGGCATCTCCACGGCGCCGTCGATGCGCGGGCGCGGCTCCCCGGCATGCACCAGTTTGGTCTCGAGGCGCTTGTAGGGGCCGGACATCGCTCATACTCCAGACCAGGGCGTGACGCCATTGTCACGCCTCTAAGTCACCGTGTCCCCATATCTTTATGGAGAGGCGCGCCGCGCGACCTGAGCACACACTGTGTCGCGACGCCGCCAGTACAGCATGCAACCGACCGATCGCTTCAGCTCCCGGGTGGACGACTACGCGCGCTACCGCCCGAGCTATCCGCCGCCGGCACTCGAGCTGCTGAGGGAACGCTGCGGACTCGCCCCCGGCGCGGTGGTCGCCGATCTCGGTTCCGGGACCGGCATTCTGACGGAGCTGCTCCTCGAGCGCGGTGCGCAGGTGTTCGCGGTCGAGCCGAACGAGCACATGCGCGCGGCGGCGGAAGCGCAGCTCAGCCAGGAGCCGCGCTTTCGCAGCATCGCGGGCAGCGCCGAGGCCACCACGCTCGCATCCGGCAGCGTCGACCTCCTGGTCGCGGGGCAGGCTTTTCACTGGTTCGACCCGCAGCGGGCGCGGCTCGAGGCGCTGCGGGTACTGCGCCCCGGGGCGTGGGCCGCGCTCCTCTGGAACGAGCGGCCGCCCGAGGCGACGCCGTTCCTCGCCGATTACGAAGCGCTCCTCAAACGCCACGCGCCCGAGTACACGCGCATCACCGCCAGCCGCGCCGACGTCGGCGCGATGCGCGGGTTCCTCGGCGCGGCGATGGAGGTCAGAGCCTTCGCCAATCAGCAGATACTCGATTTCGAGGGACTCAGGGGACGGCTGATGTCCTCCTCCTACGCGCCCGAGCCGGGATCCGCCGACTACGAGCCCATGATCGGGATGCTGCGCGAGGTGTTTGCCCGTCACGAGCGCGACGGCCGCATCACCATGCCCTACAGCACGCTGGTGTACTTCGCGCCGCTGCGCGCCGCCTGAGCGGTCGTTGAAAGCGCGGTGCACCGATTGACTATACGGTATGCCGAAGTTCCCCGGGACCTCGCCGAGGTTCGCGGGCTATTCCGCGAGTACGCGGACGCCTTGGGCGTTGACCTTTGCTTCCAGGACTGCGAGGGCGAGCTATCGACCTCTAGACGAACACGCGGCGGGACGATGTCGATTTCCGAGATCCCGGTTCGTCGTTCCAATAGTCATCCCTGCACCTCAAGGAGCCCCCTCGTGAAAATGACCGTAGCTCTGGTTGCTGCAACCTTGGGTCTGCATGCCGGCTTGTCGCAGGTGGCCGAATCGGCTGGGCCGCCTGCGATGGCGCCGATGGCAGCACCCCCGGCCGGGGCGTACAAACTCGACAAGTCCCACGCCAGCCTGGTTCTGCGCGCCAGTCACATGGGTTTCTCCACCTATACGACGCGCTTCAGCCGTTTCGATGCCGACTTGACGTTCGACCCTCGCAATCTATCCGCCTCCAAGGTGGTGACGGCCATCGACGCTTCGTCATTCGAGATGGACGCCGCGCCGCAGATGTGTCTCGACATCATGAAGGGACCGCAGATGCTCGACACCGCGAAGTTTCCACAGATCGTCTTCAAGTCTGAAGAGATCCGGGTGACAGGAGCGAAGTCGATGGAGATATCCGGCACTCTC
Organism: Gammaproteobacteria bacterium; assembly: GCA_027307325.1. GTDB lineage: Bacteria > Pseudomonadota > Gammaproteobacteria > Steroidobacterales > Steroidobacteraceae > 13-2-20CM-66-19. Next base: position 17,979 of record DAHUXE010000063.1, on the reverse strand, counting down.
ACGCTCCATGGCGTCATGCGGCCGATGGTGCTCATGGCGACCTATAACGGTGGCTATGCCGGCATGCCCAACATGGATCCGCAGGCGCGCGTAGGCTTTTCCGTGCACGGTTCGCTCAAGCGCTCAGATTTTGGCATCGTCTATGGAGTGCCTGCTCCAGGTACGACGCTGGGCGTTGGTGACTTGATCGATTTCTCGATCGAAGCGGAGTTCACTGGACCGCCGCTGGCAACGCCGGCCGCTCAGACGCATTGAGCGTAACAGGTAATGCCATCGCTGTGACACCCAACTGGGCCAACGAAGCAGGGCGGCTCGGGGGCAGCCGCCCTGGCATAAAGGAGAGCACTCAATCTACTTCTGAGCGATCTGAATTGTTGCATTGCGGCCTTTGAGCTCCGCTCGGTAGTATGCGGCCAACGCGGGCCGGTCGACCTTGGTCACCGCCGCGCCGAGGGCGCTTTGCCAGCACGTTCTGAAGCGCATCTGGCTGCCGAGATCGCGACGGTCCTGGGCAGCGCAGACCGACTCCGCGGCACCTTTCAGGCGCCGGTAGAGCACCGCGACGCCGTCGGCGTGCGCAAGATCAAGATCAGCGAAGTGGACAATGACGGAAGGCGCATCCTGGGAAGGAGCGGCGTTGGCCAACTGATAGCCGAATGCCAGCGCAGAGATCATCATCGTGGTCGTGAAGCGATTCATGGCGGTCTCCTGGTGTGTATCGGGTTTCGGTTCCGAGTTCTGTGCGGGGTGCAGAATCGCCGGGGGGCCGCCCCCACTCCATGGCTGATCGCTGACCTATTGCTGAATTAACTCTGATCTGGTGCTGATCTGGCGTGAGCAGCAGGAAACTCCGCTTCGATGGGTGGGTTCTCGACCCGGAGTCGGGGGATCTCGAGCGCGGCGGCACCCGAATCCGTCTGCAAGAGCAGCCGGTGCAGGTGCTGCGGGAGCTGATCGCTCACCCCGGCAGCGTCGTGACGCGCGAGCAGCTGATCGGGCTCCTCTGGCCCCGGGGCGTGGTCGACTTCGACACCGGCCTCAATACCGTGATCCGCAAGCTGCGCAGCGCCCTCGGGGACACGTCCGAGACGCCACGCTATATCGAGACGCTCCCGAGACGCGGCTACCGCTTCATCGGAGCGCTCGACCCCGACCCTGAAGCTGCCTCAGCCGCGTCGGCTGCCGTGCCAGCGTCCGCCGCTGAGGTGTCGCCAGCACCCGCGCCCCCTTCGCGCACTGAGCCGACGGCGCCGCCGGAAGCCGCTCTCGTTGCGCCCAAGCCGATAGCGAGCGGGCACGAACCGCCCGTCCGGGACGGGGCGACTTCATCCACAGCCAGTGCGACTGCTGCGGTTCAGCGTCCGCGGTTGTCAACCCTGGCCCTGATCGCTGCGCTCGCCGCGGCGACGCTGCTCACAGGCGTCTATGCGCTCTGGCGCGCACGCTCGGGACCGGGCCTCACCAGTGTCCGTGTGGAAGCGCCTCTGCAGTCGACGCTCCCTGCGAGCGGCGCGCCCACTGCTGCGACTGTCTTCTCCCCGCCGCCGCACTCCATTGCCGTACTGCCGTTCGTGAATATCAGCGGAGACAGGGAGCAGGAGTATTTCTCCGACGGACTCACGGAAGAATTGCTCAATTCCCTTGCGCACATCGACGGACTGCAGGTCGCGGCCCGGACGTCGTCGTTCTCATTCAGGGAGCATCCGGATATCGCGGACGTCGCCCATAAGCTGAACGTCGCTACGGTGCTAGAAGGAAGCGTACGGCGGTCGGGCCATCGGATGCGCATCACCGCGCAGCTGAACAGCGCGGTTACCGGCTTCCACCTGTGGTCGCAAACCTACGACCGAGATATCAGCGATGTGCTCAAGCTCCAGACCGAGATCGCCAGCGCCGTGGCGAGTGCACTCAAGATCACGCTGCTCGGGAGTGAAGCCGCCAGAATCGAGCTCGGCGGCACCAACAACCCGGCCGCATTTGATACTTACTTACGCGCTTCAAAGGCGTACATTTCCAGACGGGACGCTACGGGGATTCCCACGGCGATTTCAGCGTACACGGAGGCGATTCGCCTGGACCCGAACTTCGCGCTCGCCTACGCGGGCCGAGCCGAAGCCCTGAGCCAATACACACAAGAGTTGACCACCGGAGCTGCGGCTCGCGCAGGCCTGGAAAGAGCCGAGGCAGATGCCCGCCAGGCGATTGCGCTTGCGCCCGAGCTCTCCCAAGCGCACTCAGCACTCGCATACGTGTTCGAAGGTCGCCTTGACCTCAAGAGAGCGAGTCAAGAATACGAGCGCGCCCGGGCACTTGCGCCGGGCACGGCGCGAGTGTTGCAGATGAGCGGTCATTTTGCCGCGATGATGGGCAAGGCCGCAGAGAGTCTTACCGCACTCCGATACGCAGCCGTGCTGGACCCGCTCGATTACAGAAGCCAGATCGTGCTCGGCGATGCACTCTACCTTGCGCGTCGCTACGAGCAAGCGGTCGCGGCCTTCACGGAAGCCATCCGGCTTGCACCCGACTACAAGTTCTCTTACGGGGGGCGTGGCCTCGCCCTCTATGCGCTCGGTGACCTGCAAAGCGCCCGCGCGTCCTGCGAGACCCACCCGGACTACTGGGCAAGCCAGCAGTGTTTGCCGATCGTTTACGACAAGCTCGGGCGGCATTCGGATGCCGAGGCAGCGTTGACAAAATTCAAGGCGGCCCTAGGCGAGGACTACGCTTACGCGTACGCAATGGTCTACGCGCAGTGGGGCGATCGCACCAAGGCGCTCGAGTTGCTTGAAAAGGCGGTGCGCGTGCGCGACGCGGGGCTGTCCTTCCTGAAGACCGATCCGATGATGGACCCCTTGCGCAACGAGCCGCGCTTTCAGGCGGTCTTGCGGGAATTGAAGTTTCCGGACTGATCGGGCTCCGTCAAAGTATGCGGACGGGAATTCCAGTGATTGGGTAGCGCCCGTAGTGAAACCCTTTAGCCGGGCCCGCCGCCGAAGGCGGCTTATGACTGGGCCACGCGCCTCTTCAGCTCCTCGAGCTCCGCGCGCAGCTGCCGCAGCTCCTCCTCGAGACGCTCGAGCCGCGCGTCACTCGGCGCGGCCTGCGCCGTCGCGGCGCCCGGGGGCTCCACGGCCGGCGGCGGCAGCGCCACCGGGCCGCTGAAGAGCTGTGCATAGCGCGCATCGCGGCGGCCGCTCTCGCGCGGCAGCCGTTCGACGAAGGGCCCGTCCTCGCGTGTGCGCAGCCCCTCGAGCACGCCCTCCGCCTGGCCGACGTCGGAGAACGGCGTCATGCGGCTCGCGCGCGCGCGCAGCTCGCCCGGCGTTTGCGGCCCGCGCAGCAGCAGCTCGCACACGATCGCGAGCTCGTGCGCGGTGAGCTTGAAGGTACCGAACTCGGTGTTGCAGAAGCGATGCTGGTATTTCATCACGCGGCTGCCGAAGCCCGACTTCTCGATCACCAGATGCCGCCGGGCAAGCTGATCGAGGGTGTTCTGCACCGTCGCGTCGTCGAGCTCCATGACCGGATCGCGATTGCTCTTTTGATTACACGCGGCGACCAGGGCATTGAGCGAGAGCGGGTACTGGTCGGGCGTAGTGATCTGCTTCTCGATGAGACAGCCGATGACGCGCGCCTCGAGCGCCGAGAGCTCGATCTTCATGCGGGTGTCCGCTCCTTCGCCGCTACCATACCCGCACCCGGTCCGCCGGCGCGAGATAGAGCTTCCCGCCGGGCTTGACGCCGAAGGCGTCGTACCAGGCGTCGAGATTGCGCACCGTGTCGGCGCGGTATTCGGCCGGCGCGTGGCCGTCGGTGACCAGGCGCTGGCGCAGCGCCGGCTCGCGGATCTTCTGCCGCCAGGATTGGGCGAAGCTGAGGAAGAAGAGCTGCTCGGCGCAGAAGCCGGCGGCGCCTGCCGCCGGCTTGCCGGCGAGCTGGAGGCGCCACGCGTCGAGCGAGTCGGCGAGCCCCGCCACGTCGGCGATGTTCTCACTCAGGGTCTGGCGGCCGTTGACCGCAACGTCCGGAAACGGCCGGTAGCGGTCGAACTGCTCGGCGAGACGCTTGCCTGCCGCCTCGAAGTGTGCGAAGTCATCCGCCGTCCACCAGTTGCGCAGCCGCCCGTCGGCGTCGAAGAGCGCGCCCTGGTCGTCGAAGCTGTGGCTGATCTCGTGCCCGATCACCGCGCCGATCGCGCCGTAGTCGAGCACCGGATCGCGCCGCGGGTCGAAGAACGGCGGCTGCAGGATCGCGGCCGGGAAATTCAGGGCATTCATCGCCGGCAGGTTGACCGCGTTGACGGTCTGCGGCGTCATGCACCACTCGGAGCGATCGACCGGCGACCCGAGCTTGGCGAGGTTACGCCGGTAGTCGGACAGCTCGGCGCGTTGGGCGTTGCCCAGGGCGTCGCCGCGGACTACCTCGAGCCCGGAGTAGTCGCGCCACCTGTCCGGGTAGCCGAGCCCGACCCTCAGGGTCGCGAGCTTGGCCTTCGCCTGGCGCCGGGTCTCGGGCGCCATCCAATCGATGCGGTCGATGCGCGTCGCAAAGGCGGCGATCAGATTGCCCACCATCTGCTCGGCGCGCGCCTTCTCCGCAGCCGGAAAATAGCGCTCGACGTACAGCTTGCCGACGGCCTCCCCGAGGGCGGCGTTGGTGGCGTCGACCGCGCGCTTCCAGCGCTCACGCAGCTGCGGCGTGCCGGACAGCACATGGCCGTTGAACTCGAAATTCTCCGCGACGAACGCCTGCGGCAGGTAGGGCGAGGCCCACTCGAGGAGATGGAAGCGCAGATAATCCATCCAGGTCTCGAGCGGCTCGGAAGCGACCAGCGCCGAGATCCCGGTGACGGCGCCCGGCTGCCAGACGACGAAGCGCGGCTGCTGCGCAAGACCCGCGGCGGCGAAGAATGCCTGCCAGTCGAGCCCCGGCGCCCGCTCGGTGAAGTCGCGGCTCGACCAGTGATTGTTGCCCTTCTTCACGTCCTCAGAGTCCGCGCGGCTCAGGTGCGCCTGCGCGATGCGCTCTTCGAGGGCGAAGATCCGTGCGGCCCTGGTGCGCGCCTCGTCCACGCCGGCGAGCTCGAGCACCCGGGCGATGTGCGCCTGGTATTTCTCGCGGATGGCCGCCATGGGGGCCGAGGCGCTCAGGTAGTAGTCGCGATCCGGCATCCCGAGTCCGCCCTGCAGCAGGAACGGCGAGTAGGACGTCGGCTCGTCGAGATCCTGCGCGACCCACAGGCCGAAGAGGTTCGGGGTGTGGAGGTCGGTGTTGTTGAGCACGTCCACGTCGGCGCGCAGCTGAGCCCCGAGCGCCTGCGCGAGCTCCCCGCGGTCCGCGATTCTCGCGATGCGCGCGAGCGCGGCGCGCAGCGGCTCGAGCCCGAGCGTCTCGATGCGCGACTGGTCCATGAAGCTCGCGTAGTAGTCGCCGATCTTGCGTGCGTCGGAGCCGGCGGGAGCGTGCGCGGCGGCGCCTTTGATCAGCGCGGCAGTGCGCCGGGTGTTGAGCTCGGCGAGCACCGCCCCGGTACCGTAGCTGCTGCGGTCGGCCGGGATCTCGGTGCTCTTCAGCCAGGCGCCGTTGGCGTAGCGGAAGAAATCGTCGCCGGGCAGGTCCGCGCGGTCGAGACCCGCGAGATCGATGCCGTGAGCGCTCGGAGCAGTCCCGGCCGCGGGCGTCCCGGTCACCATGGCGGCCGCGCTGAGGAGCCAGGGAGCAATGTGCGTCATGACGTTCCCGGAAGCCGGCAGGGCGCGGAGTCTATAGCAGTAAGCTGGCATCGGACATTCTGTCACGCTGCTCGCGGCGGCGCGCCAAAAGCGGGGCTCGATACGCACTAGTCCCGATCACCTCAGCAGCCGAGCACATCGTGGCAAGGCTCGGCGCACGGGTTTCGGCGCGCCGTCCGCCGCTGTGGCGGCGGGCACATCCGCCGTGCCTGGCTGCGGTAGTTGCCTTGCGAATTTTCCTGACGATATCCTCGTAAAGCGCTGACCAAGCTGATATTCCGTGCCCCCGCTCCGGGGGTGCGGAGGGCATGCTAAATTTAACGTTCCAGAACAAGGAGACAAAGTCGTGAGCGCCACCGACGAGAGCCTGATTTCCGGCCGCAAGCACACCGAGATCCCGCGCGCCGTCACGGCGGGCGCTGCGGAAACGCAAGCCGCAGAGGCGGCCGAGGTGCGCAAGACCGACCGCTGGCTGCTCAAGCGCGTCTCCTCGTTCCTCGGCGACCCGCCGGTGGAGTTCGCGGTACGCGGCGGGGCGCGCGTGCGCGCCGCCTCGGCGCCCGTGGCGCGCGTCACCTTCGCGAGCCGCGCCCTGCTGCTCTCCATCCTGGCGGACCCGTGGGTGCGCATCGGCGATGCCTACAGCGACGGCAGCGTCACGGTCGAGGGCGATCTGGTGGAGCTGCTCGAGGTCGTGTACCGGGCGAGTGCCGCCGCCGACAAACCCTCGTGGCTGCGGCGCGCTGCGGACCTGGCGCACCGGCCGCACGTCAACACGCTCGCCGGCTCGCGCGACAACATCCATCGCCACTACGATATCGGCAACGATTTCTACGCGCTGTGGCTCGGCAGCACCATGGCCTATACCTGCGCCTACTACCCCACGCCCGCGGCCACGCTCGATGAGGCGCAGACCGCCAAGATGCACCACGTGTGCCGCAAGGTGCGACTGAGGAGCGGCGAGAGCGTGGTCGAGGCGGGCTGCGGCTGGGGGACGCTGGCGCTGCACATGGCGCGCCACTACGGCGTGCGCGTGCGCGCCTTCAACATCTCGCACGAGCAGGTGGCCTATGCGCGCGCGCGGGCCGCGCGCGAAGGGCTCGCCGGCCAGGTCGAATACGTCGAGGACGACTACCGCAACATCTCCGGACACTACGACGCGTTCATCTCGGTCGGCATGCTCGAGCACGTCGGCGTGAAGAACTACCCGACCCTCGGCTCGCTCGCGCGGCGCTGCCTCGGGAGCAACGGGCGCGGCCTCATTCATTCGATCGGCCGCAACCAGCCGGCACGGCTGCAGCCCTGGATCGAGAAGCGCATCTTCCCCGGCGCCCACCCGCCGGCCCTGAGCGAGATGGCGCAGATCTTCGAGCCCTCGGACCTGTCGGTGCTGGACGTCGAGAACCTGCGCCTGCACTACGCGCAGACGCTGCGTCACTGGCTGGCCCTGTACGAGTCGGCGGCCGAGCGGGTGCGGGCGATGTTCGACGAGAAGTTCGTGCGCATGTGGCGGCTGTATCTCGCGGGCTCGATCGCGGGGTTCTCCACCGGCACGCTGCAGCTGTTTCAGGTGGTGTTCGCGACCGCCGACAACAACGACCTTCCCTGGACGCGCGCGCACTTGTACACCTGACCGGCCCATGCGCTCCTGCGAGGTCATCATCGTCGGCGGCGGGCCCGCGGGCTCGAGCGCGGCCTGGCGGCTGAAGCGCGCGGGCGCCGACGTGCTGGTGCTCGACCGCGAGCGCTTCCCGCGCCTCAAGCTATGCGCGGGCTGGATCACCCCCGAGGTGGTGCGCGAGCTCGAGATGGACCTCGACGACTATCCGCATCGCCTCCTCACCTTTCCGCGCCTGCGGGTGCACTACGGGCGCCTCAGCGTGCCGGTGCCGTGCGTCCAGCATTCGATCCGTCGCTTCGAGTGGGACGCGTGGCTGCTCGAGCGCGCGGGCGCCCCGGTCGAGCAGCACAACGTGCGCGAGATCGTCGCGGACGGCGCCGGTTACGTGATCGACGGCGCTTACCGCTGCCGCTACCTCATCGGCGCCGGCGGCACGCGCTGCCCGGTGTACCGGAACCTGTTCCGCGAGCTGAACCCACGCGCGCACGAGCTGCAGATCGTGACGCTCGAGCACGAGATCGAGTACGACTGGCAGGACCGCGACTGTCACCTGTGGTTCTGCGAGCAGGGGTTGCCGGGATACTCGTGGTACGTGCCCAAGGAGAGCGGCTGGCTCAACGTCGGCGTCGGCGGCTTTGCCGAGCGCATCAAGAGCGCCGGTCAGGACATCAAGGCGCACTGGGCGCAGTTCGCCGCGAAGCTCGACGGCGGGCTGACGCGCGGTGCGCGCTACGATCCGGCCGGCTACAGCTACTTTCTGCGCGGACGCGTCGACGTCGTGCGGCGCGACAACGCCTTCATCACCGGCGATGCGGCCGGGCTCGCGAGCCGGGATCTCGGCGAGGGGATCGGGCCGGCGATCCGCAGCGGCCTGCGCGCCGCGGCGGCGATCCTCGAGGGTGCGGCCTACCGTCTCGACGACGTGACCGGCATGAGTGTGTCGAGCATCGCCAGGAGTATGCTGAGCCGCGCGGCGCGTCCGCTCGGCCCGCACGGGCGGCGGCGCGCGGGCAACGGAGGAGCGGCGCATGGCCTACGTCACGGTAATCAATGAGCACCAGCACGTACAGCAGGTTGTCTCCGGACATCACCACCTGACGGCCGACGAGGCAGTCGGCGCCGGGGGCAGCGATGCCGGCTTCGCGCCGCGCGAGCTGCTGCTCGCGAGCCTCGGCACCTGCACTGCGGTGGCGCTGCGCAGGCACGCGGCACAGAACGACTGGATGCTGGGCAAGATCACCGTCGGCGTGCGCTGGTCGCGCGACGCCGAGGGTCGGGAGCACATCGAGCGGCGCCTTTCCTTCGCCAGGCCGCTCACCGCCGCCCAGAAGGAGCGGCTCCTCGAGATCGCCGAGGAGACACCGGTGACCGGCGTGCTGCGTGCGGGGATCCGCATCCAGTCATCGGTGGTCGAGTGAGGGGGCGGCGCCTCCGCCGCCTCACCTAATAGTTCACGGTCACGATGATGGTCCGGACGGCGCGCTTCTTGAGGCTCGCAGCGATCCTCAGGTCCTGGGCCGATGATTAAGTTGAGTTGGTATCCGGTCAGCCGGCGGCCTCATCCACGCCCAGCTCCCGCAGAACGGCAATGCGTAGTTCCTGAGCGGCGGCGCTCGCGAGCCGGCGCGGGTGAGAGAGCGGCACATCGAACGCTGCCCTCACGCGGGCGGGTCGCTCAGACAGGACCAGGATCCGGTCGGCCAGATGAATGGCTTCCTCGACGTCGTGGGTGATCAGCAGCACGGTGTGGCGCTCCTGCGCCAGAATTCGCAGCAGCTCGCTGCGCATGCGCAGGCTCAGGAGGGCGTCGAGCGCCGAGAACGGCTCGTCCATGTAGAGAGTCTCCGGCTTGACGACCAGTGCGCGCGCGAGCTCCGCGCGCTTCAACATGCCGCCGGACAGCTCGTGCGGGTAGCTGTCCTCGAAGCCCTTGAGTCCCACGATATCGGCGTAATGGTCCGCGATCGCGGCGGTCTTGGCTGGTGCACGCCCGTTGAGGCCGAACATCAGGTTCTCGCGCACGGTGAGCCAGGGAAATACCGAGCCCTGCTGGGAGATGAGGATCCCGCGGGCGTCGGGCCGCGGGCGGGGTGCACCGTCGATCAACACGACGCCGGCATCGGGGCGCAGGAAGCCGGCCAGCAGGTTGAGCAGCGTGGTCTTGCCGCAGCCGGAAGGCCCGACGATGGCGACGAATTCGCCCTCACGCACGCTGAAACTGACACTCTCGATGACGTCCAGGCGTCCCTGGTCCGAGGCGAAGCCCTTGGCGACCTCGCGGACCTCGATCTTAGTGCGCATAGCGCCACCTGACCCACCGCATCCCTTCGAGCAGGCGCATCAACCCGTCGAGCGACAGCCCGATCAGACCGATGATGATCATGCCGGCGACTACCAGGTCGTAGCGGTTCCCGGCGTTGCGCGAATCCATGATCATGTAGCCGAGCCCGGAATGCAGGGCGATCATTTCCGCGGCCACTACGACCAGCCAGGCAACACCGAGTCCGATGCGCATCCCCACCACGATTTGCGGCAGCACCGCCGGGATCACGACGCGCGTGAACAACGTGCGGCGGGAGACGCCGAAATTCTCGGCGGCGCGCAGATAGCGCTTCTCGATCGTGTGCACGCCCACGGTGGTCTGCACCACCATGGGAAACACGGACGAGATGAAGATGAGGTAGATGGGCGAGGCATCGCCGACACCGAACCAGAGAATCGCGATCGGAATCCAAGCGATGGGGGAGATGGGCCGCAGGATCTGGAAGAGCGGATTCAGCATCCGGTAGGCGCCGCGCACCCAGCCCATCCACAGGCCGAGCGGCACGGCGACGCACGCGGCAAGCCCGAAGCCGATGAGGACCCTCATGAGCGAGGCGCTGATGTGCTGCCAGAGCGTGCCGTTCTCTATCAGCTCCCAGGTTCCGGTGACGACTGCCCAGGGCGTGGGGAAGATCAGGCTGCCGGTGGCTATGACAGCCGCCCACCATACGGCGATGAGCACGGCGATGACGGCCAGCGACGGCAGGGCTGCCCTGAGGCGATGCATGATCTCCGGTCGGTGCGGGTCAGAAGCGGTAACGGTACCAGATATGCGCGCTCAGCAGGCGCAGCCGCCACCCCAATTCGTGCGCCCGCCAGCCGATCTTCGCCCAGGGTGTGCCCGGATAGGGCTGGACGCTGATGATCATCTGTCCGCTGGCGTGCGCGGTGCAGGAGAACGTATACACCGCTGCCTGCTCGAACGGCAGCCGCAGGCTCTGTCCCGGCATCATCAGTGTCGGGCCGAAGATCTGCGGGACGGCGTCGTGGTTGCGCAGCACCAGGATGTCGCGTATTCCCAGTGTCAGGCGAATGTGATCCGGCAGAATGTCGACCTTGTCCCCGGACATGCGGCGCGCCCAGGTCCCATGGGGGATCTCGAAGATCTGAGCGCGCGAGGCGCTCTCGACCGGCGCCAGTGCGCTCCAGGCGAGGAGCGCGAGCGCGCTTCCCGACACCACCGCCAACACGAGTGAGCGCGCGCGCACCGTCTACTCGCCGAGCAGAATGGTCAGGTCATTGACGTAGTCGTCAGGGCTGTGTCCGTAAGGCATCAGCGCCCGAATCCGGCCTCCGCGATCGATCAGATAAGTGAAAGAAGAGTGGCTGTAGGTGTAGCTGTCGCCATAGGGGATCCTCTTTGCGGTCACTCCGTATTCCTTGCGCACCGCCGCGAGCTGTGCCTCGGTGCCGGTGCCGCCGATGAAGGTCTTGTCGAAGCTTCCCAGGAACTTCTTCAGGCGCTCGGGCACGTCGCGCTGCGGGTCGACCGTCACGTACACCACCTGCACGTCGGCGGCCGCGGCCCCGAGCTTGCGGCGGGCGGCGGCGAACGTCGCGAGCGTCACTGGGCAGACCTCCGTGCACGAGGAGTAACCGAAGGCGAGCAACACGACCTTGCCGCGGAAGCGGTCGAGGCGCAGCTCGTGTCCGTCGGAGCCCGGGAGCGAAAAGTCCGGCGCGAGCCGCGGCGGGTCGAAGGTGCCGGCCTTGAAGGCCGGTGTTGCACCGGCTGCGGAAGCTCCGGCAAGCAGCAGCGATAATGCCGCCGTCACCAGAGCGCGACGTGCCATCGACCCTGCCGCTGAGCGTACGCCGGTCACAGGCGGATTTGCGCCGGACGCGCGTTGCGCGCAAACCGCTCGTCGACGTACTCCTGGTACGCGATCGGGTGCCTGATCGTTCCCGCTGCCAGCGACAGCTGCATGAGATCGTCGAACTCCGAGCGGATCATGCGCAGGTCGCCGTAGGTCACGCGGTCGCTCGGGTTCTGCATCACGAAACGGATGATCTTCGGGTCCTGGTTGAAGAACTGCGGGCCCGCCGCAATCTGCACGGCCTTCTCGCGGTGGGCGGGGCCCTGATCCAGCCACAGGCCCGCGCCCAGGATCTGGTTCACGAGATCCTGCACCAGAGGTGCATTGGCGGCGATCAGCTCCTCGCGCACGGTCAGGACGCAGCAGATGTACTTCGGCCACTCATCGCGCGTCATGCGCAACGGCCGCGCGTAGCCCGCGACCTGCGCGGCGGCGCCGAACGGCTCGCCGGTGCAGTAGGCATCGACGGCGTTGGCGTATAACGCAGCCGGCATGTCAGCCGGCGCCATCTCGACGACCTCGACGTCCTCGATGCGCATGCTCTCCTTCGCCAGCATGCGGCGCAGAAACAGGTAGTCCACCGCGAACCGGCTCGGAACGGCGATGCGCTTGCCGGCGAGCTGACGGAAGCTCTGATAGGGCGACTCGGTGCGCACCATGATGACCGCGCCGGAGCGGTGTCCCAGCGAGACGATCTTCATGGGGATGCCCTGGTCGGCGAGGTCCATGACGAGCGGCGCCAGCATGTAGCCGGCCTGAATGCGGCCCGCCATCAGCGATTCCTTGATCTCCGGCCAGCCGTTGAATTTCGCGTACTCGTAGTGGAAGCGCGTCGCGCCGGGGGGCGCGGAGTGATTCGCCGCGCTTTTCCCCACGCACGCGACGGGGAGCGTGAGATTGCAGGTTACGGCGAGGCCGCCGACCGTCAGGGAGTTCGGGTCGGTCCGGCTGCAGCCGAAGGCTGCGAGCGGCAGCGTCGCGGCCAGGCCGCGCAGTACCTGCCGGCGCGAAAGAAATTCTCGGTTCACCAGAGCTCGAATCGCGGCGTGTGCCGCTGCGGGAATTCTAAGGCATTCTGCCTCGTATGGCCGGCCGGGCGCACCGGGCCCGCCGTGCCCGGTATGATCGCGGGCCTCGCTACATCAGAGGGCCGACATGCAAGCCAGCGACGAGACTACCAGGGACCCGCGCCCGCGCGTGCCACGCGCGTGGCTCGCGCTTCTCGCGGCGCTCATGCCGCTCGCGGCTTCCGCGGCCGGCGAGGGCGCGCCGGCCATGTTCGGTTTCACGGTGCAGGAGGCCGTAGCGCAGCGCTCGCTCGAGCAGCGCTTCGACGCCGGCCTCAATCCCGCGGAGCTGCGCGAGTGGATGAAGAATCTGGCCTCCGCCCCCAATCAGGTGGGCTCGCCCCACGACAAGGCCAACGCGGAGTTCGTCCGCGACCTATTCAGGCAATGGGGCTGGCAGGCGCAGATCGAGGTGTTCGAGGTTCTCTATCCGACGCTCAAGGAGCACAGCCTCGAGCTGGTGGCGCCCGCGCAGTTCACCGCGAGCCTCACCGAGCCGCCGGTCGCGGGGGACGCGACTTCGGGCGTCGCCGGCATCATGCCGCCTTACAACGTCTATGGCGCCGACGGCGACGTCACGGGCGAGCTCGTCTACCTCAACTACGGAATGGCGAAGGACTATTCCGAGCTTGCGCGCCGCGGCATCGACGTCAAAGGCAAGATCGTCATCACGCGCTATGGCTCGGGCTGGCGCGGATTGAAACCGAAGCTCGCGCAGGAGCACGGTGCGCTCGCCTGCATCATTTATTCGGACCCGCACGACGACGGCTACGCGCAGGGCGAGGTGTACCCGAGGGGCGGGTGGCGTCCGCCGCAGGGCGTGCAGCGCGGCTCGGTACTCGACCTGACGCTCTACAGCGGCGATCCGCTCACCCCCGGGGTGGGGGCCACCAAGGACGCGAAGCGGCTCGCGCTCGCGGACGCCCCGACGATTCTCAAGATCCCGGTGATGCCGATCTCCTACGCCGACGCGCAGCCACTGCTCGCCGCGCTCGCGGGCCCCGTTGCCCCGCCGAAGTGGCGCGGCGCGCTCCCCATCACCTATCACCTCGGGCCCGGACCCGCCAGAGTGCATCTCGTGATCCGTTCGGACTGGAGCCTGAAGCCGCTCTACGACGTCATCGCGAGGGTGCCGGGGCGCGAGAGCCCCGACGCGTGGGTGGTGCGCGGCAATCACCGCGACGGCTGGGTATTCGGTGCCTGGGATCCGTTGTCCGGGCAGGTTGCGATGCTCGCGGAGGCGAAGGCGATCGGCGCTCTGGTGAAGAGCGGCTGGCGGCCGAAGCGCACCCTGGTCTACGCCAGCTGGGACGGCGAGGAGCCCGGGCTCCTCGGCTCGACCGAGTGGGCCGAGACGCACGCGGCGGAGCTCGAGCGCGACGCCGTGCTCTACCTCAACTCCGACACCAACACGCGCGGCTTTCTGGCCACCAGCGGCAGCCACTCGCTGCAGCACCTCGTGAACGAGGTCGCCTCCGGCGTCAGGGACCCGGAGACCGGGGTAAGTACGCAGGCGCGGCTGCGTGCACGTATCCTCGCGCAGGGCTACGGGCGCGAGCCCGGGGACGAGGAGGACGCGGAAGCCATGCGGCGCGAAACGCGCCTCGCCGAGGCCGGCGGTGATCTGCCGATCCGCGCGCTCGGCTCGGGCTCCGATTACACGCCCTTCCTGCAGCACCTGGGACTCACGGCACTCAACATCGAATACCACGGCGAGGACGAGCAGCTGGGTGTGTACCACTCGAGCTACGACTCATTCGACCATTACGTGCGTTTCGGCGATCCGACCTTCGCCTACGGTGTCGCCGAGGCCGAGACCGCCGGGCACGTCGTGCTGCGCATGGCCGACGCGGACGTGCTGCCGTTCGAGTTCACGGGCCTCGCGGACACGATCGGCGCGTACACCGAAGAGCTGCACACGCTCGCGGACGAGAAGCGCAGGAAGAGCGTCGAGCTCGCGCGCCTGCTCGAGGAGAACGCCTTCGCGCTGGCCGCGGACCCGACGCGGGCCGTGGCACCGCCGGCGCGCGAGCCGCCGGTTCCGCAGCTCGACTTCGTGCCGCTCGACCGCGCGGTCGCGCGGCTCAGGGCGAGCGCGCGCGCCTATGACGAGGCCTACGGGAAGCTGCTCGCCGGAGGCCCGAGGCTCGAGGGCGCAGAGCGCACGCGCCTGAACGCGCTGCTGCAGGGCATGGAGCGCAGGCTCACCGATGAGCGCGGCCTGCCCGGGCGCCCATGGTATCGGCATTTCGTCTATGCGCCGGGCATGCTGACCGGCTACGGCGTAAAGACACTGCCGGGCGTGCGCGAGGCGATCGACGCGGACCGCTGGGCGGAGGCCGCGGCGTATATCCCGATCACCGCGGCGGTGCTGACGCGCTATTGCGCTGCGCTCGATGAAGCGACCGCGCTGTTACATTAGGGCGAAAGTCGCCTGCGGCGCTTTCGCCGGACATCAGCTTTAACGAGCAAACAGCTGGCCGAGGTCGCGGAAGGATTTGAACTCGAGCGCGTTCCCGGAGGGGTCGAGGATAAAGAGCGTCGATTGCTCGCCGGGCGCGCCGGCGAAGCGGGTGCAGGGCTCGATCACCCACTCCACGGCCTGCTCCCTGAGCCGCGCGGCGAGCGCCTTCCACTGCGCGCTCTCGAGCACCACGCCACAGTGCGGAACCGGAACGCCGTGACCGTCCACCGGGTTGTAGAGCTGTGTGATGCGCCCCTCACGCCCGAGACGCGGATTCAGGTGACACACGAGCTGATGGCCGTAGAGGTTGAAATCGACCCAGTCGGTGTCGCTGCGTCCCTCGGCGCAGCCGAGCACTTCGCCGTAGAAGCGGCGCGCCTCGGCGATATCCCTCACCTGTATGGCGACGTGGAATGGCGTGAGCGTCACGTGGGCACCTGCGCGGGCGTGGCGAGCTGACGAATGGGCCCTTGCGTTGCCGGCCCATTCGCCGATCGTATACGATCGCCCGCATGCCAGCTCACCTCGCCTGCGACTGGTCCGGGGTGTACCCGGCGGCTACCACCCAATTCGATCCGGCGCTCGAGCTCGACCTCAGGGCCACGCAGGCGGTGCAGGCGGCGCTGCTGCGTGACGGGGTGCACGGGCTCGTGCTCATGGGCACGGTGGGCGAGGGCAATTCGCTGTCGGCCGCGGAGAAGCGCACGGTGCTGCGCGGCGCGGTCGAAGTGACCGAGGGCCGGGTGCCGATCATCGTCGGGGTGTCGGAGTTCACCACCGCCACGGCGGTCACCTTCGTGCGCGACGCGGAAGCGCTCGGCGCCAGCGGCTTCATGGTGCTCCCGGGCATGGTGTACGTGCCGACGGCGGCCGAGCTCGAGCAGCACTTCCGCGCGGTGGCGGGGGCGACCGGGCTCCCCATCATGCTCTACAACAACCCGCCGTCGTATCGCGTCAACATCGAGATCGGGACGCTGGCGCGCCTGGCCGAGGTACCCAACATCGTCTCCATCAAGGAATCGGCGCCCGACCCGCGCCGCTTCACCGATCTCTTCAATGCCTTCGGCGACCGCTTCGTGCTGTTCGCGGGCCTCGATGACGTGGTGTTCGAAGCCGTGACGCTCGGGGCGCGCGGCTGGGTCTCGGGGCTCACCAACGCCTTTCCCGCCGAGTCGCTCGCGCTGTTCGCGGCACTGCGGGCGGGCGACATCGAGCGCGCCCGGCGCATCTATCGCTGGTTCATGCCGCTCCTGCACCTCGATGCCGAGCACGACCTGGTGCAGTCGATCAAGCTCGCCGAGCAGATCCTCGGCCGCGGCTCCGAGCGGGTGCGCCCGCCGCGGCTGCCGCTCGCGGGCGAGCGCCGCGCGCAGGTCACCGCCCTGGTCGAGAAAGCGCGCGCCACGCGCCCGGCATGAGACGGATCCGCATCATCGATTCGCACACCGGCGGCGAGCCGACGCGCGTGGTCGTCGAGGGCGGCCCGGATCTGGGTAAAGGCCCCTTGAGCGAGCGGCTCGAGCTGCTGCGCGATGTCTACGACCAGTTCCGTTCGGCCGTGGTCAACGAGCCGCGCGGCTCGGATGCGATCGTCGGCGCCTGGCTCGTGCCTCCCACCGAGTCGTCCTGCGCTGCGGGCGTGATCTTCTTCAACAACGCGGACTACCTCGGCATGTGCGGCCACGGCACGATCGGGCTCGCGGTGACGCTCGCTTACCTCGGCCGCATCGCACCCGGCGTGCATCGCATCGAGACGCCCGTGGGGGTGGTGACCGCGGTACTGCACGCGGATCTCTCGGTGTCGGTCACGAACGTGGCGAGTCACCGCGAGGCGCGCGCCGTGCGGGTCGAGGTTCCCGGCATCGGTGTCGTGACCGGGGATGTCGCCTGGGGCGGCAATTGGTTCTTCCTCGTCGAGTCCCACGGCCAGGAGCTCGCGCTCGCCAACGTCGCCGCCCTCACCGACTACTGCAGACGGGTGCGGGCCGCGGTCAATGCCCAGGGCTACCCCGCGGTCGACCACGTCGAGCTCTTCGGGCCGGCGACAGTTCCCGGCGCCGATGCGCGTAACTTCGTGCTCTGCCCGGGCAATGCGTACGATCGCTCGCCATGCGGCACCGGCACCAGCGCCAAGCTCGCCTGTCTCTACGCCGACGGCAAGCTCCAGCCGGGCCAGGTATGGCGCCAGGAAAGCATCGTCGGCAGCGTGTTCGAAGGCACCATCTCGGTGGCGGACGGGCAAGTTTATCCGCACATCACGGGGTTCGCCTACGTCAACGCCGAGGCCGATTTGATCCTCGACGAGCGCGACCCCTTCTGCTTCGGAATTCGCCGCACATGCACACAATCTGCGACGTAGCCATCGCGGGCGGCGGCATCGTCGGCGCGGCGTGCGCGGCGGCCTGCGCGGCGGCAGGGCTCAAGGTGGTGGTGGTGGAGCCAGGCCCCATCGGCGGCGGCGCCACGGCCGCGGGCATGGGCCACATCGTCGTGATGGACGATTCGCCTGCGCAGATCGCGCTCACCCGCTACTCACGCGAACTATGGATGGAACTCCGCGACGCGCTGCCGCCGGAGGTGGAATATCTGCCGTGCGGCACACTGTGGGTGGCGGCCGACGCGGAAGAGATGGCGGAGGTGGACCGCAAGAAACGCGTCTACGACAGCATCGGGGTGCGCGCCGAAGCGATCGGCGAAAGTGAACTGCGCGCCCGCGAGCCGCACCTCCGGCCGGGGCTCGCCGGCGCGCTGCTGGTGCCGGATGATTCCGTGGTCTATCCGCCGTGCGGGGCCAAGTTCCTGCTGCGCGATATTCGTGTGCTGCGCGGCCGCGCCGTGGCGATTCGGGGCGAAGGCATCACGCTGGACGATGGCTCCCTGGTGGCCGCCGGGATCACCGTGAATGCCACCGGCGCCTGGGCGCCCGAGCTGACTCCGGGGATCGCTGTCCGCAAGC
>DAHUXE010000049.1 GCA_027307325.1 Gammaproteobacteria bacterium | reverse complement strand
TCGACTCCCTGAAGCCCGGCGAGTACACCAAGGCGCCGGTGCAGACGACCTTCGGCTGGCACATCGTGCAGCTGGTCGAGGCGCGCCCGCTCACGCCGCAGTCCTATGAGCAGCGCAAGCCGCGTATCCAGCAGGAGCTCGAGAGAAAGAAGTTCAAGGACTACATGGACGATCTGATGCGGACCGCGCAGGTCAAGAAGATGCTCGATCAGCCCTCTGCGGGTGCCTCGTCGCCGACCGGGCCCGCGCCTGCGCTCGCCCCTGCACCGGCGGCCGCACCGGTGGCAGCCCCTGCACCTGCAGCAGCGCCCGCGCCGGCCGCAGCCCCCGCTGCCGCGCCGAAGAACTGAGGACTGAGGAAGGTGCCGATGGGCCGGCTGCGCGTGACAGCCGGCGCCTCCTCAGCCGCCGCGCAGCAGCGTGCGCAACGCCTCCTCATCGAGCACCGGGATGCCGAGCTCGCGCGCCCGTGCGAGCTTCGAGCCCGCCTCCGCCCCGGCCACCACATAGCTCGTCTTCTTCGAGACACTGCCCGAAACTTTCGCCCCGCGCGCGGTGAGCGCCTCCTCGGCCTCCTCGCGCGTCATCGACTCGAGCGTTCCGGTGAGGACGAAAGTACGGCCCGCGAGCGGCGCGGCCGCGCCTCGGGGCGCGCTCACGACTTCAGGCCACTTCACACCTTCCTTGCGTAATGCCTTGATAACCTTAATGTGATCGTCTGACGCAAAGAAGGTCGCGACGTGCGCCGCCACGACCGGGCCGACGTCCTCGACCTGCTGAATCTCCTCGGCGCTCGCCTTCATGAGCGCTTCCAGCGTGCCGAAATGGCGCGCGAGCGCGAGCGCGGTGGCCTCGCCCACCTCGCGGATGCCGAGCGCGTACAGGAGGCGCGGCAGCGTCGTCTCCTTACTCTTCCCGATCGCCGCGACCAGATTGGCGGCGGACTTCTCGCCCATGCGCTCGAGCCCGGCGAGCTCCTCCACCGTGAGCCGGTAGAGGTCCGCCGGCGAGCGCACCAGCTCGCGCTCGACGAGTTGCTCGACCACCTTGTCGCCGAGCCCCTCGATGTCGAGCGCGCGGCGGCTGGCGAAGTGCCGCAGCGCCTCCTGGCGCTGCGCGCGGCAGGTGAAGCCGCCGGTGCAGCGCGCCACCGCTTCGCCCTCGACGCGCAGCACGCGCGAGTTGCACACCGGGCAGCGCTCGGGCAGCACCACCTGCGGCGCGGCTGGCAGCGGGCGTTTCTCGGGAATTACGTTCACCAGCTCCGGGATCACATCCCCGGCGCGGCGCACCACGACCGTATCGCCGACCCGTACGTCCTTGCGATGCACCTCGTCGATGTTATGCAGCGTAACGTTGCTCACCGTCACGCCCCCGACGAACACCGGCTCGAGGCGTGCGATAGGCGTGAGCGCACCGGTGCGGCCGACGTTGAACTCGATGCCCCTGACGATGGTGAGCGCTTCCTCCGCCGGGAACTTGTGGGCGATCGCCCAGCGGGGCGCACGCGACACGAAGCCGACGCGCTGCTGGTCGCTGCGGGACTCGAGCTTGTAGACGACGCCGTCGATCTGGTAAGGCAGTGCGCCGCGCCGCGCACCCATCTGGCGGTAGTAGCTCAGGCACCCCCCGACACCGCGCACCGCGCGCGCGTCCGGCGACACCGGCAGCCCCAGCGCCTGCAGCCACTCCAGCAGCTGCGTCTGACCCTTGGGAAGCGCTGCACCCTCGAGCGCGCCGAGCCCGTAGACGAAGGCATCGAGCGGGCGCGCGGCGCTGATCCGCGGATCGAGTTGGCGCAGGCTCCCGGCGGCGGCGTTGCGCGGATTGACGAATACCTTCTCGCCGCGCTCGCGCGCCCGGGCGTTCATGCGCTCGAAGCCCTTCAGTGGCATGAAGACTTCGCCGCGCACCTCGATGAACGGCGGCGCCCGGCCCCGGAGCCTGTGCGGCACGGTGCGGACCGTGGCCACGTTGGCGGTCACGTCCTCGCCGGTGACGCCGTCGCCACGGGTCGCGGCCTGCTCGAGCCGGCCTTCGCGATAGATCACCGTGATCGCAAGTCCGTCGAGCTTCGGCTCGGCGACGTAGTCGAGGTCGCCATCCACCCCGAGACGCTCGCGCAGGCGGCGGTCGAAGGCCGCGACGTCCTCCTCGCTGAAGGCGTTGTCGAGGGAGAGCATCGGCACGCGGTGCACGATCTCGCCGAAGGCGGCGCTCGGAGTCCCGGACACCTGCTGGGTCGGTGAGTCGGGGGTGATGAGCTCGGGGTGCGCGGCCTCGAGCGCGCGCAGCTCGCTGAGCAGCCGGTCGTACTCGGCGTCGGGAATCTGCGGATCGTCGAGTACGTAGTAGCGGTAGTCGTGCTGCTTGAGCTGCTCGCGCAACTCGGCGG
>DAHUXE010000048.1 GCA_027307325.1 Gammaproteobacteria bacterium | reverse complement strand
CCCGATCGCGGTGCTGCCGATCGCGGGGCTCCTGCTGCGCCTCGGTCAGCCGGATCTGCTCGACTCCGCCTCCGTGGCCGCCGCCGGCGGAGCCATCTTCGACAATCTGGGACTGCTGTTTGCCGCCGGCGTCGCGATCGGGCTGGCGCGCGAGAATCACGGTGCGGCGGGGCTCGCCGCGGTGGTCGCCTACCTGGTCGCGAGCCAGGGTGCCTCGGTGCTGATCAGCGTGCCCGCGGCGGCGGTGGCCGACCTGACGGGCCGGGCCCACGAGCTGGGCGTAGCCGCCTACAAGGCGAAGGAGTTGTCCAAGCTCAGCGTGCCGGTCGGAATTCTCTCCGGGCTCCTGGCGGGAGGTCTCTACAACCGCTTCTTCAACCTCACCCTGCCGAGCTACCTGAGCTTCTTCGGCGGGCGGCGCTTCGTGCCGATCGCGAGCGGGCTGGCGGGGCTCGCGCTCGCAGTGGTGTTCGGCACGCAGTGGCAGCGCCTCGAGAGCGGCATGGACGCCCTGAGCCAGTCCGTGCTGCACGCCGGCGCCTTCGGGCTCTTCGCCTATGGCGTCCTGAACCGCGTGCTGATCGTCACCGGACTCCATCACATCATCAACAACATCGCCTGGTTCCTGCTCGGCGACTATCACGGCACGACCGGCGACCTGAAGCGCTTCTTTGCCGGTGACCCGACCGCGGGCGCCTTCATGGCGGGCTTCTTCCCGGTGATGATGTTCGGGCTGCCGGCGGCGTGCCTCGCCATGTACCACACGGCGTTGCCTGCGCGGCGCGCGGCGGTCGGAGGCCTGCTCGGCTCGATCGCGCTCACCTCGTTCCTGACGGGCGTCACCGAGCCGATCGAGTTCACCTTCATCTTTCTCGCCCCGGCGCTCTATGTGGTGCATGCGCTTCTCACCGGCGTCGCCTTCATCATCATGAACGCGCTCGACGTGCGCCTCGGCTTCAGCTTCTCCGCCGGCTTCATCGATTACTTCCTGAATTTCAACCACGCCACGCGGCCCCTGCTGCTCCTGCCGGTGGGCGCGCTCTACTTCGCGCTCTACTACTTCCTGTTTCGTTTCGTAATCGTCAGGTTCGATCTGCGCACGCCGGGGCGCGACACGTCCGAGAGTGCGGCGGCTGCGGCTGCGCCGCCGCCGACCGCGCCGGCGCAACGAGCCGTCGCCTACGTTTCCGCCCTGGGAGGGCCCGCCAATATCGTCGTGCTGGATGCCTGTGCCACGCGGCTGCGCCTGCGAGTGGGGTCCCAGGCCGCGGTCGATGCGGCGGCACTGAAACGCCTCGGAGCCGCCGGCCTGGTGCGGCCCGGTCCCGATGCCCTGCAGGTGGTGGTGGGTCCGGTAGCCGACCAGCTCGTCGGCGAGATACGCGCCGTGCTGCGCAGCGCGCCCGCGCCGGCCGTGGTGGATGGCGCGCGGCTGCTCGCAGCTCTCGGTGGCCGCGCCAACGTGCGCACGGTGGAAGTGGTGGCGGGCCGGCTGCGTGTAACAGTCGCCGATCCGGGGCGGATCGATGCTGCCGCCATTCGCCAACTCGGTGTACGCGGGATCGCTTTGCCCACCACGGGAGTGGTGCACGTGCTCGCAGGACCGCGCACGCCTGAAACCGCAGCTGCTATTGAACGCCTGCTTAAGTGAGGGTGCCATGCGGTGTTTACCCCATGGCGGGAACGTTCAAACATGAGCGTTATTGCGACGCGGCAAATTTTTCTTCTGCACCATTTACGCGTACCCTCTTGCGATGCGCACGGAGGGCCTCTTGGTTCGGTTCTACGTCGCAGCCATAGAACTATAACGGGGGTCATGAGAATGCTGATTCTCACGCGAAGGGTCGGTGAGACGGTAATGATAGGCGACGAGGTCACGATCACGGTTCTGGGGGTGAAGGGGAACCAGGTCCGCGTTGGCATCAACGCGCCCAAGCACGTCGCCGTTCACCGGGAAGAGATCTACGAGCGCATCAAGCGCGAGCAGCAGGGGGGCGGCGCCGACGGCGGCAGCCCGGACGGCTCGGACAAGGCGCCGGAGAAATCCGCCCAATACGCCTGACGATCACCGATAACTCGGCAGCAGCGAGCGCGCCAGCGACTGCACCTCGGGAAGCCGCACGGTCTGCAGCGCCTCCTCGATGTCGAGCGCCAGCAGGCGGTCGCTCTTTGCGAACGGCACCTTGAGCCGCAGCGCTCCGTGGGCGGCTGCGAGCCTGGGTGAGGTCCTGAGCGGCGCCCGGAAGTCGATACCTTGCGCGGCCGCGAGGAACTCGATGGCGGCGACCGTGAGCGTGTTGCGAGTCATGCCGAGCAGGCGGCGCGCGCCGTGGGTCGCCATGCTGACGTGGTCCTCCTGATTGGCGGAAGTCGGAATACTGTCGACGCTCGCCGGGTGGCACAGCATGCGGTTCTCGGCCACGAGCGCCGCGGCAGTCACCTGCGCCAGCATGAAGCCGGAGTTGACGCCGCTGTCTGGCGCGAGGAACGGCGGCAGCCCGCTCATCTTCGGATCGATGAGGAGCGCCACGCGCCGCTCGGCGATCGAGGCGATCTCGACCGCCGCGAGCGCGAGGATATCGGCCGCAAAGGCCACCGGCTCGGCATGGAAGTTCCCGCCCGAGAGCACTTCGCCCGAGTCGGCAAAGATGAGCGGATTGTCGGTGACCGCGTTCGCTTCGGTAGCGAGCGTCGCCGCCTGCTGGCAGATGAGGTCGAGGCACGCGCCCATGACCTGTGGCTGGCAGCGCAACGAGTAGGGATCCTGCACGCGCGGGCAGTCGCGGTGCGACTCGCGGATCGCGCTGCCCTCGAGGAGCTCGCGATACACCTGCGCGACGCGCGCCTGACCGCTGTGCCCGCGCAC
>DAHUXE010000041.1 GCA_027307325.1 Gammaproteobacteria bacterium | reverse complement strand
CATGCCGGACAGCGTAACCCCGTCGATGGCCGCCGACGCACCGCGCGTCGACGAGTCGCTGGTCACCTACACCAACGTCATCTACGCGCTGCACTCGCTGTCGGTGCTGATCGGGCTCACGACCTTCCACACCATCGTCGGAAGCTTCATCTGGGGCCTGCCGTCGATCATCGCCGTCATCATGAACTACGCGCGCCGCTCGGCCACCCACGGCACATATCTCGAGGCGCATTTCCGCTGGCAGATCCGCACTTTCTGGTACGCGGTGCTCTGGAGCTTCGCCATCTGGGCCGTGTCGGTGCCGCTCATGCTGATCCTGATCGGCTTTCCGCTGCTGATTCTCGGCCACTACGCGCTGGCGATCTGGATCATCTACCGCATCGCGCGCGGCTGGCTCGCGCTGCGCGACAAGCGCCCGATGTACGCATGAGGGGCGCCGCGCTGATCCTCGCGCTCGCCACGCTCGCGGCGGGCGGTTGTGGCCAGAAGGGGCCGCTCTATCTTCCCGACAAAGTCGGCAAGGTGGTGACGAGCGCGCCGGCCTCTCGCGCGCCGGCCACACCGAAGGCCGCTCCGCCTGAGCCTCCCGCGAGCGCGCCGCCCCCGGGCGCGGCACCCGCGGCTCCGGCGAAGCCGACCGACAAGGACCAGGAACAGGACTCGCAGCCGCCGAAGTGACGCGGCAGCCGCTGCCCCAGCCTCAGGCTCTCATCAGCCCGCTGCTCGCGCGCGCCGGCCCGCTCCCGGGGAAGACGCTCGTCTCGAGCGTCCGCGCCGCAACGCCGAGGTGCTCGGCGAGCACGCCTTTCAGCACGCAGCGCAGGTCGAGCGTCGGCATGAGATCGCGCCCCTGGTAGAGCGCGCGCGGCGAGAGCCCCGGCCAGTCCGCGATCACGCGGCCGCCCGCCACCGCGCCCCCGGCCAGGAACGCGATGGTGGCGGTGCCGTGATCGGTGCCGCGCGTGCCATTGATGGCGGCGGTGCGGCCGAACTCCGTGACCAGCAGCACCGCCGTGTCCTTCCAGACGGGGCCGAGCTCACCCTTGAGCGTCGCGAGCCCCTTGTCGAGGGTCGCGAAGCGGCCGGCGAGCTGACCCTCGGCGCCGCCCTCGTTCGCGTGCGTGTCCCAGCCGGTGGTATCGAAGACCGCCACCTGCGGGCCGTCCTCCGCGCGCAGGAATCCCGCCGCCGCGTGCACGATCTGCGCATACGCGCCGCCGCCCGGCTTCGCCTGCGGCCGGCCCGCCGCTGCTGCCGCAGCGCCGGGCGCCGCGGCCATGTTCTGCGCCATCGCCTGCTCCGCCATTGCCTCCTGCGCCAGCGCACCGCCCGGCTCCGCCGCCACCCGGTCCGCCATGAGCGCATCCGCCAGACGCACCGACAGCAGCGGATCGCGCGCGTAGAGATCGGTGACGCGCGCGAGCGTATCGTCGTCGAGGCCGGCGAGCTTCGACGGCGACCACGAGGTCACCTCGGCCGGCCCGCGCATCACGAGCGGCACGTTCTGGCCCAGCGCGACGCCGGCACGCGCGCGCGGCGCGCCCGGCGCCGCCCCGAGCGCACGGTTGAGCCAGCCGCTCTGCGCCGCATGCGCAACGCCCGTGCCGTTCTCGAGCACGTCCTGGCCGTCGAAATGCGAGCGCTCGCGGTAAGGGCTCGCCACCGCGTGGAACACGACGAGCTCGCGCGCGGCGTAGGACTGGCCGAGGAAGCCGAGCGCGGGATGCAGGCCGAAGAAGCCGTCGAGCGGCAGCGCGCCCCGCGCCTCGCCCGGCGCGCGCAGCGCGAACTCCCCGCGCAAGTGGCCGTAGTCGCGATCGCCGTAAGGAGGCGCGGCGGCGAGCCCGTCGAGCGCACCGCGCAGGATCACCAGCACGAAGCGCGGGCGGCGCGCGGTGGCGGCGGTGCGCGCCAGCGCGAGTCGCGTGACGATGAGCGCGCCGCCGGCGGCGAGCGCTCCTGACTTGAGGAATTCGCGGCGCTTCATGGCTGACATGGATCTCTCCCTAGGTCTAGCGGCGCATGAACTCGGGCGCCGCCAGCAGCAGCGTCACCGCCTGCTGGGCGCTCGCCGCGCGCGCGATCGCGGTCGCGGTGGCGTCGTTAAGGTTGGCGCCGAGCAGCAGAGGGGCGAGCTCGGCGGCGTTGCGGCGGCTGCCGAGCCGCCCGCCCACCGCGTCCGCCCACTCGAGGCGCTTCAGCAACGCCGAGGCTCCGTCCCAGTCGGCGCTGCGGTCGGGCCAGCCGGCGGGCGAGCCCGGCTGCCAGGTGCGCTGGCCGAGGAGCTCGAAGGGCGCGAGCGGCCCGTGGGAGGCGTCCACCGCAAGCGACAGCCCGCGGTAGCTCGAGACGATGAAATCGTCGGGCGCCTTGTACTTGGCGAGCGGCTGCTCCCAGGCCTCGCGCATGTCGATCAGCGCGCGGTACACCGCGGGCAGGTGACCGCCGAATTCGCTGAACGCCTGCGCGAGGCGCTCGACCGCCGCGGGCGGCGGATCGTCGGCGATGAAGTGCCGCGCGAGCTTGGTCGCGATGTGGCGCGCGGTGGAGGGATGCTGCGCCAGGTCGTTCAGCACCAGCACGCCCTGCTCGTAGCCCAGGTCCCCGTATTGCCGCCCGAGCACCGTGCGGGTGCCGGGCTCGTGGTTGTCGGGGCGAAACACGAAGCGGCCGGGCGGCCCGCTGGCGAATAGCCCGTTGCCGCCGCCCACCGACCAGCCGGTGATCACGGTGGCGAAGGAAGTCACGTCGGCCTGGGTGTAGCCCCCGCCGACGCCGAGCGTGTGCAGCTCGAGGATCTCGCGGCCGAGATTCTCGTTGATGCCGACCGTGCGGTTGCCGCGCCGGCGGCGGCTCACCCGCAGCGCCGCGGCGGAATGCGGGCCGACCGACAGGTGGTTGTCGAGATAAAGCAGCATCGCCGGGTGCATCTCGGCCGCGACCAGCAGGTCGCCGAAGTTGCCGAGCACTCGCGGGCGGATCGCCTCGCGCTCGAAGCTGCCGGCGAGGCCGGCCATGAACTGCTTATCCGCCGACACCGCGAAGTGGTTGCTCCAGAACCGGGTCAGCCGCTCGAGGAAGGGGCGGTCGCTCGCCACCGCCTGCTCAAAGCGCGCCGTCACCTCGCTCTTGTAGATCGGCTGGAGGAACTTCGGCAGCTTCTGCTGCACCTCGGCACCTGAGCGGCGCGCCTCCTGGATCTCGCGCTGCAGCGCGAAGGCCTGCCCGAGCACCTGTGCGGAAGATGCGAGCTGCGCCTCGGCGATCGCAGGCGGCGCGCCTTTGAGCTGCGCACGCAGCCAGTCGCGGCCGTCGCCGCCGATCGAGGCGAGCTCGCCCGGCCGGGCGCCGAGCCCGAAGCGATTGGCGGCAATGGTGGGGGAAAGCTGCTGCATGCGTCGACTGTATAGCGCGCCAGACACCCGCGTGGTTGACGTACTGCGCGAGACTGCTGCGGCTTGCGGTCCGTTATACTCGCGGCCCGCCCCCTGCATCACCCGTTCATGACGCCCTCCCCCGACCTGGTCCTCGTCGACGGCTCTTCTTATGTCTACCGGGCGTTCCACGCCCTGCCGCCGCTCTCGAACTCGCGCGGCGAGCCGACGGGGGCGGTGCTCGGCGTCCTCAACATGCTGCAGAAGTTCCTCAAGGATTTTCATCCGCAGCACATCGCCGTGGTGTTCGATGCGCCCGGCCGGACGTTCCGCGACGAGCTGTTCGCCGAGTACAAAGCGCAGCGGCCCGCCATGCCGGATGACCTGCGCGCACAGGTGGCGCCGCTCCTCGAGATCATCCGCGCACAGGGCCTGCCGCTGCTGCGCGTGCCGGGCGTCGAGGCCGACGACGTCATCGGCACGCTGGCACGGCGCGCGGCGGCCGCCGGTCACCAGGTGCTCATCTCGACCGGCGACAAGGACATGGCGCAGCTGGTGGACGGCTCGATCACGCTCATCAACACCATGACCAACACGGTGCTCGACCGTGAGGGGGTGAAGCTCAAGTTCGACGTCTACCCCGAGCAGATCATCGACTACCTCGCTCTGATCGGCGACAGCTCGGACAACATCCCGGGGATCGACAAGGTGGGCCCCAAGACCGGGGCGAAGCTGCTGCAGCAGTACGGCGGCGTCGACAACCTAGTCGCGCACGTCGCGGAGATCCCCGGCAAGGTGGGCGAGAACCTGCGCCTCGGGCTGGCGACGCTCGAGCTGTCGCGGCGTCTCGCGACCATACGCACCGACCTCGAGCTGCCGGTATCGCTCGGGGAGCTCAAGCCGGGCCCGCCCGATGCGCCGCGACTGCGCGAGCTGTACGCGCGCTTCGAGCTGCGCGCGCTGCTGCGTACGCTCGAAGGGGGCGAGGAAAGCCAGGCGGGCGCAGCCACGGCCGCCGGCGCCGCGCCCGCCGCCCCGGCGAGCGCCCCGGCCGTGACGGCCCAGCCGCAGGCCCCCGCGCAGCCTGCGATCGAGCGCCGCTACCAGACCATCACGCGCTGGGAGGACTTCGAGCGCTGGCTCGCGGTGCTGCGAGCGGCTCCGCTCTTCGCCTTCGATACCGAGACCACGAGCCTCGACTACATGCGCGCCGAGATCGTCGGCGTCTCCTTCGCCGTCGAGCCCGGAGTCGCGGCCTACGTGCCGCTCGCCCACGTCTACCCGGGCGCGCCCGATCAGCTCGACCGTGCGCGGGTGCTCGCGGCCCTCAAGCCGCTGCTCGAGAGCGAGGCGCGCGGCAAGGTGGGCCACAACCTCAAATACGACGCGCACGTGCTGCTGAATAGCGGCATCGCGCTCGCCGGCATGCGTTTCGACACCATGCTCGAGTCCTACGTGTGGAATAGCGTCGCCACCAATCACGACATGGACTCGGACGCCAGGCGCTACCTCGGGCTCGCGACCATCACCTTCGAGGACGTCGCCGGCAAGGGCGCGCGGCAGCTGTCCTTCGACCAGGTACCGCTCGAGAAGGCCGGCGACTACGCCGCCGAGGACGCCGACGTGACGCTGCGCCTGCACGCGGCGCTGTGGCCGCAGCTCACGTCGGTGCCGGCGCTGGCGCGCCTCTACGAGGAGTGCGAGCAGCCGCTGGTGCCGGTGCTGCTCGCGATGGAGCATCACGGCGTGCTGGTCGACCGCGAGCGGCTGCGTGCGCAGAGCCGCGAATTCGCGCGCCAGCTGCAGGAGCTGGTGCTCGCGGCGCACCGCGAGGCGGGCCACGAATTCAACATCGAGTCGCCGAAGCAGCTGCAGCAGATCCTGTTCGAGCGGCTGCAGCTGCCGGTGCGGCGCAAGACGCCGACCGGCCAGCCCTCGACCGCCGAGGACGTGCTGGAGGAGCTCGCCGAGAGCTACCCGCTGCCGCGCATCGTGCTGGACTACCGCGCGCTCGCCAAGCTCAAATCAACCTACACCGACAAGCTCCCCGAGCAGGTCAACGAGCGCACCGGACGCATCCACACCAACTACGCGCAGGCGGTCGCCGCCACCGGACGGCTCTCCTCGGTCGATCCCAACCTGCAGAACATCCCGATCCGCCGCCCGGAAGGGCGCCGCATCCGCCAGGCGTTCGTGGCGCCGGAAGGCTGCGTGCTGCTCGCGGCCGACTACTCGCAGATCGAGCTGCGCATCATGGCGCACCTCTCCGGGGATGCGAGCCTCAAGGCGGCATTCGCCGAGGACCGCGACGTGCACCAGGCGACCGCCGCGGAAGTGTTCGGCGTGGAGCTCGCCGGCGTGAGCGCGGATCAGCGCCGCACCGCCAAGGTGATCAACTTCGGGCTCATCTACGGCATGTCGCCCTTCGGGCTGGCGCGCAATCTCGGCATCGAGAGGAGCGCCGCGCAGCAGTACGTGGAGCGCTACTTCCAGCGCTCCCCGGGGGTGAATCGCTTCATGTAAGAGACGCGCGTCGCGGCGCGCGAGCGCGGCTACGTCGAGACGGTGTTCGGGCGGCGGCTGTACCTCCCGGACATCCGCTCCGGCAACACGCAGCTGCGCCAATACGCCGAGCGCAGCGCCATCAACGCGCCGATGCAGGGCACCGCGGCCGACATCATCAAGCGCGCCATGATCGCAGTGCACGCCTGGTGCGGCCGCAGCGACTCACCGGCGCGGCTCATCATGCAGGTGCACGACGAGCTGGTGCTCGAGGTGCGCGCCGGGGCGGTCGAGGAAGTGACGCGCGCGGTGCGCGAGCGCATGGTGGGCGCGGCCAGCCTGAGCGTGCCGCTGCGCGTCGACGTGGGCACGGGCGTCAACTGGGACGAGGCGCACTGACGGCGGCCGGATCCCGCTCGAGGTGTTCCTGAACCTCTACTGAACGAGTTGTCCACAACGCATCTACCTCCGCCCGTCCTGTCGCCGTGTTGCAACAGTCAACACCGCGGTCATGATTGTGTAAGTTAGGGAGTACTGGGAACAGGAGGTTCAGCCATGTACCGACTTCTGCTGGTGATCGCGCTCGCCCTCGGCGCGAGCGCCGCTCAGGCCGACAATGCCTACTTCTATGTCGGTGGCGGCATCTCCAAGGACAAGCTGAGCGATATCGTCAACTCCGGCACGAATTTCGCCGACATCGACAGTACCTCCTGGAAGCTGTTCGCCGGCCTGAGGCCGGTCAGCGTGGTTGCCATCGAGGCCGATTACCTCGACCTCGGCAGCCAGACCAGCACCTTCGTGACCACCACCACGAGCTCGAACGCCAAAGCGTTCGCCGGCTACGCGGTCGGCTTCCTGCCGATCCCGCTGCCGTTCCTCGACGTCTTCGGCAAGGCGGGGCTCGCGCGCTGGAGGCTCAACGGCAGCGGGGCGTCGCCGCTGACGAGCTTCTCGACCAGCGGCACGGAATTCGCCTGGGGCGCCGGTGCCGCAGTGCACGTCGGAAACTTCGGCGCCAGACTCGAGTACGAGAACTTCAGGATCCCGAACACCAACGGCGCGAAGGTCACATCGCTCGAGGTGTTCCTGAACATCTTCTAGGCGCGCCGAGCACACGCGCCTGCGGCGGTCGCGCGATACACTGCGCCGCGGGGAGCGCACTGGGGCCGCTTGTCAACGCGGGCGCGGAGATTCAGTTATCAGAGACTTCGGCAAACTGAGGGAGAGGACTCGTATGCGCAAATTCCTGGCTCTGCTCGCGCTCTCGCTCGGCGCGAGCGCCGCGCACGCCGACAACGGACTGCTCTACGTGGGAGCTGGCATCGCCAATGACAACCTGAAGGACGTCACGGCCACCAACTCAAATCTCAACAGCACCAACTGGAAGGTCTGGGCGGGCGTGCGGCCGATCAGCCTGTTCGCCGTCGAGGCCGACTACATCGACCTCGGCAGCCAGTCGATCACCGCGCCCGGCGGCGGTACGACGCACCTCAGCTACAAGGCCTTCACCGGATACGCAGTCGGCTACCTGCCAATACCCGTTCCGTTTCTCGACGTCTTCGGCAAGGCGGGGCTCGCGCGCTGGTCTTCGAGCGGCAGCACCAGCCTGGGCGCGCCCCCGGGGCTCTTCTCCCTGTCGGACAACGGTACGCAGTTCGCGTGGGGGGCCGGCGGCCAGCTGCATGTCGGCAATTTCGGCGCGCGTCTGGAATACGAGAACTTCAGTGTGCGAAACACCAACGGCGCCAATCTCGTCTCGCTCAGCGTCTTCTTCAATCTCTTCTAGCCAGCTGTGGCGCCGGCGATACAAGCGCTTACGCAAATTAATGATCTGAAAAGATATTTTTTGCGGATCGAGCTGGAACTCAGGAGAATCGCTCGCATCTAATCGATCGAGTCCTAGTGACTCCCCGCTTCCCTCCCTGAGCGGGTAATCGACCCGGTTCAAGAGACCTGTGCCGGGTTAGTCTGCCCCGGCGGCCTCATCAAGCCGCCGGGGCTTTTTATTTTCCGACCCGCCCGCGGACGACCCGAGCCACTCGAGGAGCGTCTGCTGCGCCTCGGCGATGCCAGTGCCCTCCGTGGCCGAGAACAGCTGCAGCGTCGCCCGCCCCGCGAGCGCATCGCCCGCTGCGCGCAGTACGCGGGCGGCCTCGCCGCGGCTGAGCTTGTCGGCCTTGGAGAGCAGCACGTGCACGCGCCGGTCGGCCGAGACCCACTCGAGCAGCTCCTCGTCTCCCTGCGTGATGCCGCGCCGCGCATCGACGATGAGGAAGAGCCCCCGCAGGCTCGCGCGCTCGTGCAGCGCGTCGATGAGCGGGCGCCAGGTGCGACGCTCGGCCGCAGGTCCGCCCGCATACCCGTAGCCCGGCAGATCCACCAGGCGCCGAAGCGGTGCGAGCTCGAAGAAATTGAGGAGCCGCGTGCGGCCGGGCGTCTTGCTGGTGCGCGCGAGGCCGCGGCGCTGCGTGATCGCGTTGATGGCGCTCGACTTGCCGGCATTGGAGCGCCCGGCGAAGGCAACCTCGGCGCCCTCATCCGCCGGAAACTGCGCCGGCGCGGCGGCACTCACCAGGAACTTCGCGTGCTGAAAACGGCTCATTTTCATCGTAGTGTACAATTTGCCGCCGTCGTTTCGCGGAACCACAGCGGAATCAAGAATCATGCCGAAGAGCCTCAGAGTCGCTCGGATGGGGCTTGCGATGAGCGCCCTGGCGCTCGCGCAGACTCTCGCCGTGGCACAGACCCCGCCGGCCGCCGGTGCGCCGGCCGCCGCTGCGGCGAGCGAGGCCGCGTCGGCCCGTTCCTGCTCGGCCCGCCTTGCCTCGCGCGCCTCGGCCACGTCCTCGAGGTACTGGGCGCGCATCACCGACGGCGGAAGCCAGGAGGCGGCAAACTGCCCAGATTCATGGGCAGTTTCGGCCTCGGAATCGGCAGACGCCCTGCCGATTTCAGCCTCGGGC
>DAHUXE010000036.1 GCA_027307325.1 Gammaproteobacteria bacterium | reverse complement strand
GCTGTGGACGTCCTACGACGGCGGCAACAAGTGGTGGAAGTCGGACAATCTGCCGATCTCGCAGTTCTATCACGTGAGCGTCGACAACGCCGATCCCTACCACGTCTACGGCGGCCTGCAGGACAACGGCTCGTGGCGGGGCGATTCGGCCTACCCCGGAGGCATCACCAGCGCGCGCTGGGTGACGCTGTTCGGCGGTGACGGCTTCTGGATGTACGCCGACCCCTCCGAC
Source organism: Gammaproteobacteria bacterium (assembly GCA_027307325.1). Taxonomy (GTDB): domain Bacteria; phylum Pseudomonadota; class Gammaproteobacteria; order Steroidobacterales; family Steroidobacteraceae; genus 13-2-20CM-66-19. The sequence goes on along the minus strand of DAHUXE010000036.1, from coordinate 8,003 downwards.
CCCAACTACGTCTACGCGGAATCCCAGGGGGGCTACGCCGGGCGCGTCAACGTACACACGCTCGAGACGCGCGACATCCAGCCGAAGCTCGGTGCCGAGGATCTGAAGCTCTACAAGAAGCTGCGCTTCAACTGGAACACGCCGATCGCGCTCTCGCCGAACGACCCGGCCACGGTCTATATCGGCTCGCAGTTCCTCTATCGGTCGCGTGATCACGGCCAGAGCTGGCAGCGGATCTCGCCCGACCTCTCCAGCAACGATCCCGACGAGCAGAAGCAGGAGCAGTCGGGCGGCGTCACCGTGGACAACTCGGCGGCCGAGATGCACACGACGATCTACTCGATCAGCGAATCGCCGCTCGATAAGGGGACGATCTGGGTAGGCACCGACGACGGCAACGTGCAGATCACCCGTGACGACGGGCAGCACTGGCAGAACGTGGTCGGCAACGTGCGCGGACTGCCGAAGGGCGAATGGGTGAACTGGGTGCAGGCGAGCAGCTTCGACGCCCCCACCGCCTATGCGGCCTTCGATCGCCATACCTTCGGCGACCTGGCCCCCTACGTCTACGTGACTCACGACTTCGGCAAGACGTGGTCGCCGCTCGTGACGCCGCAGGAACCCAAGGGCGTGCGCGGCTATGCGCACGTCATCAGGGAGGATACGGTCGACAAGGCGCTGCTGTTCCTCGGCACCGAGTTCGGGCTGTGGATCTCGGTGGACGGTGGCGCACACTGGGGCCAGTTCAAGGGCGGCGACTTCCCGGCGGTAGCGGTGCGCGACGTGGCGGTGCAGCCGCGCGACAGCGACCTGGTGCTCGCCACCCACGGCCGCGGCATCTGGATCATCGACGACATCACGCCGCTGCGCCATCTGACGCCGCAGCTGCTCGCTCAGGACGTATCGTTCGTGTCGGCGCGGCCGGTGCAGCAGCGCGTCGAGGCCAACGGCGGGTCGCCGACCGGCGCCGCCGCCTTCATCGGCGACGATCCGATAGCGGGCGCCGTCGTCACCTACTACCAGCGGACGCGGCACCTGTTCGGCAAGCTCAAGATCGAGGTGCTGGACAGCGCCGGCCACGTAGTGGACGAGCTGCCGGCCAGCAGCCGCCGGGGCCTGAACCGGGTGCTCTGGACGATGCACCTGCCGGCACCGCACGTGCCGCCTGCGGTGCAGGTGGCGTTCGCCGCCACCCAGGGGCCGCGCGTGCTGCCGGGTACCTACACCGTCCGCATCGAAGACAACGACAAGAGCTACGACACAAAGCTCGAAGTCGGGCTCGACCGGCGCGTCGCCTGGAGTGCGGCCGACCGCAAGGCGCAGTACGAGGCGGCGATGAAGGTCTACACGCTCTTCAACGACGAGACGCAGTTCTTCGGGCAGATCGTGGGACTGCGCCAGCAGGTGGCGGCGGCTGGCAAGGGCCGGCCGGCGGGCGACCCGCTGCACAAGAAGCTCGCGGACTTCGATCACAAGCTCGACAAGATCCGCAAGGAAATCGTGGCCACCACTGAGGGCGGCGCCATCACGGGCGAGGAGCGTCTGCGCGAGCACACCGATCAGCTCTACGGCGCCGTCACCTCGTGGGAGGGCCCGCCCTCGGCTTACCAGCTCGACAACATCGCAGGACTGCGTGGCCAGCTCTCGGATGCGACCGACGAGTTTTCCAGGCTGACCTCGAAGGAGTTGCCGGCGCTCAACTCGGAGCTGAAGGCGAAGGGCGGACCGACCCTGACGGTCCCGGCGCCGACGGCCTTCGACGACGAGGACGCGCGCGGCGGCGGCGGCCGCGCCGCCGGTGGACGGCCCGATCCGGATGCCAGCGGCGAGCTGCAGCTGCCTGCGGACTTCAGACTCTACAACTGACGGCGTGAGGTCCGCGCTGCGCGTGACGCGGGCGCAGCGCGGGCCGTCGGCTCTCGCCAGGACGCGGTCGATGGGTCAGGGCCGCGCAGCGCGCGGCCTCACTTGCGCAGCGTGAACTCCGCGCTGCAGTAGGGACACTTCGCCCACCCCGTCTCCCTGATCGGCAGATACACGCGCGGGTGCGAGTTCCACAGATACATCTGCGGCATGGGGCACGAGAGCGGCAGGTCTTCCTCCGTCACCTCGTACTGGTTCTGTGCGTTGGGCTGGATGAGCGGCCGTGCGGTGGCGACCATAGGGCGGATTATACCCGCGCCGCGGGCGGCTCGGCTTCCATGGCCGCGTCCCAGATGCGGGTGACGTCGGCGCGCGCGGCGCGGAACTCCTGCGCGGAGACCAGCGCCGGCTGGCCGGCGAGCGCCAGGTGGTGTGCCGTGGCCCGGTAGGCGCGGTAGGCGCCCGTCAGCAGGTCGACAGCGGCCTGCGGGACCAGCGCGGCGGAGGCCACCGATTCGAGCTGGCGGATAGTGTCGGCGAACATCGCCACCGCCGGGTAGCGGTCGGCCCAGGCGAGCGCCCAGTACTGCGCCAGGAACTCGATGTCGGCGGTGCCGCCGGGATCCTGCTTGATGTCGAAGCGCTCTCCATCCCCCTTCGAGAGCTCGCGGCGCATGCGCTCGCGCATGGCGCGCACCTCGCCGCGCAGGCCTGCGCGGCGCACGTGGTGGCACAGGACCTCGAGCCGCACGCGCTCGAACTCGGCGCGCAGTTGCGGCGAGCCGGCGACGCTGCGGGCGTGCAGCAGTGCCTGGTGCTCCCAGGTCCACGCCTCGCGCCGCTGGTACTCGGCGAACGCCTCGATGTTGGTGACCAGCAGCCCCCCCTTGCCGCTCGGGCGCAGCCGCACGTCGACCTCGTAGAGCCGCCCGGCGGCCGAGTGCATCGTGAGCAGGTGCACGATGCGCTGCGCGAGGCGCACGAAGAACAGCTGGTTGTCGATCGGGCGCGCGCCGCTGGTCTGCTGGCGCTCGCCGTGCGAATCGTGCAGGAACACCAGGTCGAGATCCGAGGAATAGCCGAGCTCCATGCCGCCGAGCTTGCCGTAGCCTACTGCGCAGATGTTCACCGGCCGGCCGTCGCCGCAGGTCGGGACGCCGAACTGCGCGGTGATCTGCTGCCACGCGAGCTCGAGCGCGCGCTCGATGATGAGCTCGGCGATGTCGGTGAGCCGGTCGCTGACCTGCATGAGCGGCATGGCGCCGGTCAGGTCGGCGACGGCCACGCGGAACAGCGCTGCGCTCTGGAAATGGCGCAGCGCCTCCACCTGGTGCTCGGGATCCTCGCCGTGCAGCTGGCCGAGTCGCTGCATCAGCTCCGCCGCGAGCGAGGCGCGCGTCGGCAGCTGCGACATGAGCCGCGCGTCGATCAGCTCATCGAGCAGCAGAGGCTGCGCGGCGATCTGCGCCGCCAGGAACTCCCCGTGCCCGACCAGCTCGACCAGGCGCGCGCGCGCGGCCGCGTTCTCGCGCAGCAGCGCGAAATAGGCCGAGCGTTTACCGGTCGCCTCTATGATCGCCAGGATCCGGCGCAGCACCGGCAACTGTGCGGCGCTCTTCGCCACGTCGGCGAGCAGTACCGGGAGCAGCGCCTGCAGCCGCCTGCGTCCCGGCTCATCGAGCTTACGCACCAGGCTCGAGGCGCGCAGCTCGAGCAGCAGCCGCGCGGCTTCGGCGCTCTCGACGAACCCGGCGTGCTCGAGCGACTCGGCGAGCGCTGCGGTCTCAGCCCGGGTGTCCCAGAAGCGCCCCAGGTCGATCCTGACCGCGGCTTCCTGCTCCGTGGTGCCTCCCAGGATCACCTCGCGGAAGTGTCCGCGCACGCGCTCGCGGTGCCGTCCGAGCTCGGCAAGCAACGCCGGCCAGTCGCGTGCACCCATGGCGAGCGTGAGCGACGCGCGCGCTGCGGGTTCGAGCGGCAGCGCGTGCACCTGGGCATCGCCGAGCATCTGCAGCCGGTTCTCGAGCCGGCGCAGGTAGACGTACGCCTCCTCGAGCTCGGCGACCGCCTCGGCCGGCAGGATGCGCGTTTCCCCGAGGCGCGCCAGCGCCACGCGCAGCGCGGGCGTCTGCAGGCCGCGGTCGCGCCCGCCGCGGGTCAGCTGCAGCGCCTGCACGATGAACTCGATCTCGCGGATGCCGCCCGGGCCGAGCTTGACGTCGTCCGCCAGCTCGCGCCGCTCGACTTCGCGTGCGATCAGCGCCTTCATCTCGCGCAGACTCTCGAACACTCCGTAGTCGAGATAGCGGCGGTAGACGAACGGCCGCACCGCGGACGCCTCGATCTCGGCATAACGCTCGGCGCCGGTGATGGCGCGCGCCTTGATGTAGGCGTAGCGCTCCCAATCGCGGCCGTGCCGCGGCAGATAGTCCTCGAAGGACGCGAAGCTGGCCACCACGGGACCCGAGTCGCCGAAGGGCCGCAGCCGCAGGTCCACCCGCAGCACGAAGCCCTCCGCGGTCGGCGCCTCGAGCAGCCGCACCAGCGCCTGCACCAGGCGCGTGAAGAACTCCTCGTTGGCGATGCCGCGCCCGCCGTCGGTCTCGCCATGCTCGGGAAAGAGCAGCACCAGATCGACGTCCGAGGAGAAGTTGAGCTCCCCGCCGCCGAGCTTGCCCATGCCGATTACCACCAGCGGCTGGACCTCGCCGTGGACCGAGCGCGGCTCGCCGTAGCGCGCGACCAGCCCGTGACGCGCGTACCCTAAGGCCGTGCGGATCGCCGTATCCGCAAAGGCGGTGAGGTCGGCGAGCGTCTCGCCGAGATCGGCCCAGCCGGCGAGGTCGCGCCACGCGATGCGCACCAGCTCGTGCCGCCGCCAGCGCCGCAGCACGCTCTGCGCCTCCCCCTCCGCGACCGCGGCGCTGAGCGCGGGTGCACGCGCCGCGAGCTCTCCGGGGGCGAGGCGGCGGGTGAGGTCGCCGCGCGCGAGCAGCGCGGTGAGGAGCTGCGGCCTGCGGGTAAAGGACTCGGCAAGAAAACCGCTCGCCGCCAGCACCCGCGGCAGTGTCGCAGTGATATCGGCGGCAGCGTGCGCCAGCGCAGCGCGCGCGCCGGCGTCCGCCTCGAGTGACTCGAGGCTGCGTCTTACCAGACTCTCGGGCCCGGAATCCGCGCCGGGGTCAGTTCCAGACATTGCCCCCGAGGTCGTGTACCGCCGCAGTGTCGAGCCGGCGGCTCAAGCCCCGGAACCTGGAGGCGGCGGTGTAGATCTGGGCGCCATCCGAGGCGTCGATCGAGGCGGTGTCGCCCTCGATCAGGCTGTTGTCGATATGGACGTTGGCGGCGCGCGCCGAGACGCCGACGCCGGTGGCGCGGATGCGGCTGTTGGTGATGTGAATCTCGCACCCGTCCTGGGCGCTCACGGCATCGCCATCGAACTGCAGATTGCGGTTGTCGATGTGCAGGAGGCGCGCGCCCTGGCACACGATCGGCTCGTGGCGCAGCTCGACGGCGGTGCCGCTCGTGGCCGCCTCGCGCACCGCGGAGGCCGACGCAGGGCTGGAACCCGCCTCGATGCTGTATCCGGGCCCGGCCTCGAGAACCTGTCCGGGTACCGGACTGGCCTGACCGCCCGGCTGCAGAGCTCTCGAAGCAAATGCCCTAGGTTGGGGCGCCGGGACGTCGGGCGCCTCGCCCGCGGCGGGCGCGGGCGCCGTGATGGCCTGCGGAGCTGCTGCGGGTGCAGCCGGCGCCGTCGCCGCGGTGGCGGCCGGGGCCGTTGGCGAGGGTGCCGGTGCCGTGCCCGGGGAGCCCGGCGGCGCAGCCGCACCGGCGATCAGCTGATCGGCGCGCACCATGCTCAGCTCGCCCGTGTCCTTGTTGCGCACCGTGAACGTGCGGCTCTCCCGGTCGGCCGCCACGATCTCGAGGCGCTCGTTGCGCTCGAGCGCGGCGCGGGCCCAGCTCATTTCGTCCTGGCCCTGCCGGCTGCACGCGGCGAGCGCGAGCCACGTCAGGGATAGTGTCGCAAGCAGCGCACGAGCTTTCGCGTCAGCCATGGGTGAGCCCCCTCGGGAAGGATCCTCGGAGGCCACGATAAACCAAAAAAACAGGCCCCACGAGGGGGCCTGCGAATGATGCGCGGAATAGGGGGTCTTGTTCCGCGTCTTTGGGGACCTGCGCCCTCAGCTGAGAGCCGAGGCGCGAGCCCCTAACCGTTATGTAAAGACTAACGGCTCAGTGTTACAGAATCGATACCTCTTTAGAGAGGGTCCTTACATGTCCATGCCGCCCATGCCGCCCGGGGGTCCCCCATGGCTGTGCTCCTCGTCCTTCGGAGCCTCGGCCACCATGACCTCGGTGGTGAGCAGCAGGCCCGCCACGGACGCCGCGTTCTGCAGTGCAAGACGCGTTACCTTGGTGGGATCGAGGATCCCCGCCTCGAGCAGGTCGCCGAACTCGCCCTTGGCGGCGTTGTAGCCGTAGGCACCGGTCTTGCTCTTCACCTGGTTGAGGATCACGGCGGCATCCTCGCCGGCGTTCTCGACGATCTGACGCAGCGGCTCCTCGATGGAGCGCGACAGGATGCGTATGCCGACCGTCTGGTCCTCGTTCGCGCCCTCGAGCTGATCGAGAGCCTTCTGTGCGCGGATCAGCGCCACGCCGCCACCCGGCACCACGCCCTCTTCGACCGCCGCACGCGTGGCGTGCAGCGCGTCCTCGACGCGGGCCTTCTTCTCCTTCATCTCGATCTCGGTGGCCGCTCCCACCTTGATCACGGCGACGCCGCCGGAGAGCTTCGCAACGCGCTCCTGCAGCTTCTCCTTGTCGTAGTCGGAGGTGGCTTCCTCGATCTGCTGGCGGATCGACTCGATGCGCGCCTTGATGTCGGCGGTCTTGCCGGCGCCGTCGATGATCGTGGTGTTCTCCTTCTCGACCACGACCTTCTTCGCATCGCCGAGGTCGTTGAGCGTCGCCTTCTCGAGCGACAGGCCCACTTCATCGGAGATCACGGTGCCGCCGGTGAGGGTAGCGATGTCCTGCAGCATGGCCTTGCGGCGGTCGCCGAAGCCCGGCGCCTTGACACCGCCCACCTTGAGGATGCCGCGGATGTTGTTGACGACCAGGGTCGCCAGCGCCTCGCCCTCGATGTCCTCGGCCACCACCAGCAGCGGCCGGCCGGCCTTGGCCACGCCCTCGAGCAGAGGCAGGAGCTCGCGGATGTTGGAGATCTTCTTGTCGACCAGCAGGATCGCCGGCTTCTCGAGCTCCGCGGTCTGGTTCTGCTGGTTGTTGATGAAGTACGGCGAGAGGTAGCCGCGGTCGAACTGCATGCCCTCGACCACTTCCAGCTCGTTGGTGAGGCCCGAGCCCTCTTCCACGGTGATGACGCCTTCCTTGCCGACCTTCTCCATCGCCTCGGCGATGGTCTTGCCGATCGACTCGTCGGCGTTCGCCGAGATCGTGCCGACCTGGGCGATGGCCTTGGAGTCCTTGCAGGGCTTGGAGAGCTTCTTCAGCTCCTCGACGGCGGTCACGACCGCCTTGTCGACGCCGCGCTTGAGGTCCATCGGGTTACGGCCCGAGGACACGGCCTTGAGGCCCTCGCGCATGATCGCCTGGGCGAGCACCGTGGCGGTGGTCGTGCCGTCGCCGGCCTCGTCGGAGGTGTTGGACGCGACTTCCTTCACCATCTGCGCGCCCATGTTCTCGAACTTGTCCTTGAGCTCGATCTCCTTGGCGACCGATACGCCGTCCTTGGTGACGGTCGGGGCGCCGAAGCTCTTCTCGAGCACGGCGTTGCGGCCCTTGGGGCCTAAGGTTGCCTTGACGGCGTTGGCGAGGACGTTCACGCCCCTGAACATGCGGGAGCGAGCGTCATCGCTGAAACGAACTTCTTTGGCTGCCATTGTCGTGATCCTCGTTACTTGCCTTCAATCACGGCCATGACGTCTTCTTCGCGCATGACCACGAGATCTTCACCGTCGACCTTGACCTCCGTCCCGCTGTACTTGCCGAACAGGATCTTGTCGCCGACCTTCACATCGAGCGGCCGAACCTGGCCGTCCTCGAGAATCTTGCCCTTGCCGACCGCGACGATCTTTCCCTGCACCGGCTTCTCTGCCGCGGTATCGGGA
>DAHUXE010000031.1 GCA_027307325.1 Gammaproteobacteria bacterium | reverse complement strand
CGTCGCGGGCCGCGGCGGCGCCGGCGGCGGCGCCGTCGGCGAAGGCCGCATCGAGCGCAAAGATTCCGCGGCAGGCGCCGGCGCTGCGCGAGCGCTCGGCCGGCTCGGCCGGCAGGAACGCCTGCAGGCTCTCGTCCCAGACGAGTTTGCCGCGCGATTGCGAGTGCAGGTGCACGCTCGGAGTGAGCCCGCCCGACATCAGGACCAGATCGCAGGGCTGCATGCCGCCTTCGACCACCCGGCCCGACTCGAGCCGCGCGAGCTCGATGCTCGCGACGCGTCGCCGCCCGCGGGTGCCGAGCACGGTGACCCCGGAGCGCACCGCGAGGCCCGCCTCGCGGGCCCGCTGCGCCCAGCTCCCCTCGCCGCCGGTACGTACGTCCGCAATGCACGCGATGTCGACGCCGGCACGCTTCAGGTCGAGCGCCGCGCGGTACGCGGCGTCGCAGGCCGTCACCACGACGGCGCGCGTGCCGGGCACGACGCCATAACGGTTGAGCCAGGTGCGCGCCGCGTCGGCCAGCATGATTCCCGGCCGGTCGTTGCCGGGAAACACCAGCGGCCGCTCGATGGCGCCGGTTGCCAGCACGACTTCGCGGGCACGCACCTGCCACTGCCGCTCGCGTGGTGCCCCGGGGTGGGGAGAGGCGAGATGGTCGGTGAGGCGCTGTGACAGCCCGACGAGGTTGTGCGGGAAATAGCCGAAGGCGGTCGTGCGGGTGAGAAGCGTAACGCGCGGGTTGCGACCGAGGGCGCCGGCGGTCTCGTGCAGCCACAGCCCTGCCGGCCGCCCCTCCAGCGAGGCATCGTCCCAGGCCGGGTCGCAGAGCAGCGAGCCGCCGGGTTCGTTCTGCTCGTCGCACAGGACGACGCGTGCACCGGCGGCAGCGGCGGCATGCGCCGCGGCGAGCCCGGCCGGGCCGGCGCCGACCACCAGCACGTCGCAGTGCGCGAAACGGCTCGTGTAGCGGTCCGGATCGGCGTGCTGCGGGGCGCGTCCGAGCCCGGCCGCCGCGCGGATGCGCGGCTCGTACAGCCACTGCCACGCACTGCGCGGCCACATGAAGGTTTTGTAGTAGAAGCCGGCGGGAATGAAGGGTGCGAGCAGATCGTTGACGGCGCCGAGGTCGAAGGCGAGGGCGGGCCAGCGGTTCTGGCTGAAGGCCTCGAGCCCCTCGTAGAGCTCGAGCTGCGTGGCGCGCAGATTCGGGGTGCAGCGTGCGGCATCACGCCGTACCGTGACGAGCGCACTCGGCTCCTCGGCGCCCGCGGCTAGCAGCCCCCGCGGCCGGTGGTACTTGAAGGAACGGCCGAGGAGATGCACACCGTTGGCGAGCAGCGCCGAGGCGAGCGTGTCGCCCGCGAGACCGCGATAGGCGCGGCCGTCGAAGCGGAAGTTGAGCGCACGCGCGCGGTCGATGCGCCCGCCGATCGGTGTGCGCAGCTCCCCTGTCATGGGCGGGCCGCCTTCACTGCCGGGCCGGCCGGCGCCTGCGGCGGCCGCTCACCCACGCGGTAAGTCGCGATGAACCGGTCGGTGGTGGTGTCGCGCAGCGCGTTGAAGAAGCGTCCGCACCCGTGGGTGTGCCGCCAGCGCTCGGCATGCACGCCGCGGGTGTTGTCGCGGTGGTAGAGGTAATTCGTCCATTCCTCGATGCTCGCGTCTGCCGGACGCGGCGGGCGCGCGATATGCGCCTGCCCGCCGTAGACGAACTCGGGCTCGGGACGCTCGCCGCACCACGGGCACTGGATGAGCAGCATGGGAGCTTTCAGTGAGCCACGGCGGCCGCCGCGGCTTCATCGATCAGGTTGCCGTCGCGGAAGCGCTCGAGGCTGAACGGCGCGTTGATCGGGTGCGGCGCGTCGTGCGCCATGGTCCAGGCGAACAGGTGCGCCGAGCCCGGCGTCGCCTTGAAGCCACCGGTGCCCCAGCCGCAGTTTACGTAGAGCCCCGGCACCGGCGTCCTGCCGATGATCGGTGAGCGGTCCGGCGACACGTCGACGATACCGCCCCAGTTGCGCAGCATGCGCAGGCGGCGAAACGTCGGGAACAGCTCGCAGATCGCCTCGAGCGCATGGCTCGGGATATGGAGCGCGCCGCGCTGGGTGTAGGAGGTGTAGGCATCCGTGCCGGCGCCGATGACGAGCTCGCCCTTGTCGGACTGGCTGATGTAGGCATGGATGGTGTTCGACATGACGACACACGGGAACACCGGCTTCACGGGCTCCGATACCAGCGCCTGCAGCGGGTAGCTCTCGAGCGGCAGTGCAACGCCGGCCATTCTCATGATGACGCTGGTATGGCCGGCGGCGACCACGCCGAGGCGCTGCGTGCGGATGGGGCCGCGCGTGGTCTCGAGCGCTGTGACGGCGCCGTGCGGGTCGAGACGGATGCCGGTGACTTCACAGTTCTCGATGATGTCGACGCCGAGCGCGTCGGCGGCGCGCGCGTAGCCCCAGGCCACCGCGTCGTGCCGCGCGGTGCCGCCGCGCCGCTGCAGCGCCGCGCCGAGCACCGGATAGCGGATGTCGTCAATCTTCAGAGGCGGGCAGAAGGCCTGGGCCTCGCGTGGCGTGAGCCACTCGTTGTCGACGCCGGCGGCGCGGTTGGCGTGCACGTGGCGCTTCGCCACCTGTGCGTCGTGCACCGTGTGGGCGAGCAGCATGACGCCGCGCTGCGAGAACATCGTGTTGTAATTGAGGGCCTGCGACAGGCCTTCCCACAGCTTGAGCGCGTGGTCGTAGAGCGCCGCGCTCTCGGCGAACAGGTAGTTGGAGCGGATGATCGTCGTGTTGCGTCCGGTATTGCCGCCGCCGATCCAGCCTTTTTCCAGCACCGCGATGTTGGTGAGCCCGTGCTCGCGCGCGAGGTAGTAGGCGGTGCCGAGACCGTGACCGCCTCCGCCGACGATGACCACGTCGTAGGCGCCCTTGGGCTCGGGGCTGCGCCACTGCGGCTTCCAGCCGCGCTGGCCACTCAGCCCCATGCGCAGCAGCGACAGCGCGGAGAAGGGTGTCATGGTCGGTTGCGGATGCGGCCTGCCCCGGGTGCGCGATCATGCGCCGCGCGCACTGGCGAGACGAGCACCCGCGCGCCGGGCCACTTGAACCGGTGCGACATCGATGGCGCGCGTCAGGCTTGCGGTTGCAGTGAGCCGTCGCCTGCGGTCAGCGTGTGTGATGCCAGCGTGCCGACATGATGACGGCCGGTGATGGCGTACCAGACGAGCCCCGCTCCGAGGATCGCGGTGATATACACGAACGCTCCCCAGGTGTTGCACCAGGGTGCGCCGTACACGGCCTCGCGCGGCCAGGCCAGGTTGATCGCCATCCCCGCGCCCCACAGCACCGCGACCACGTTGACGAGCATACCGGCGCTGCCCATGGTGAAGTAGCGGCCCGCGGCGAGATCCGCCGGCGGCCATGCCCCGGCCAGGCGCTTCTTCAGCATTGCGCCGGTGACCACCAGGTAAGCTAGGTAGATCATGATGACCGCAATCGAGGTCAGCACCGTGAAGATCTTCGGTTGCCCGATGTTGAGGACCAGGATCGCTTCGGCGATCACGCCGATCACTACGGCAGGAACGATCGGAGTCTGAGTCGCGGAATTCACCCGCGCCAGCCTTTCCCCGAACGGCAGCGCGTTGTCGCGCGCCATGGCGAAGGCCAGGCGGATGGCCGCGGTGTGCACGGCGAGCGAGCACACCGTCACCGCGACCACGATGCATACCAGGAATATCTTGCCGAGCGGACCCCACATCACCTGCTCGACGATGTACTGCAGCCCGCCGTTGCTGCTGCCGATCATCGGATCGCGTAAATCGGGCGCCGCCAGGATCGCGAACACCAGGATTGCGCCACCGATGACGAACGAGGCGAGGATGGCCCGCAGGATCGCCCGGGGAGCGGTGCGCCGCGGCTCGAGCGTCTCCTCACCGAGCGAGCTCGCAGTGTCGAAGCCGTACATGACGTATCCGGAAGCCAGCGACGCCACCAGGAAGTCGCCGAGATAGCCCGAGCCGCCGCCGGAGCCGTAGCCGCCGATGGAGAAGAAGACCTGGGGACCACGCCTCAGGTTGAAGGCGAGGAAGATTGCGATCAGGCAGGCCGCGATCAGCTCTATGAAGACGCCCGCACTGTTGATCATCGCCATCCAGCGCACGCCGAGCGCATTGACGACGGTGGTGAACACGATCAGCACCGTGCCGAGGATCACCGCGTTCGTGGCGAAATCGTAGGTGCCACGGCCGTCGCCGATGATCTGGAAGCCGCTCCAGAGGCGCGGCAGGTTGAGTTGCAGCGCGAGCACCACCGCCGACAGCGTGACGATCGATGCAGTGAGCATCAGCCAGCCCGAAGACCAGCCCACGATCTGGCTGCCGAGGAGCTTCGACCAGTTGTAGACCGAGCCCGCTATCGGATATTTGGCCGACAGCTCCATGAAGCACAGGGCGACCGCCAGCTGACCGACGAGCACCATCGGCCAGGACCACAGATACGCGGGCCCGGCGGTGCCGAAGCCGAAGTAGAAGAGCTGGAATGTGCCGGTGAGTATCGAGATGTAGCTCACGCCGGCCGCGAAGCTGCCGAAGGCACCGATGCTGCGGGCGAGCGACTCGCGGTAGCCGAAGTGCTCCATGCCGCTGTCGTCAGTCTTGTTCTCAACCACGCGGTTGTCCTCGGGCGATGTCGGGATTCTTCATCGACGCGGCGGTGCACTTGACCGAAGCGGGCAGCCCACTTCATGATCCCCCTCGAGGCTTGAATAGCCGTTTAATCATCCACGTGTCAAGTGCCATAACCTGGGTAAGTCACTGAACCGCCTCGCAGTGACTCCCGGGCAGACCAGGCGTCACCGTCCGTTTCCCCGCCCTCGGGGCGAGCCCGATGGAGTCGCACATTGAACAGACAGTCAATGTCCGCTGCCGTACCGCGGGATGAGCTGGAAGAGGCCCGGCGCGCCCAGCTCATCGAGGTGACCATCGACAGTCTCGCCGAAGTCGGCTTCGTCGATACGACGCTCGCCGAAATCGCCGGCCGGGCCGGGGTTTCCCCGGGACTCGTGGCGCATTACTTCGGCGACAAGGAGGGCCTCCTCGAGGCCGCCTTCCGCGCGCTCGCCCGCGTGGTGGCGGTGCGCATGCGCGAGCAGTTCGCGCTCGCGCGCACGCCGCGTGCGCGCGTGCAGGCGGTCATCGATGCCAATCTCGGGCCGGAGAATTTCGACAGGCGCACCGGCAACGCCTGGCTCGCTTTCTGGGGCCAGGTGCTGCATTTCGACGGACTGAAGAGGGTGCAGACGGCGTATCAGCGGCGCATGTTGTCGAACCTGCGCGGCGACCTGCGCAGCGTGATTCCCGGCGAGGACGCGCGCACGCTCGCCGCCATGATCGCGGCGATGATCGACGGCGTGTGGCTGCGCGCCGCGCTCTCGCAATGGCAGGAGGCCGACAGTGGCAGTGCGCGCGCGCTGCTCACGGCATTCGTCGACGGACGTCTGCGCGACCTCGCGCGGCAGGGGACACCGCAGTCCTCTCAAGCGCCGGGCACGGCTGCGGCGGGCGAGTCGGGCACGTTCAAAGTGCCGGGGACCTTCACGGTGGTGAATCCCGCCACCGGCGAGCAGCTCGCGGAGTTTGCGGCCGACGGGGCCACGCAGGTCGATGCGGCGGTGGAGAGGGCGCTCGCGGCGCAGCGGGACTGGGCGGCGCTCACCGGAGCGGAGCGTGGGCGCGTGCTGCAGCGCGCGGCGCAGATGCTGCGCGCGCAGAACGCCGAGCTCGCCGAGCTCGAGACGCGCAACACCGGCAAGCCCATCCAGGAGACCGCAGCGGTCGACGTGCTCTCGGGCGCCGATTGCCTCGAGTACTACGCAGGTATCGCCGCAGGACTTGCGGGCGAGCATCTCGACCTGGGACCGAAGGCCTTCGGCTACACGCGGCGCGAGCCGCTCGGCGTCGTCGCCGGAATCGGCGCCTGGAACTACCCGCTGCAGATTGCCTGCTGGAAGAGCGCGCCGGCGCTCGCCTGCGGCAACGCCATGATCTTCAAGCCCTCGGAGCTCACGCCGCTCACGGCCTTGCGCTTGCGCGAGATCTTCGCGGCCGCCGGCCTGCCGGAGGGGGTTTTTCAGGTGGTGCAGGGCCGCGCCGAGACCGGGCGCCTCCTCAGCCGCCACCGCGGCATCCGCAAGATCTCGCTCACCGGCGAGGTCGGTACCGGCAAGGCCGTGATGGCCGATGCCGCGGCGACCCTCAAGCAGGTGACGCTCGAGCTCGGCGGCAAGTCCCCGCTGATCGTGTTCGGAGACGCGAAGATCGACAACGCGGTCGCCGGGGCGCTGCTCGGAAACTTCTATTCCGCCGGCGAGGTGTGCTCGAACGGCACACGGGTGTTCGTGCACAGGAGCGTGCGCGCGGCCTTCGTCGAGCGGCTGCGCGAGCGCGCCGCAGCCATGCGCATCGGCGATCCCCTCGACCCGCGCACCCAGGTCGGCTCGCTGATCTCCGCGGAGCACATGGAGAAGGTGCTCGGGTTCATCGCGCGCGGCCGGGCGCAGGGCGCACGCCTCGTCACGGGTGGCGCGCGCGTGACGAGCGGTGAGCTGGCGCGCGGCTGTTTCGTCGCGCCGACCGTGTTCGACCTCTGCCACGACGACATGGACATCGTGCGGCGCGAGATCTTCGGGCCGGTCATGTCGGTGCTGGAGTTCAGCGAAGAGGACGAGGTGGTCGCGCGGGCCAACGCCACCGAGTTCGGCCTTGCGGCCGGCGTCTTCACCAGCGATCTCACGCGCGCCCACCGCGTGATCGCCCGGCTGCAGGCCGGCACCTGCTGGATCAATCACTACAACGTGACTCCCATCGAGCTGCCCTTCGGCGGCGTGAAGATGTCGGGGCTCGGGCGCGAGAACGGCCGGGCCGCGATCGAGCACTACACGCAGCTGAAGAGCGTCTACGTCGCCCTGAGCGACGTCGAGTCGCCCTACTGACGGGCGCGCTGATGGCGCAGGAAACCGTCGACTACGTGATCGTCGGCGCGGGCTCCGCGGGCTGCGTGCTCGCCGACCGTCTCACCGAGGATGGACGCGACCAGGTGCTGCTGCTCGAGTACGGCGGCTCGGATCGCTCGGTGTGGATCCAGATGCCGAGCGCGTTGTCGATTCCGATGAACATGCCGAAGTACGACTGGGGCTATCACACCGAGAGCGAGCCGCAGCTGAACGGCCGCCGCCTGCACACGCCGCGCGGCAAGGTGCTGGGCGGCTCCTCCTCGATCAACGGCATGGTGTACATGCGCGGCAATGCGCTCGACTTCGAGCGCTGGGAAAGCGAGGGAGCGGCGGGCTGGAGCTACCGCGACGTCCTGCCGTACTTCAGGCGTGCCGAAAGCCATGCCGGTGGTGGCGACGACTACCGCGGCGGCGACGGTCCGCTCGCCACCCGGCGCGGCCTCCTCGAGAACCCCCTGCACGCCGCCTGGCTCGAGGCCGCGCGGCAGGCCGGTTACCCCTCGACGGCGGACGTGAACGGTTTCCAGCAGGAGGGCTTCGGCTTTTTCGAGATGACGGTCGGTGACGGCCGGCGCTGCAGCACGGCGAATGCCTATCTGCGGCCGGCCATGCACCGCACCAACCTGAGCGTGCGCACCCATGCACTCGCGACACGGATTCTCTTCGACGGGCGGCGCGCCAGCGGCGTGCGCTACCGCCGCGGCGCGACGCTGCACGACGTGCTGGTACGGCGCGAAGTGCTCATTTGCGCCGGTCCCGTGAACTCGCCCCAGCTGCTCAAGCTCTCAGGGCTGGGCCCGCGGGCCGAGCTCGCGGCGCACGGCATCAGCGTCGTGCACGAGCTCCCCGGCGTCGGCGAGAACCTGCAGGATCACCTCGAGTTCTACTTTCAGGTTGCCTGCCGCCTGCCCATTACGCTCTATTCGCAGATGAACCCTTACCGCAAGGCGCTCATCGGTCTGCGCTGGCTGCTGCGTCATGACGGGCTCGGCGTTTCCAATCACTTCGAGACCGGCGGCTTCATCCGCAGCCGCGCCGGCGTGCGCTACCCGGACATTCAGTTCCACTTCCTGCCGATGGCGGTGAGCTACGACGGCTCATCGCTGGCGCGCGAGCACGGCTTTCAGGCGCACGTGGGACCCATGCGCTCGCGCAGCAGGGGCTGGGTGCGTCTCAGGTCCGCGGAGCCTCTCGAGCAGCCGCGCGTGTTCTTCAACTACATGTCGCAGCCCGAGGACTGGACCGAGATGCGCGCCTGCGTGCACCTGACGCGCGAGATCTTTGCGCAGCCGGCCTTCGCCGGCTACCGCAGCCGGGAAATCCAGCCCGGGGAGAACGTGCAGAGCGATTCCGAGATCGACGCCTTCATTCGCGCCAAGGTCGAGAGCGCCTTCCATCCGTGCGGTACCTGCAGGATGGGCCGGGCATCGGACCCGCTCGCGGTCGTCGACGCGCAGGCGCGCGTCATCGGCACACAGGCGCTGCGCGTGGTGGACTCCTCGATCATGCCCTCGGTGACGACCGGAAACCTCAACGCACCGACCATCATGCTGGCGGAAAAAGCCGCCGACCACATCCGTGGCCGCACGCTATTGCCGCCCTCGGCGGCGCCGTACTACGTCGCGCCGGCCTGGGAGAGCACGCAGCGCTAGGGGCGCGCTCAGTCGCGGTAGCGCGTCAGCGCATCCCCGAGTGCCGTGCGCAGCGGCTCGAGCCACGGCTCGTAATGCCGCCACTGGTCGAGCCCTTCGCGATAGATCGGCTGGCGGACCTGCTCGGAGCTCGCGGTGCGTACGCTGCGCTCGGTCTTGTAGAACTCGACGCAGCTGGGCTCGAAGGCGAGCCCGCAGTGCTCGAGAATGCGCCGCACGTTGCCTTCGAGGTCATCCACCAGGTCCTCATGCTGTACGCGCAGCACGCGGCCCGGCAGTACCGCGTCCCAATGGCGCATGAGCTCGAGGTAGGTGCGGTAGTAACGCGCGATGTCTTCGATGCCGTAAGTGAACTCCTGGCCCTTGGCGAACAGCTGCTTGAGATTGCCGAAGCAGCAGGCCATCGGTTCGCGCCGTGCGTCGATGATTGTGGCCTGCGGCAGCATCAGATGGATTAGGCCGATATGGCGGAAGTTGTTCGGCATCTTGTCGATGAAGTGTGGCCTGCCGGTGCGGTACGCGCGCGTGTCGGCGAGGTACTTCTCGCCGAGGCGGCGGAAATC
Source organism: Gammaproteobacteria bacterium (assembly GCA_027307325.1). Classification (GTDB taxonomy): domain Bacteria; phylum Pseudomonadota; class Gammaproteobacteria; order Steroidobacterales; family Steroidobacteraceae; genus 13-2-20CM-66-19. Next base: position 38,376 of record DAHUXE010000031.1, on the reverse strand, counting down.
GTCGCCGCTCAACTGCGCGAGCATCGCCGGATAGCGCGACTCGTCGGTGCTTGCCTCCCGCCCCGGAAGCTCCGCCACGATACGTGGAAGGTCGGCGAGCTCGTGGGTGCCCTCGACCCCTGAGTGTGACGCGAGGATTTGCTCGATGAGCGTCGAGCCCGAGCGCGGCAATCCGACGATGAAGATCGGGTCGGCCGCGGGCGCGCCGGCGCCCGCGCGGCGCGCGAACAGCTCTGAGGTGCACACCTCGATCTGCCGGCGGGTGTTGAGCTCGAGGAGCTCCGGCCGGTAGCGGCCGGCGGCGCGCTTGAGGGCGTTGCCGCGCTCGTAGTAGCGGAAGGATTCCGCGAACTGCTCGCGGTCCTCGAGCGCCTTGCCGAGCGCGAAGCAGAGGTGGTAGCGGTCGACCGCCGGGGTCGCTGGGCTCGCCTCCGCGGCACGCATCGCCGCGACCTCCCGCTCCTCAAAGCGGTAGGTTTTGAGGTTGGCGAGGCTCCAGTACGCGTCGCCGAAGTCGGGGCGGGCGTTCGCGGCGGCCCGATACTCGGCGATCGCGCCCGCGGTGCGACCCAGGGTCTTCAGGGAGTGGGCGATCGAGAGGTGAAGGTCCTCGCGCTGCGTTGCGCCCGATAGCAGCTCGCGGTACAGGCCGATCGCGCGCTCGTGCTGGCCGAGGCCCACGCAGGTGAGCGCGAGCAGTATGCGGAAGTCGCGATTGGCGCGATCGGCGGCGAATAGCTTGAGCGCCTGCTGCTGGGCCTCGCGGTACAGGTGGCGCTCGTTCAGGACGCGCACATAGTCGGCGCGCGCGGCGTGGTAGTCCGGTGCGAGGTCGAGTACGCCCTCGAGCAGCAGCTGCGCATCATCGAGCACCTCGCGCTCGGTGCCGATGCGGGCCAGCAGGCGCATGGCCTCGACCTGGTGGCCGTTCTTCAGGAGGAAGGCGCGAATCAACTCCTCCGCTGGGGCCAGCTCGCCGTCGGAGAACAGCGCGGTCGCGGCGACCACCTCGGGAGGCAGCTGCTTCAGCGTTGCGACGTGGGCCGCAGCCGCGGCGGCGTTGGCGGCCTGCCCGGTCATCCGGTAGAGGCCCTCGAGCATGCTCCAGCTCGCCGGCAGCGCCGGGTTGATGTTCACTGCCTTGAGCAGCGCGCCGATCGCCTGCGGCGCCTCCTTTAGCACCACGTGGCACAGGCCCCGCTCCTCGTGCAGCCGGCTGAAGCGCGGGTAGAGCCGCTCGAGCTCGGTGAGGGTAGCGAGTGCCGCTGCCGTGGCACCCGAGAGACGCTGTGCGCGTGCCCGCAGGTAGAGGGCATCGCGATTCTCGGGCACCGCGGCGAGCAGCGCCGCGGTAGCGGCCAACGCCGGCGCGAGCTCGCGTTCCTTCACGAGTTCGCGGATGCGCCGTACCTCGAGCTCTACTGCCGACACACCCCTATGTTACGCCGCCTCATCCACGGCAGTGCTCGTGCTCAGAACGTATAACCAAAGGTACCGGTGATCACGCGCGGTCGCAGCGGCGTCTGCGCGGTGATGAATTGCTGGGAGCTGACGAACGTGCTCGCGTTCGAATTGCTCAGGTTTTCGGCCGACAGCGCGAAATACCAGGCATCCTTTGAGACGCCAATCGCCGCATCGTAGGTCGAGTAGGCGGGATTCTCGAAGCGACCTCTTGAGGTGCTCACCGTTCCCCCGAGGTGGTAGTTGGGATTTGCGCCCGCTTGGGTGAAGGAATGCCCGGTGTGACTCACACCTGCCTGGATGTAGGGGACGTACCCGGCCATGCTCCACTGGTAGCGCGCGTGCAGGTTGAGTTGCACCGGTGGCGCATCGGCGCTCGGCGAGCCGACGGTGCCGAACGGGTTGGAGACCGGCGAGCAAACGAACAGGAACAGGTTGCAGGCGTTGGTGATCGGTGTGCCCACTCCGGGGGCGGCGGGATTATTGACTAGCAGCGAGGGCGCATTGGTCTGCTCGCTGCGGTTCCACGCGGCGGCTCCCTGAACGGTCAACCCATCGGCAATGCGCGCCACCAACGACGTCTCGAGCCCCTTGATGACGAAGTTCTGCCCGTTGGTGTCGTAGAAGAGGTTGCCGACCACCCCGGGATTGAAGAACTCGATCTGTACGTTGTTCCAACCCTCGCGGTATATGGCTCCGTTCCATTGCACCCGGTGGTTCAGGAATTCAGTCTTCCAGCCGATCTCATTGTTCGTCAGATCGTCGGAGTGGTAAGCGCTCGGGATGATGTACTGCGCGAAGTTGGTGGTTCCAGGGACGCCAGGCTGTGTCAGATTGAGATAGGCATGCGGCGCACCGCCGTTCTGGTTGAAACCGCCTGGGCGGAAGCCCTGTGAGAACGTGTAGTACAGCATGGCATCCGGCGTGACGTGCCAGGTCAGATTTACACGGCTCCGGAAACCGCTCTCGGTATCCTTGAGATTGTCGGAGTCGAGGTTGAAGCTGTAGTACAGCGAGCCGAACGACGGTATCGGATAGGGATTCGGATTGTTGGCGATGTAGCAGCCGTTGGTAGCGCCCGTGACGTTAAAACCGTTCAGTCCCCGCTGGAAGCAGCCGAAGCTCGAGAGCACGCTGCCCTTCATGGAGTTGTCGAAGCGGAAATAACGCGTACCGGCGGTGAGCGTCAGAGTCTTGGGAATCAGGTCGTAATCCCAGGAGGTGAAGAAGGCGAGCTGCTTAACTTCACGAACCTGATCCTGGTAAAAAGAGGTGTTGTCACTTTGCAAGCCGGGACTCTGGACCGTAGTGCCCGGTATCGTGCCGACGTCCGACAGACAGCCGGTATTGCCCGGATCGACACCCGGCGTGCCGCTCGAGGTGCACGGCGGGATGGTCTTGTACCCCCACGCGGTCTGGTCGTAGAGCTTGTTGTCCTCCCAGAAGGCGCCGAGGATGCCGCGCAGGTGCCATTCGTCCGGGGTAGAGAAGCGCAGCTCGTTCTGGAAGTGTTCGTTGCGCTCAGTCGAGCGCCAGTAGGCGCTCGGCGAGTAGCAGGTTGAGGGTAGCGGCGCCTGATTGGGAAAGCCGGCGTAGTACGCCGTACTCGGCCCGTAGCACTGATAGTAGTCGGCATAGACACCGCGAGCGTAGTTTGTGTAGTCGCCCACCTGCTCGATGTGGCGCACCAGGTAGCCGCCTGTATACACAGCCTTGAGGTCGCCGAACTTTCCGTTGACCGTCCACGCAGTGCTCTCGAACTTGTCCTTGTCCCAGCCGGGATTGAAGAGCGTCACCTGGAGCGGCTGCAGCGGCCGCGGTTGCTGCGTCGTGCTATCGGAGGCGAAGGGCTGCTGGTAGAAGACGCCCTGCGACTCCATGTCCTGGTAGGACTGGGTGATGAGCAGATCCCAATCGTCGTTGAACTTGTAGAGCAGCTCGGCGCGCATGCCCTGGTAGGTCACCGGGTTGAAATGGTTCTTGGCGAGGTTGTAGTTGTTGATGGCCGGGCTGCCCGGCGGCACGCAGTGGCCGTTATTGGGCTGGCCGTCCGGACAATTGCCGTTCGCGTCGGCGGGGAGGTAGGCGAAGCCGATGCCGATATCGGTGTTCTGGCGCGTGAAGGTCGCCGGGACGTTGTCGATGTACCCGCCGCGATGGTCGGCGTAGATCACCACGCGCGCCGCCATGGTGCTCGGGATCAGCGGCAGGTTTAGCACGGCATTCGCGGAGCTGTTCGGGTCACCGTGGGCAGTCACGCCATAGCTGGCGGCGACGTTCGCTTCGGTGGCATCAAGCTTCGGTTGATTGGTGATGTAGCGGATGACTCCTGCCTGGGCGCCGGCACCGAATAGCGTGCCCTGGGGACCTTCCAGCACCTCGATGCGATTCATGTCGACCGCGTAGACATCGAGGTTGCGATTCGGCAGCTGGCCCGATTGGTTGTCCAGGTAGATGGCGACGTTCGGCCACAGGCCTGTCGAGCCACTGCCCTGACTGGCCTGTGAGCCCGCGCTCAAGCCGCGCATGAACACCTCGTTCTGTCCGGGCCCGTTGCTGGCGGAGGTCACGTTGGGCAGATACTTGAGGTAATCATCGAACGTCGTGATATGGAGCTGTTGCAGGGCCTCGGCTGTCAGCGCCTGCATCGCGATCGGCACGTCCTGCATGCGCTCATTGCGGCGCTGCGCGGTGACAGTGATCTCGGCGAGCACGTCGCCGCTCGTCTCACTCGCTGCTGCGCCGCTGCCCGCCGGCTGCACCTGAGCGTGCGCTGTCAGCGACGCGCCGCCGATGACGGCCGCGACGGCGCAGGAAATCCGCGAGCGAGGGTTGCGGATGAGGGCAGGGTGCTTGCGTTGCATGGTCGACTCCCCTATCGAGGGCAGAGGCAAACTGATTAGAGACCTGACGGCCGGTCCTGCGATTGAACGGACGCGTCAAACTATTCGAATACCCGGGCGCGCGCGGCATCGCCGTTGCCGGCACGCTGCGGCTGCAGGCGCCGGGTCGAGGGCGAGAGGCCGTAGGCATCCTTGAACTGGCGCGAGAAGTGCGCGCAGTCCGCGAAGCCCGCCTCGTTGGCGATGTCGGTGACCGAGCGGTCGGTGTTCTCGATGAGCCAGTTGGCGTAGCGCATGCGCAGCTGGCGGTAGAGCGAGGCGGGCCCCATGCCGACGTGCTGCCGGCACAGCCTCTCGAGCTGGCGGGCGGAGAGCCCGAGTTCGGCGGCGACCGCCGCGATGGCAATGGGGCGCGCGAGGTTCTGTTCCATGAGCAGCAGCGCGCGGCGCACGCGCGGCTCGGTCACCACCTCCGACATGGGCGGATGGGGCTGGGCTTCGCTGCCGGAGCGCGGGCGATCGAACAGCAGCACCTGGCTCGCCTTCTGCGCGAGCGCGCGGCCCAGATGCTGCTCGATTAGGAACGTGGCGAGCGCCGCAGCCCCGGCGCCGCCGGCGCAGGTGATGCGCAATCCGTCGACCAGGAACAGCCGGTCGGCGATGACGTCGTGGGTGGGGAAGGCCTCGAGAAAATCCTGGTAGTGATACCAGCTGACGCAGGAGCGCCGTCCCTTCATCAGGCCCGCGCGGCACAGCACGAAGCTGCCGGTGCAGATACCGATCAGCGGCACGTTGGTCGAGCTGACTTCGCGCAGGTAGCGCATGGTCGCTTCATCGACCTGGGGACCTGCGTGGAGGATGCCACCGATCACCACCACGTAGTCGAGGGAGTCGGGTGACAGGAAGCCGCTGGTCGGCTCGAGCGACACGCCGCAGCTGGCCGGCACCGATTCCGCGCGACTCGCCATGATCGACCATTGCACGTGCAGCGGGCGGCTGCGGTCGCCTTCGTCCGCCGCGAGCCGCAGGTGGTCGATGAACACCGCGAATGCGGAGAGAGTGAAGTGTTGGGCCAGGATGACGCCGACCCGCAGGGGCGGGCGGGCGCCGCGCTCCGTCGCAGCCGCGCGCTGAAACCCGCTTGAGTGCGTCATTGAACGCTCACTCAATCGACTTCCCCCCTCCCTTTCTCAGTTATCTTCCGCCAAGCTCTTTTGGGAAGCAAGAGCATGCAGTATCGCGAGAAGTTCTTTAGCAAACATAAAGATATGCACCAAATCGGATAGCGATACCCCATCGATCCGCTGGCATGCAGTGCATTGAACAGGTATTCAGGGGGTAGCGCCGACCGGTGCAACGGCCGGCGGCGTGCCCCGGAAGCGGAGCCGCGGCCTTAGTCTTCAGGTGACCCGCTTGCGGGTTCTTCAGCGCAGAACGGCGAGCTTGGCGAGATTCGCCTGCACGATCGTATTGTGGCACGCGCTGCGCGCGTACCAGCGGCGGGCGGCATCGACGAGGGCCGCACAAATCCGCGCGCTTTCGCCCGCCTCCGGATCGTCGGCGGGGTTGGGCTCGTGAAAGAAGCCTCGTGGTGCGGTGCGCACGTGGCGGCGCAAACGCAGCCGGCGCAGAGCGCGTGCCGGAATCGACTTCGGCCCGGCGGCCTCCTGGTGCTCGATGTGCTCGCATACGGCGCGACAGACCTGCTCGTAGTCGTGGTCGTCGCTCGCGTGCTCATCGGCGGCGGGCCGGATCCACTGCTCGCACCAGGTCTTCTGCTGCTCGCCCGAGCTCTGCAGCGTCGGGTCGGTCAGCGCGACGGCAATGCGCGGCAGATCGTAGGCCTCGCAGAGCGCCGCGTCCCAGCGTTGCGCCTCGAGGAGTTGCTCCACATCGGTGAGGTAGCTCGCCACCATGCGCGAGCTTGAGGGCGCCGGGTGTGACGCCGTGGCGGTTTCCGCAGCGGCCTGAGGCTCGGGCATGAGCTCAGGCCGCCCGTTCGGTGCCCGGCACGCCGAGGTCGGTCGGTGCCTCTGTCGGCGGATTCGGCGGCGCGGCCGGTGGTGTCACGGCGGCAGCTGTCACGCCCTTCGGCGTCGCGGCTGCGGCAGGAAGGCGCACGCGCGGCGGTCGCTTGACGGGAACAGCCGGCACCACCGCAGTCGCGCGGGTTGCTCCGCCCTGCGGCCGCCGCGTCCGGGCGGGAGATGCGTGCCGCGGGCGCGCGCTGCGGCGGCCCCGAACCCTGGACGCAGCACGGACCGGCGCGGAGCGTCGCGCGGCGGCATGCCGCGGTGAATCTTGCGTGGTCTTCGCGCGGTTCTTGCGCCCGGACGCCGGCGCGGCGTCCTTTTGCGCGCGGCGCGCGCGTTTCCAGGCCTTGCGTGCGGCGGCGGATTGTTTGCGCGCGCGCTTCGCCTCGCGCTTGGCCTCCTTGAGGCGCTTGCGTGCGCGCTTCAACTCGTCCTTCGCGATACGAACTCGCTGCTTCGCCACTTCGGCCTGCAGTCGTGCTCTCTCCAGGGGCTCTGCGGGAAGGTTTGCCGGTTCGCTGCCGCTTTTCTTCATCTTTTCTTCCTGCGAAGCGCGAAGGGCCGGGAGTCTCACACAATCGCCGCATCGTTGCCACCGTCGACAGTTATCCACAGAATTTGTGCATAACCATGTGGACAGTGCGCACGCGGCCGGTCAAAACGCCGAGCGCCGGCAATGGTTTGCGTCGCGGTGGATGAGTTTTCGCCAGTTGTCAGCCGGCCGTGCCGTTGTAGCGCGTGGCGGTGACGCGATTGCGTCCGGCCTGCTTGCTGCGATAGAGCGCTGCGTCGGCAATCTTCAAGACGCGGCCGGCGAGCTCGCGCTCGCCGCTCGGTACGCAGTCGAGCCCGCACATGCCGAAACTGGCGGTGACGCCGACATCCCTGCCTTCGTGGCGGAAGGGACTGCCCGCGATCGCGGCGCGCAGCTTGCGGGCGACTTCCAGTGCCGGCTCGTAGGCGGTCTCGGGGACCACCACGGCGAATTCCTCTCCGCCGATGCGCGCCACCCAGTCGACTCCGCGGCGCAGCGCCTCCTGCAGCCGCGCACCGAACTGGCGCAGGATATCGTCGCCGCAACCGTGCCCCAGGGTGTCGTTGATCTTCTTGAAGAAGTCGATGTCGCACAGCACCAGCGAGAGGGCGCGCTGGTAGCGCGCCGCACGCTCGACCTCGCGCGGAAAGTGCTTGCCGAAGAAGCGCCGGCTCGCGACCCGCGTGAGGTCGTCGGTCGCCGAGAGCTTGCGATTCTCCTCGAGGGTGATGCGCAGCACCGCTTCGAGCTCGGCGATGCGCCGCGCATTCGCGACGCGCGCGTCGACCTCGCGCTCCGGGGCCCGCCGCCCCAGACATTCGTCGGCGCCGGCGTGCAGGCCGGCCTCGCGCTCCGCTCCCTCGTCGAGCTCGGCGACGTAAAGCACGAACGGATTGCGCGCCGTCTTGCGTGCACGCAGCTGACGGATGAGCTCGAGGCTGTCGGTAATCACCACGGGCCGATACTCGGCCGCGAACTGCCGCAGCGCTTCCTCGTCCGAGGCGACCGGCTCGACCTCGAAGACGTCGGGTGCAATGCGCCGCATCAGTTGGGCGCGGACCGCCGGGTCGTGGCACGCAAGCAGCGCCTTGGGAGGCGGGAGCACCCGCAGCATGACGGCGACCGTCGCGGTAGTTCCTTCGTGCACCTCGGCCGGGCGCTCGGCGCGCCGCTCGAGAATGCGTTGGATGACGGTGGTCTGGCCGGCGAACGCCATCGAGGCCCCTCATGCCGCGGGTGTCCGCCCGCTTGCGCGCAAGATTACTCGATATCACGGGCTAGATACCCGTGAGCGTCGCCGCCCCACTATGATGGCCGCCATGGAGCCGCCGGGCATCACCCGCCATCGACGCCCCTTCCTCGCGCCCCTGTGGGTGACGCTGCTCGCCCTGCTGATCGCGGCGGGCGTCGTGTACACCGTGTACCGTGGCGCTGCCACCACGATCGTGGTGCTGGCTTCATCCGGGGAAAAGGCGCCGGGAACGATCGATGACCCGCCAATCTCCGCGGAGGGCGAAGGACGGGCGCTGCGCCTTACGCAGATGTTCGCGCCCGGCGGAGCCGGACGGCTCGATGCGCTCTACGTGAGCAGCGAGCGGCGCGCGCAGCAGACCGCGGCTCCGCTCGCCGAGCTGCTGCACCTCACACCCACGGTATACGACGTGAAGGATGCTCCCGCAGTTGCGACGGCCCTGCTGCACGGCCATGGGGGCGGCGCAGTGCTCGTGGTCGGCAGCGCTGCCGCTCTGCAGCAATTTCTGCGACAGCTCGCCGGCCCCGCCGGCGCAGGAGTGACGGCTGCCGAACCCGACCTCTTATATATAGTCAGCGTACCGAGCTTCGGCCGGGCGCGCGTGCTGCAGCTGAAGTACTGAGGCGGCTCGCCCTCACAGCCGCAGGCGCCGCGTGCGCGTGGTGCCCGCGCTCATCGCGATCGCCTTGTGCACGAAATCCTGGTGCTCGGCGATGCGGAAATCCGCCAGCACCGCAGCGCGGATGTAGCGGGCCTGGTCGATGAGGTAGGTGGCACGGCGCACGCTGAACCCGAGCGGCCCGCGCACCTCGTACATGCGGATGACCGACTTGTCGACGTCCGACAGCAGGGTGAAGGGCAGCTGGTACTTCTCGCGGAAGGCGCGATGGCTCGCCGGGTCCTGGGGGCTCACTCCCGCAATGTCGAGTCCCGCCTGCAGGATATCGCCGTGCAGATCCCGCAACGCGCACGCCTCGCGGGTGCAGCCGGGGGTGAAGTCGGCCGGATAGAAATAGAGGATCAGCGGGCCGTCGCGCAGCAGAGTGCTGAGCGACACGTTCCGCTCATCCTGATCCGGCAGCGTGAACTCCGGCGCCCGTCCGCCCATCGCCAGCATGGGTGCTCCTCCCGACGCGGCATCATAGCCGCATCGGGCCCGGTTCGGCCCGGCGGCAGGGGCACTCGGGGGCCGGGAGCCGGCCCGGCGAAATTGGACCGCCCCCCCGGCGATGCTAGAATCGCGCGCCTTAACCGGGCCCCCGTGAAATCCGCGTCCTGACGAGCGGGCGGCTGCCCGCGCCCGGCGATGCTTGTGATTCGCGGGCTGGTTATTGGGGCGGTAGCTCAGCTGGGAGAGCGTCGCGTTCGCAATGCGAAGGTCGAGGGTTCGATCCCCTTCCGCTCCACCAATTTCCCTTGGTCCGTTCCGATGCGGGGCCCGCTTGGGTCACCGCGCCGCGGCGACCCCGAGCTTCGCATCGAGGAACTCCGCGGCCGCCTCGTAGGCTCGCACCCAGGACGCGTAGCGCAGGAAGCCGTGGATCTCGTCCGGAAGCACGAGCTCCTGGTACTCGACGCCCTGCTCGCGCAGTGCCTCGGCGAGACGCACCGACTCCGAGAACGCGACGTTGTGATCGTCGTCGCCCTGGATCAGCAGCACGGGCGAGCGCCAGCTTGCTATCGAGCTGATCGGCGATGCGGCGAGCGCGGTGGCGAGCACTGCCGGGGGCGCATCGAGCGGGTAGAGCGGCAGATTGTCGCGCACCGTCGCCAGGGTCCAGTGATGCCAGTCATGCACGCCGTGCAGGTCGACTCCCGCCTTGAAGAGGTCGGAGTTACGCGCCAGCCCGAGCGCCGTCATATAGCCGCCATAGCTGCCGCCCCACAGTCCGATGCGTTGCGGGTCCACGTCGGGGCGCGCGCGCAGGAAGTCGGCTGCCGCGAGCAGGTCGTTGTATTCGCTCGCGCCGGCGGCGCCGATGCCGTCCGCCTCACGAAAGTCGAGGCCGTAGCCGATCCCCGCCCGATAGTTGAGCGCGAGTACCACGTAGCCCCGGCTCGCGAGGTACTGGTTCATGCCGTAGGCGTTGCTGTAATAGTCCATGTAGTGCCAGCCGAGGAGCATCTGGCGGATCGGGCCGCCGTGCATGAACACCACGGCCGGGTGCCGCTCGCCTGCGGCCGCGGAAGTCGGCACGAACAGCACGCCATGAGCAGCAAGGCCCGCACGCTGCGGCAGATCGACGTGCTGCGGCTCGACGAGGGCGGCGGCCGGGAAATCCGCGGGCAGCCCCTCGGCCATGAGCTCGGCGATGGGCGTGCCGGGCGAGAGCGCGGCGGCGTGCATGGGCGTGCGGGCATCGGCGCGCAGGAAGGCGACCGAGGTGCCGTCGGCAAGTACCGCGGGCGTGGTCTCGATGCCCGTGCCGGGGCTCAGCTGCTCGAGACGTCCGTCGGCGATGGTCAGCTGCCACAGATGCCGACGGCCGATGTCGCCGGCGTTGGCGGCATACACGATACGGGTGCCGTCGGGGTTCGCGGCCGCGTACTCGATCTCGAAAGGCCCCGGAGTGAGGAGCCGCGCGGCCCCGCCCGACGCCGGTACCGAGTAGAAGTGCATCCAGCCGTCGTTCTCCGCGGGAAACACCAGGTGGTCGCCGCCGCTCCAGAACAGCTGCTGATCGGAGCTGAGGGCATGGAATACGCTGCCGGCGCCGTGCGGCGCGCGGTAGACCTCGGCGACGGCAGCGTCGCGAAGACTTGCGACGCGAATCGACCAGGGGAAGCCTGTGCGGTGCGGGACGAGCCCGACCTCATCGTGCGTCGAGGGGATGCGCAGGAAGGCGATGCGCGTACCATCCTGCGACCAGCGCGGCTCGAGGTCGTAAGAGAAGCTCGCGTCGACCCAGCGCAGCGTCCGGTCGGCGAAGGTGTAGACCCCGACGAAGCTGTGATCGCCGCGCGTGCAGACGAAGGCCAGATGCTTGCCGTCCGGTGAAAAGCGCAGCGAGTCCACCGTGCCGCGTGTCTTGAAGAGCCGCTCGGCCTTCGCGCCCTTGCGGGGCGCGACTTCGAACACCTTTCCCTCATGGAGAAACAGCACGCGCACGCCATCCGGGGAGGCCAGCGGCGCGTGGCCCTCGCCGAGCTTGATGGACTCGCGGCCGCGGAGATCCGCCAGCCAGACCTCCTGGACGACGCCGGCCGTGAGCTGCGCCGGATTGGGGGCCGGCTTGTCCGGGTATTCGAAATCGCCGCCACGCGCGTACAGCAGCTGGTCGCGATGCGGCACGAAGGCGAGATCGGCGATCTCGAGGCCGTCGTCGGCCGCGTAATGCGTGAGTCGGCGCGCCTCGAACGCGCCGTTTGGCGAAGTCCCCACCGCAATCCACACGTTGCGCGCCCCCCGCGCGTCGCTCACCCAGGCGAACGCCCGCAGGTCCGGTGACGCGACCAGGTCCGAGGCGAATGGGGCTGCGAGGATCTGCGGGATGGTGAATCCCGCGGCGAAGGTTGCCGGGGTCTGCGCGAGCAGTGCAACGGCGATGAGCGTGCGGGCGAGGGGTGCTCGAGGCATCGATGATCCTTTGCAGGGGAGGCGTGCCATTGTCGCACGCGGGCGCAGCACGTCCCCGCGCGGGACGAGGTGGCGAGCTTCACGCAGCGGGCGGCGTGAGGCGGGACTGAGCTAGGCGATGAGATCGCGGTAGGCGTGCCAGGTCGCATACCCGAGGAGCGGCGCCACGAACACCATCCCGACGAGCAGCGTGATGAAGCCGATCGCCGTCACCGCCACGATGAGGGCGCCCCACAGGAGCATCGCGGGGAGATTGGCGAAGGTCGCCCGCAGGCTGGCGCGGATGGCATCGCTCGCGCTCGCGCGCCGGTCGATCATCAGCGGTACCGCCACCACTGACACGGAGAAGACGAACGCCGCAAGCACGGCGCCGCTGCCGACGTATCCCAGCACCTGCTCCGGTCCGAGGGATCCCGCGCCCCCTCCCCACAGGGCGACAGCCAGGCTCGGAACGGAAGCGTTGAGCGCGGTCTCGAGCACCACCGCGGAGAACAGGAACCAGAGGAGCGCAACCAGCGCGAGCACACCCGCGAAGTGCATCAGACCTTGGGGATTACGGCTGAGCGCCTGCAGCGACTCATCGAAGCCGAGCCGCTCGCGCGCCTCGCGCCGTCGTGCCAGCTCGCAGAGGCCGGTGGTCATCACCGGGCCCACCAGCAGGTAGCCGGTCACGGCCGCAGCCGTCAGGTAGAGGTGCGTGCTGCCGAGCATGAGAAGCACCGCGCCGAGGACTGCGATCAGGACGCCGTGGGCGAGCCCTGGCTTGCCGATCTCCCTGAGGTCTTCCCAGCTGCGGCGCAGCCATTCGAGCGGCTGCCGCAGCGGAACGCTGCGGATCTCGACGCGCAGAGGCTCATGTTTGCCGACGCTGATGGAGGTGGTCATGGACGTCTCCTGGCCGGGCACCGCGCGAGCGGCACTCGGCTCATGGTACGCCTGTCGCCGCGGGCAGGGATGGTGGTCGCGGGCGCCGCGCCGGTACACTGGCAACGCTCGCGCCCCCGTAGCTCAGTGGATAGAGCGACCGCCTCCTAAGCGGTAGGTCGTCGGTTCAACTCCGGCCGGGGGCGCCAGATCCTCTTCTCGGGGAGTATCACCTACGCTCTCGGAGTCTCACGAGGTCCTGGAAAAATACGCATTCCATGAGAAATTGGCTGCCCAGGAGCGCAATGAGGCACGGAGCCGGTTCGGGGCTCAGTGCGGCTAGTGTCTCCGGAATCCTCCTCGTCCTCACACCGATCGTCGCAGCCGCAGCGCCCGCCGAGAATTCCTCAACTCCGATCGACACCATCGTCGTCCAGGGTCAGAAGTTGAATGTTGAGTCGCGGATTGACCGCAAGATCTACTCGGTGCCCGAGGACGCGCAAAGCACGCTTGGGACTCTGAGCGACATTCTGGGCGTGATCCCCTCGATCGATGTTGACCCCGACGGTGTGGTATCGCTGCGTGGGGACACCAACGTACTGATCCTGATCGACGGCAAGCCGGCTACCCAGCTGCAGGGGTCGAAGGCTGGCGACAACCTTCAGTCGATTTCCGCCCGGGATATCGAGCGCATCGAGGTTCTCACCACACCACCCGCGCAGTTCAAGGCCGAAGGTGCTGCCGGTGTCATCAACATCATCACGCGCAAGCACCGCTCCAGAGAAGCGAAATCGGCGTCCGCCCAGACCAGTTTCGGCGACGGCGGCCGGTGGCTGGCTGGCGCCAATGGCAACTACGGGGGCAAGGACTTCACGGCATCTGTGAATGCCGGGTATAGGGCCGATTACCGTGCACGCACGATTCAGTCTCAGGTGATCGGGCCGGACCCGACGACAGGGCAGATTCTCGATAGCCAGGACCATGCGAGCCAGCACATTCGCCGCGATGTTCCTACTCTTGGGGTTTCGGGTGAATACGATCCCAGCGAGCTTCAGTCGCTTTCGGGTTCCATGAGCTGGATGAAGCGTGGAGGACTGCGCACCTACAGTCAGGTCGATGGCAGTTCACTCGCGTCGGGCACCGTAACGAGTTCCACGGGGCGCCTGACGAGCGGTCACGATCCGGAAGATGACTACAACGCAACGCTCGGCTTTACTCAGAAGTTCAGGCAGCCCGGCGAGACGCTGGATTTTTCCCTGCATCGCTCGATCTCGCATCAGCACGAGCACTACGACTATGTGAATGATTCGTTCGTGCCACCGGCGCCTGTGCTTTACGACAACCTGGATTTTGGCGAGGACAACGCCATCACCGAAGCCGACGTCGACTACACCCTGCCGTTGTCAAAGACGCAAACGTTGAAGCTCGGATATGCCTTTGAGCAGGACCACTACGGATTCGTTACCGCAGGCGCCAATGTTGACCCGGCGAGCGGCGTGCAGACGCTCAACCCGATACTCAACAGCGACTTCAAGTTTCACCAGGGCATTCACGCGATTTACCTGAGCTACCAGGCAAGTATCGCCCCCTGGACCTGGCTCGCGGGCGTGCGGACTGAGTGGACCCGCACGGAGACCACGCAGGTCAATCCCGCCGTAGCGACGGACATCCGCTACTCCGATGTCTATCCGAGCCTGCACGTCGATCGCAGTCTCTCGGACCGCTCGACGGTTTCCTTCGGTGCGAGCCGTCGAGTAACGCGCCCGGACCCGGATCTCCTGAACCCCTACGTCTTCGAGGAGTACCCGCCGAACTTCACCGCCGGGAATCCCAACCTGAGGCCTCAGTTCACCCAATCATATGAGTTGGGGTATGAGTACCAAGGGCGCGAATCGAGCTACGGGCTCACGGGTTACTATCGTCGAAACCAGAACAGCCTGACGGACGTGACGGAGTACGTCGGTCAGGGCTTGACGGTCACGAGCAAGGCTAACCTGCCGCGAAGCGACTCGGCTGGCCTCGAGTTCTCGGCGACCGGGCATTTCTCTCGAGCACTGTCCTACAGCCTGAGCGGCAATGCGTTCTACACGCAGATCGACGCCACCGCGCTCGGCTTCCCCGGGCTGAAGTCGACTACCGGTGTGAACGCCAAGGTCAAACTCGACTACCGCCCGACAGCCGCTGATTCGGCGCAGCTCACCTTTAGCCGCACCGACAAGCGCCTGACACCCCAGGGCAGCGTGAGTGCGATCAATCTCGTAAACCTGGGCTATAAGCACGCGTTCACTTCCGCACTTTCTGCGGTAGCGACCATCTCCGATCTCTTCGATGGTCAGCGTTACGAGCGGGTGGCCATCACGCCAACGCTTACTCAGGTCTATGAGCGCACGGTCGCAGGACGTGTCGCCTTCGTCGGAGTCGTATACACGATCGGGGTGATGAAGACGAACAATGAGAACTTCGAGTACGACTCGGGGGCTGCGCGGTGACTCAGCCCCCGGCCCCCTCGCGCCTTGAAGACTGATACGACCCCAGCTTCTCCAGCGACATACAGGTAACCGACGCCGAGTCGCGCCAAGCGTACTCGACTCCGCCATTACACGATGTCGGCACCGAGCCAGGCCATGCGTGCTTTACCTATGGCGCCGCCTTGCGGCACGCGGCGAAACTCGTGCGGCTGTGAAGCATGCCGCCGCGCCACTCGTCGCGCTCCTTGCCGGTTGTGCCGCGCTTCAGGAGGGTGCCCGTGACAAGAGCGAATGGGTCTATCAGGGACTCCACGCCGTCGATTTCGCACAAACCGTCACTATCGCGCGCCGCCCGCAGCGCTACTACGAAGCCGATCCGTTGACCTCGCGCCTCATCGGCCGGTACCCGAGCGAGCGCAGCGTCGAGGCTGCCTGGGCGGGACTTTCCCTGGCGCACCTTCTGGTAACAGGCTGGCTCGACCGCGAGGCCGAGGCGACCGGCTCTGACTGGTGGCGCGCCGCGAAGTGGGTGTGGCAGATCGCCTCGATCGGCGAGTCGGCCTACTGCGTGCACGAGAATTTCAGCGAGGGACTCGATCTCTTTGGCGGCAGGGATGGCGCACCACACGCGACAGGCACGATGGCCCCACGTGCCGGCTCGGCCGGCATCCCCTGAGTGATTGACTCGTACGGCGGCCGAGGCCGCCGTTCAGGGCGCGCCCTTCAGGTACTTGTCGAACCATTCGACGGTGCGGCGCGCGGCGTCGATCCGGTTCTCGCGCTTGGCGAACCCATGACCTTCGTTCGCATAGTAGTGGGCTGCGATCGTCTTGCCGTCTTTCGTGAGGATGTCGACGACCTGCTCGGCTTCCTCCCGCGGTACTCGCGGATCATTGTCCCCCTGCAGCACGAGCAGCGGCGCCCTGACATTGTGCAGGTAGGTGATCGGCGAGGCGGCGTCGTATGCCCGCCGGTCCTTGACCGGATCGCCGAGGAGTGACTTCTCATACTGCTGCAGCTGGGGGTCCTCGTGCTGCAGCATCGTCATCCAGTTGATGATGCCGTAGAGCTCGACGCCCGCGGCCCATTCCTCGGGCGTGCGGCCGATCGCCATGAGGGTCATGAATCCTCCGTAGGAGCCCCCGGTGATGCCGATCTTCTTCCTGGCGACGTAGCCGGTCGCCTGCAGGAAGCGCGCGGCGTAGACCTCGTCCTGCAGGTCTCCGCCGCCCAGGTCCTGGTAATTGGCCTTCTGAAAGGCGAGTCCATAGCCGGTCGAGCCCCGGACGTTGGGTGCGATGCAGACGTAGCCGCGCGATACCAGGGCCGCGACCAGCGGGCTCCAGCGGTCCTGAGTCTGGCCGGTCGGACCTCCGTGCGGCAGGACGATCGCGGGATTGGAATCGTCACGCTTGAGATTCACCGGCACCCAGAGCAATGCGCTGATGATCTTGCCGTCGAAGCTCCGATAGTGAATTACCTGCGATTCCGGCATGGGTGCGGTCACGACGCTGGCGATGGCCGAGCGTGTCAGCCGCTCGGCATGTCCGCTCGCGATGTCGTAGATCCAGAAGTCGGACGGCTGCACCGAGCTCTGGTGTGACAGCAGCAGCTTCCCTCCCGAAGGCGAGTAGGAGCTTGGGTGGCCCGGGAAGCCGTTGACGCCACCGCCGGCTGGGATCTTCTTCGCCTTCAGGGTGGAGGAGTCGACCAGGTAAGCGTCGACCAGGCCATCGGCGTTCAGCGTATAGGTGAAGGTGCTCCCATCCGGGGAAAAATCGCCCGCGGTCGCTTCCCACTGCGTGTCGGTCGCCCAGCGGAGCTTGTGAGTTGCGATGTCGAGCAGCGCGACGTTCTGGTATCCGCCGTGCTCGTTGGAGGTGACCAGCAGGGTTTTACCGTCGGGGGAGAGCGCCGAGGCGAACGTCACCACCTTGCCCTGGTGCGGTGTGAGATTGGTCAGTTTTCCCGTGGCGACGTCGACCGCGTAAACATCCGAGTCCTGGAAGCTGATCTCGTACCGGGTGGCATACAGGGTCCGTCCATCGGCGCTCCACGCGGTCGAGGTCCAGGAGCGGTCCGGGGCCCGCTCCTGCGTCAGGTTCTTCACCTGGCGCGTCGCGAAATCCAGGGTGGCCAGATCGTAGGAGGTCGCACTCTTGTCCTTGATGTCGAGCGCGATCAGCTTGCTGTCCGGTGACCAGCGGGGCGACTCTTCGCGCACGTTGGGCGTGCTGGTCAGGTTGAGCGGATCACCGCCGTCGCTCGCGACGGCGAACACATCCCAGAGCTCATTCCCGTCCAGGTCCTGCTGGTACGCGATCCACTTGCCATCCGGCGACCAGGCTGCGGCGTACTGCCGCTGGTCCGACTGCACCAGCTGCACCGGCCAGCCGCCGGCGGCATCGACCTTCCAGAGGTTCTGGCGCCCGGTGAGATCGGTGGTGAAGACGATCTGCTTTCCATCGGGCGACCACGAGCCGTCGAATACCGAACGCGTGAAGTACAGGTCGTCGATCGACAGCGCGTGGGCGGCGGCATTGCCCGCCGACATGACGGAGTGCGGATCGGTGACCTGACGATCTTCAGGACCGGACGCTGCCGTCTGTCCGGGAAGAGAGAGGCACGAGCCCACGAGAGCAAGTAACGCCGCGGTGAGATTCTTCATTGCTGCCTCGGAAGCCGGGAATGTGAAGCGCGCCCGCTCAGATCACGAGACGCGGCGCCAGGCGCGCCTGGGTCGCGCGCTCGTAGGCGCGCGCCACCTGCAGCAGCAGCCCGTCCTGATTGCGATTGCCGACCAGCGTGATGCCAACCGGCAGTCCGGTCAAGGCACCCGCGGGCATCGCGAGGCTTGGGTAGCCGGCGATCGCCGCCGCCGAGGCGATCTGTGCGAAGCCCGTATCGTGACGATCGCCCCATACCTCGTCGAGCCGCTCCGCCGGTCCGTTGCTCGGCGCCATGAGAATCTCGACACCCTGCTGGCCGAGCAGTGTCGCCAGGCCTTCCGTGTCGGCGGTCCGTTGCAGGGTTGCGAGAGCCTTCTGATAGGCGGGATCGGTAAGCGGTCCATGCGTCTCGGCCATCTCGAACAACTCCTGGCCGAAGACGATCAGCTCCTGATCGGCGTGTGTCCGGTTGAATGCAATCAGGTCGGCAAGCGTCCGGCACTCGACCTGGGCGGGATCGAGCGCCGCCAGGTACGCGTTGATTGCCGCCTTGAACTCGAACAGCAGCGCTTCGAGCTCCGCATCCCCACCCTCATCGAACACCGCTGGTTCCTTGAGGTCGACGATCACGGCGCCCTCGTGCTCGAGCGCCGTGCGCGCCTCGGCGTACCAGCGGGCGGTGCGCGGATGTGCGGACTTGGGCACCGGCAGCGCGCCGATCTTCACGCCTCGCAGCCGGAAAGCCTCGAGGTCCGAGCCGTGCGCGCCGAAGCCGAGCGGGCGCTCGGCGATGACGCTTGCGACGAGGGCGGCGTCGGCGGCCGTGCGGCACATCGGTCCGGCCGTGTCCTGGCGCGGCGAGATCGGTACCACACCCGCCGCGTTCACGAGACCCTTGGTGGGCTTCAGGCCCACGAGTCCGTTGAGCGATGCGGGCGAGAGAATCGAGCCGTTGGTCTCGCTGCCGATGGCGGCGGCGCAGAAGCTCGCGGCCGCCGCGACCGCGGAACCGGCGCTCGAGCCGGACGGATTGCGGTCGGGGGCATAGGCGTTGCGGGTCTGACCACCCAGGCCGCTCCAGCCGCTGCAAGAGCGAGTCGAGCGGAAATTGGCCCACTCGCTCAGGTTCGCCTTGCCGAGCACGATCGCTCCGGCCGCCCGCAGGCGCGCGACGAGTGGCGCATCCGTCGGGCGCATGGAGCGCGCAAGCGCGAGCGAACCCGCGGTGGTCGCCATCGGGTCCGCCGACTCGATGTTGTCTTTGAGGATGATTGGAATTCCGTGCAAAGGGCCGCGGAGCCGGTTCGCGTGGCGCTCGGCATCGAGCGTTCGTGCGGCCGCGCTCGCCTGAGGGTTGAGCGTCAGCACCGAGCGGTATCCGGCACCGTGTTGGTCGAAGCGGGCGATGCGCGCGAGATAGGCCGCGACCAGCGCCTCGGAGCTGACCACGCCCGCGGCCAGCGCCCGCTGCAGCGAGGCGATGGACTGCTCGGTCGGATCGACGTCGGTGTCGACCGCGGCGGCGAGTCTTCCGGCGGGTGCCGCCAGGGACAGCGCAGCCGCCGTCCGAATGAAGCTTCTGCGATTCATGAGCCTCCCCTCGATGCGTTGCAGTGGCGCCGAGCGCTCGTCCGGCGCGCGAAGGCGAAGCCTAACTCGCCGTCACCGCCGGCATATATGCCGAGTTGCGGTTAGCCGGCGGATGGTGCGATGCAACTAACCGGCGTATAACCGGCGCGTCCGGATCCACGTTGTTCGATCGCCGACCAAGTCCCTGTTGCGCTCGCACTACGGGAGTTGCAACAGCTTACGCTCAAGGTCGTTCCCCAATGCTTTACACAGGAGTAGCAATTTGTTAAGGATTTAGGCAGGGAGTTCGGTGTCAGCGCCGAGCCGCAAAAATACAACAAGCGGGAGTGCTCACATGACGGTGAAGAGAGCGTTTTGGTTTCGCCTGCGAGACCTGGTTGCCATCGCGGTGCTCTTCATGGGCGTGGGCGCCGCGTACGCCCAGGAGACGCCCAAGGAAGGGGCCAAGCCGGAGGAGCTGAAGGAAGTCGTCATCACCGGCTCGCGCATCGCACGTCCGGAGCTGGACCGGCTCGAGCCGACGCTCGTGGTGGGCTCGGAAGTCTTCGATCAGCGCGGCTATACCGACGTGGGTCAGGCGCTGAGTGAGCTGCCGTCATTCGGCATTCAGTCATCCAGCGCGGTCAACACTCAGGGGACCTTCGGCATCGCGCAGAGCTTCGTGGACCTGTACTCCCTCGGCTCACAGCGCACGCTGGTGCTGGTCGATGGCCGCCGCTTCGTCTCATCCAACACGGCGAGCCTCTTTGCGCAAGCGACTCCGCCCGGCCAGCAGGTCGACCTCAACGTCATTCCGACCAAGCTGATCGACCGCGTCGAGACCATATCGGTCGGCGGCGCGCCGATTTACGGTGCCGATGCGATCGCCGGCACCGTCAACATCATCATGAAGAAGAACTATGAGGGACTCGACCTCGACGGCCAGGTCGGTGTGTCCGACCACAAGGACGCGTGGAATTACCGTGCGCGGGTCCTCGCGGGCTTCAACTTCGCCGGCGATCGCGGCAACGTGACCGCAGTCGCCGAATTCACCAAGGCCGACGGCCTCACGGGCCCGAACCGCAAGAATTTCTCCGAGAACCTGGGCTTCCTCGCGCCGGCGACGCCGGGACCCTTCGACACCGTGCTGACCCAGCAGAACGCAGTGCCACAGGTGAGCACCGGGGGCGTCCCGATGCTCGATGATTTCTTCTACCTTCCCGGACTGCCGCCGAATTTCATCGGCGTCACCAACGCCGCCGGGCAGCCGCTGGGGTTCTCCGGCGGCAAGCTCGTGCCCTACAACCTGGGTACGCCGACCGGCAATCCGGTGTTCTGGTCAGGTGGCGATGGCATCAGGCTCTCGCAGTTCAGCAATCTGCTCTCGCCCCTCGAGCGCACCAACATCGACACGATCGATAACTTCAAGATCTCGGACCACGTCAACCTCTACGGCGAGACATGGTTCTCCGAGACCCATGCCAGGAATCTCATTGCGCAGCCGGCCTACAACGCCGCCATCTTCGGCTCGGCGGGCACGACGAGCGGTATGTTCAAGGTTCCCGTCAACAATCCCTTCCTGAGCGCCGCGGACCAGGCGACCATCGCGGCTGATCTGCTGGCTTATCAGGCGGCCGGGTTCCCGATGGCGGGGATCATTAACCCAGCCGTAGCGCCCGCGCCGCAGGGGCCGCTTGATCCTAACTGGAACCCGAACACCTTCTACGTCTCCCGTGCCAGCACCGACCTGCAAAGCGGAGCGGCATCCGGAAGTCAGGAGGTGTATCGCGGCGTAGTGGGCTTGAACGGCGACTTCTCGCTCGGCTCGACGCACGATTACACTTGGGACGTCGCTCTCAACTACGGCCGCTCACAGAATACCTCGGTGCAGCCGGCCTACGTGTTCCAGAACGTGCAGAACGCGCTGAATGCGACGGTGGTCGGGGGACAGATCGTGTGCGCACCCGGCTACGTGAGCTCTTCGATCCAGACGAACTCCGGCACGTGCGCGCCACTCAATATCTTCGGCACCGGTCAGCCGAGCGCTGCGGCGGTCGCCTACATCACGCACATGGCGACGGCGGTGTCCACCGACACGCAGCGCGATGGGACCGCCAACCTGAGCGGCGACATCCTCAAGCTGCCGGCCGGCGAGTGGAAGGGAGCGGTAGGGTTCGAGAACCGGCGCGAATCAGCGGACTTTGCGCCCGACAGCTTCTTTACCACGACCCCGGCGCCGGGGCAGATCGTGGCGGGCGCGGTGTCGGGCGCCTATGTCACCAACGAGGTCTACGCCGAGACGCTGGTGCCGATCTTCGAGCCCGCTCAGGATATCCCGTTCCTGCATCAGGTGGAGTTCGAGGGCGCCTTCCGCCGCGTCGACAATACGATTGCCGGGAAGTCCAACACCTACACCGAGGGAATGCGCTGGGCTCCGGTGCAGGACGTGCTGTTCCGCGGCAACCGCACCACCTCGATCCGCGCGCCGGCGATCACGGAGCTCTTCCTGCCGCCGTCCACCTCCAATGAGTTCGCGAACGATCCCTGCGACAAGAACTTCATCAACCAGGGACTGGCGCCCGCCACGCGCGCGGCAAACTGCGCGGCCGCGGGCATCCCCGCGGGTTTCACCTCGAACGTGGTCAACGCGACGGCTCAGGGGATCACCTCCGGCAATCCAAGCCTCTCGCCCGAGAAGGCCGACTCCTACACCTATGGTGTCGTACTGCGCCCCCGTTGGGTTCCGCACCTGAGTCTCTCGGCGGACTGGATCGACATCAAGATGACCAATGCAATCGCGCAGCTGAACCTCGTCGACCTGATGGACCAGTGCTACGACTCGACGGATTTCCCGAACAATCCGGCCTGCAGTCACTTCACCCGCAATCCCGTCAGCCACCAGGTGACGGGCTATAGCGACGGGTTCATCAACGCGGGCCTGCTGCACTTCCAGGGGTTCTCGGCCGGGTTGCAGGAGACGTTCGATCTGCCCGCGCACCTGGGAAGCGTGCAATTCCGTGCCAATTATCTCGACACCAAGACCTTGCTGCTGCGGGTCGGCTCGGCGGCCCCCATCAATGAAGCCGATACATTGAACCAGCTGGTCGCCGCCCCCAAGAGCAAGGCGGTGTTCGATGTGAACTACGTGAAGGGGCCGTTCCAGTGGTACTGGCAGGCGCAGTACTACAGCATGATGGACTTCAATAACCAGAACACCCCGACGTCGCAGGACATCCAGAGCGTGCCCAAGTGGTGGCTCGTCAACTCCACCATCAGCCTGGACGTGACGAAGGCGCTGCAGATGCGGCTCACCGTGGACAACGTGTTCGACAAGGAGCCGCCGTACCCGGCGCTCGCTGCCGGCACGGGCGGTAATTTTGCCACGGCGACGTCGTTGTACTTCTCGGGCATCATCGGACGCACGTATCTGCTGGCGGTGGACTACCAGTTCTGAGCAATCAGCAGGCCTTGCCGGCTGCGCGGGTAGTCGCGGCCGGCAGGGCGTGCGCTGCCTCAGGGCGTGCCGTTCAGGGCGTGCCGTTCAGGGCGTGCATGAGAGCCGCGGTGTCGGCGAAGCGCTGTGCTTCGGCGCGACTGCGATCGAGCCCGGTCTGCAGCTTGCGGCGCTCCGCATCGAGCAGGGAGAACTCGCTGATGCCGCCGGCGTCGAAGCGCTGCTGCGCAATGACGCGGGTGGCGGCGGACTGCTCGGCGGCGAGCGAGCGTGCCTTCAGGGTGAGGGCGTCGGCCTCGAGTACTCGCAGGCTGTCGGCCACCTGCTGCAACGACTCGAGCACCGTCTCCTCGTAGGCTTCCGCGGCGGCATCGTAGGCGGCGACCGCGGAGCGCCTCTTAGCCTCGAGCTCGCCGCCGTGGAAGATGGGCTGCAGGAGGCTTGCGCCCACGCTCCAGACGTTGGTGCCGTCGACGAGCTGCGAGGCCTGCGAGCGCTGCGAGCCGGCGGACCCCGAGATCGTGAGGTGGGGGACGAGATTCGCGGCGGCCACGCCGACGTTTGCGGACGCCTCGTGCCAGAGCGCCTCGGATGCCCGGACATCGGGTCTGCGCCGCACCAGCTCGGACGGCAGCGCCACCGGTACCTCGGTGGGCAGGTGCAGGTCGTTTAAGCTGAAGCGCGGTATGGCGGCCGCGGAGGGCGCCCGCCCGGAGTAGACGGCGAGCAGGTGATCGACCTGGTGCCGCTGCGCCGCGAGCTGCGGCAGCGTGGCGCGCAGCTGCTCGAGCTGGCTGCGCTCCGAGTCGAGGTCTTCGAGCGCCAGGCCCCCGGCGGCGTAGCGCTCCTCGCTGATCGCGAGCTGGCGGCTCTCGGCCGCAACCAGCTGCTCCGTATAAGCGAGTTGAGCCGCGAGATCTGCCTGACGGATTGCGGCGGCCACGACGTTGGCCGCCAGGGTGAGCTGCGCCGCCTCGGTCTCGTAAGCCTGGTACTCGGTGCGCGCGCGCGCTCCCTCCAGCAGCCGGCGGTTCGCGCCGAGCAGGTCGAGCGTGTACGCCACGTTGACCTGGGCGTTGTAGAGATTGAAGGCGGGCGCAGGCGGGATGCCCGAGAACCCGAAGGCCGCCGGGTTGACCTTCTCGCGCGTGGCGCCGAGCTGCGCATCGACCGACGGATAGAGCGTCGCGCCGCTCTCTGCGGCGAAATCCTCCTGCGCCTCGCGCAGCCGTGCGCGCGCCTCTCGTGCGCTCGGGCTGTGTGCCAGCGCATCCGTGACCAGGGCGGTCAGCGCCTCGCACCCGAACGACTCCCACCAGCGGTCCGGCAGCGCGGCGCCGCTCACGAAGCGCTGTGCGGCGCCCGCTTCGCCCTCTGCGGTAGCGGTCGCCTCGGGCTGGCCGCCGGAGCTGTAGCGCTCGCCCGCGGGCGCTGCCGGACGGCGGAACTCCGGCCCCATGGCGCAGCCGGCGAGAAGAATCGCGGCGGCGGCGAGCAGCGGGCGGATGAGCATGGGCGTTGCGCCTCCGTCAGTCGAGCGTGCGGCGATAGAACCGCAATGCCACGAACATGATGAGCACGATGAAGAGTCCGATCGGCCAGACGTCGGTCCACAGATCCGGCCAGCCGTTGCCTTTCAGCATGATGCCGCGCACCAGCCGGTTGAAATGCGTGAGCGGCAGGGCTTCGCCGATCCAGCGGGCCCAGCGCGGCATGCCCTGAAACGGGAACATGAAGCCGGACAGGAGAATGTTCGGCAGGAAGTAGAACATCGTCAGCTGCATCGCCTGCAGTTGGTTCTGGGCGAGCGAGGAGAGGGAGATGCCGACGGCCAGATTGCCTGCGATGAAGAACAGGGCGGCGCAGTAGAAGGTGAGCAGGCTCCCTTCGAAGGGTACGTGGAACATGAGCGCCGCGGCGAGCAGGATGATGCTCACCTGGATGAGCCCGATGAAGATGTAGGGCACCATCTTGCCGCTCATGACCTCGAGCGGGCTCACGGGCATCGCCAGCAGATTTTCCATGGTGCCGCGCGCGCGCTCGCGCGTGATCGCAAGCCCGGTCATGAGCACCAGCGTCATGCTGAGGATGACTCCCATGATGCCCGGCACGATGAAGTACTGCGTGATGCCTTCGGGGTTGTAGAGACTGTGGAGGCGCACCTCGAAGGGCGGCCGGCCGCCGGCGAGCCGCGCGAGCGGCCCGGTGAGATCCTTGGCGGCCACCGACTGCGGCAACTGCAGGGCCGCCGCGATCGCGTTGCCGGTCGCCGCGGGGTCGGTGGCGTCGGCCTCGAGCAGCAGCGCCGGGCGCTCGCCGCGCAGCAGGCGGCGGCTGAAATCCGGCGGCACCGTGAGAACGAATTGCAGTGCGCCGCGCGCGAGCGCCGCACGGGCGGTTTCCTCGTTCGGCAGCTCGGTGAC
Organism: Gammaproteobacteria bacterium; assembly: GCA_027307325.1. Classification (GTDB taxonomy): domain Bacteria; phylum Pseudomonadota; class Gammaproteobacteria; order Steroidobacterales; family Steroidobacteraceae; genus 13-2-20CM-66-19. The sequence goes on along the minus strand of DAHUXE010000031.1, from coordinate 13,228 downwards.
GATATCGAAGTAGCTCGAGGCCTTCATCCCGGCGACGAAGGTGCGGGTGAACTCGCTGTGGTCCTCGATCAACACTCCCGTGAGCAGATGCTTCGGGTCGGAGTTGATGGCAAAGCCGAACAGCGCGAGCTGCATGATCGGTATGACGACGATCATCGCGAAAGTGATGCGATCGCGGCGCAGTTGCAGAAATTCCTTGCGCACTACGCTCCACCAGCGCCGGATGGAGAAGAAGTCGTGCCCCTTCATGAGGCCAGCCGCTCCTCCGCGGTGCCGGACTTGTTCATGAGATAGATGAAGACGTCCTCGATCCCGGTATCGACGGGTGCCGCGTGCAGCCCGGCGGCCCGGGCGGCGCCCGTGACGGCCTGCTCGAGGGCGGCGGCGTCGTGGCCGGTCACGTGGAGCGAGGAGCCGAACACCACGGTCTGATCGACTCCCGGCTGTCCCTGCAGCCGGTCGGCGAGCTCCGCGAGACGCTCGCCCTGGATGGACCAGGTGGCGAGGCACTGGCTGCGCACCACCTCGGAAGCGGAGCCCTGCACGAGCAGCCGTCCGTTGGCGATGAACGCGAGCTTGTGGCAGCGCTCGGCCTCGTCCATGTAGTGGGTGCTCACCAGCACCGACATTCCGAGCGCACACAGCCGATGCAGCTCTTCCCAGAAATCCCGGCGGGCGGTCGGATCGACGCCGGCGGTCGGCTCATCGAGCAGCAGCAGGCGCGGCTCGTGCAGCATGCAGGCCGCGAGCGCGAGGCGCTGCTTCCAGCCGCCCGAGAGCTCGCCCGCGAGCTGCTCGGCCCGGTCCGCGAGGCCGAGTCCCTCGAGTGCCCGGCGCACCGCGGCTTCGCGCTGCGGCATCTGGTAGACGCGCGCCACGAAGTCGAGATTCTCGCGGATCGAAAGATCCTCCCAGAAGGAGAAGCGCTGGGTCATGTAGCCGACGTTGCGCTTGATCGCGGCGCTCTCGCGCAGAATGTCGTAGCCGAGGCACGTGCCGCTGCCGGAGTCGGGGGTCAGCAGGCCGCACAGCATGCGGATCGAGGTCGTCTTGCCGCTGCCGTTCGGCCCGAGGAATCCGAAGATCTCGCCAGGCTGCACCTGCAGGGAAAGGTCGCTGACCACGTGCTTATCGCCGAAGCTCTTGTTCAGCCCGCGCACGTCGATTGCGGGCGTCGTGGCGGCGTTCACTTGAGGCGCACCTCGAGTGGCTGGCCGGGGTGGAGCTTCGCGGCGTCCGGCGGTGCCGGGTGCGCCTCGATCATGTAGACGAGCTTGCCGCGGGTCTCGTTGCTGTAGATGACCGGCGGCGTGTATTCGGCCTGGGAGGACACGTAGGTGACCGCCGCCGGCACGTCGGCCGCGCAGCCGTCGCAGTGCAGGCTCACCGGGCGGCCCACGGAGAGACTCCCAAGGACCGTCTCGGGAACGAAGAACCGCACCTTGATGTTCTCCGGCGGGAGCATCTGCACCACGGGATTTCCGGCGCTCACCCATTCGCCTTCCCGAAACAGCGTGTCGTAGACGAGGCCGGCCCTGGGCGCGGCCATCGATTTCTCGCCCACCTTCCAGTCCGCCTGCTCCAGCACGGCGCGTGCCGCCTGCACCTGGCGCGACTGCGCCCGAAGCTGCTGAGCGCGCCCGGGGAGCCGGGCTACTTCCAGCTGACTCCCGAGCTCGCTCACGCGAGCCGCATCGCTGCTCGCCTGCGCCAGCGTCGCCTCGAGCTGCTCGCGCGAGATGCCGCCGGCGCGGTATTGGGTCTCGTCGCGCTCACGCTGCAGCGCCGATTTCTGCGCCGCCGCCTGCGCCTGCGCGAGCTGGGCCTGGACGACCGCAACCTCCGGGGCCCGCTTGCCGGTATCGAGATCGGCAAGCTGCGCCTCGGTGACCGCCAGCTGCTGTTGCGCCTGCTGCTGCGCGGCCTTCTCCTCGGTGGCCTCGAGGCTGAAGAGCGGGGTGCCTTGGCCGACCTGCTGGCCGCGGTTGACGGCGAGGTGCTCGAGACGGCCGGGCTGCGAGGATGCCAGGTAAAGGAACTCGCCCTCGACGTAGCCCTGGTAGCTGCGGCCGCTCGAGTCCGAGCAGCCGCCCGCAGCGACCGACAGCACCGCCGCGGCCGCGAGGAGCGAAGTTCTGCAGATCGGAGCCATAGGGTTCCTCAGGTCGGTTTCGCGCGCCAGCGCGCGGGCTTCGAGAAAGCGCTCACCAGGAGCGCTTCGGCGTGGCGCGCGACGTCCTCGCGCTCGACGCCCTGCAGCAGCGGCAATGCCCGCCACAGACTGATGGTCGCCAGCGGCAGAAAGGTGAGGCCGAGGACGGAGAGCAGGACCAGACGGGGCTCGAGCCGCGGACTCACCTCGCCGCGGCGCTGGGCGCTCGCCACCGCGCCGATCAGATGCCGGACGGATTCGAGCGGCAGGATGCGCATGAGTCGTTCGCGCAGCTGGCCGCCCTCGCTCACGACCTCGCGCAGCCACAGGGAGGGCAGCCAGGGGTGGACCTCGGTCGCCGTAAGGATCCGCTGCACCAGGCCGCGCAACATCGGCACGACCTCGTTGGTCTCGACCACCGGAGACCACACACCGGTCACGATTTCCCTGAGCCGCTCCTGCGCCATCGCATCGAGCAGGCGGTCGCGGTTGCTGAAGTAGTAGTGGACCATTGCCGGAGTGACGCCGGCTCTGGCTGCGATGCCGGCGATGGTGGTGCCCGCGGCCCCTCGCTCTGCGAACAGAGTGAGCGCTGCATCGAGCAGCTGCTGCCGCGCGTCGAGGGCGCTGGCCTGGGGAGGGCGGCCGATGCTGCGGCGTGCGCTTCGTGGGGGGCTCATCGGCAGAAAATAATAATCAATACATTAATTAATTTCAACGGCAGATGACCCGCAGGAAACCGCTCTTCAGGAGCGCGGCCCCGCGAGACGCACCATGCTGACGAAGGCGGCGAACAGCGCGAGCCCCGCGGCCGCGCACAGCGCCAGGTTCGAGCCCGTCGCGGGGTAGGCGCGGAACAGGATCGCGACGCCCGCCGCTCCGAGCGTCTGTCCGACGAGGCGCGAAGTGCTCAGCATGCCACCGGCGGCGCCGCTGCGCGCGCGCGGCGCCGAGGAGAGAATGGCGTGATTGTTGGGAGACTGGAACAGGCCGAACCCGAAGCCGCACACGGCCATGCGCCAGATGAAGCCCCAGGCGGTGCCGTCCTGTGGGAAGAACGCGAGCAGCGCGAGTCCCGCCGACATCGTGAGGAGTCCCAGGCCGCCGAGCAGGCCGGCCGGATAGCGGTCGGCGAGCCGGCCGGCGACCGGCGCGGTGAGGGCGAGAGCGACCGGCCACGGGGTCATGTAGAGCCCGGTCTCCACCGCGGTGTGCCCGAGCCGCTGGATCTCGAAGGGGAGCGAGACGAGCGCGCTCATCTGGCCGATGAAGGCGCACGTCGATGCGGCGAGCGACAGCCTGAACAGCCGCACCTGCATGAGATCGAACGGTATGAGGGGCGCGGGGCGCGGCAGCTCGTGACGCACCAGCACGACGGCGAGCACGGCGCCGCCGAGGATCTGCGTCAGCGCGAGCCAGGTCGCCGAATGGTGCGCGAGGGACTGTAAGCCCGCCAGCAGCAACCCGAAGGTGCCGGCATAGAGCAGCGCACCCGCCGGATTGAGTGGCCGGTGCGCCCGCTCGGCATCCGGCAGCGAGTAGCGCGCGATCACGATCGTGACGATGCCGAGCGGCACGTTGATGCCGAAGAGCCAGCGCCACTGCGCCACCGCGAGCACCGCGGATGCGATCGTGGGCCCGAGGGCCGCGGAGGTGGCGACCACGAAGGCGTTGATGCCGATGGCGCGGCCGAGATAGCGGTGCGGATAGGTAAAGCGCACCAGCGCGGCGTTGACGCTCACGATCCCCGCGGCGCCGAGCCCCTGGATGAGGCGCGCAATGCTCAGGCTTACGAGCGAGGGCGCGAGCGCACAGGCGAGCGAGGCGAGCGTGAACACCCACAGCCCCGCCTGCGAGACACGCCGGTAGCCGATGACCTCGCCGAGCGCCGCGAGCGGCAGCAGCACCACGAGAATCGCCAGCTGGTAGGCGTTGACTACCCAGATCGAGGCAGCGGCGCTCGCGTGGAAGTCACGCGCGATGGTCGGCAGGGCGACGTTGGTGATGGTGCTGTCGAGCACCGACATCGAGATCGAGAGCACGATGGCCGCGATCGCCCAGTAGCGGCGCGGCACCGGCAGGCCGTCCGGGGCGCTCGCATGGGCGGCGGGGCTCGGGCTCGACATCGGCCGCATGATACTGAGGCGGCGCGCGAGGTGTCATAAGCTGGCGCGGCACATTTTTCATCCCACTGTGGACTCGGGGCGCGGGCGCACGGCTACAATGGAGACCGTCACGACCAGAACCGATAACAACGAGCGTGGCCACCGAACTGAGCGATCGAGCCGCCTGGGCGGGCCCCCCGCCTGAGCGGCGACGCAGCGAACGGCGCCGGCGGGTGCTGCGGGCGTTGCTGCTCGGCAGCTTCTACGCGCGGCGCCGCCAGCCGCGCCGCTGCGACGAGCAGGCGCTCGCAGCGGTCGACTGGCATCACCCGCAGTGGCTTGCCACGGCGATTCTGATCCTGGCGCTCTCGAGCGTGGATGCGCTGCTTACCCTGGCGCTGCTCGAGCGCGGCGCTTCCGAGGCCAACCCCCTCCTGCGCCCCCTGGTCCTCGGCTCGGCTCTGCCCTTCACCGTCGTCAAGGTGGGGATCACCGCCGGCGGGGTGGTGCTGCTTACCCTGCTCGCGAGCATACGGGTGTTCGGACGCGTGCCGACGGGTGTGCTCCTCTACGCGCTGCTGGCCGGGTACGGGACGTTGATCTTCTACGAAGTCCGCTTGCTCGGCCTCGTCTGAGGCGGCGGCGCGGCGGTGAGGCCGGCTTTTCCCCGCCGGCGGGGTTTCCGCTAAACTACTGGCTCGCCGCCGGTTTTCCCCCCGCATGCTCGAACCCACACCCCTCTACGGCGGCAACGCCGAGTTTCTCGACGCCCTTTACGAGCGCTACCTGCGCGAACCCGCGAGCGTGGACGAGCGCTGGCGCAGCTATTTCGCGCAATGGGGTCCTGCGGAGGGGGAGCGGGCGCACCGGCCCGTCACGGACGCCATCGCGGCACGCGCAGCCGGGCCGCGCGTGCCCGCTGGAGAGCCTGCCGATGCCCGATCGGCGGACCTGCGGCAGGCAGCCGTGTCCCGCCTCATCCAGGTGTGGATCAACCGCGGGCACCTCGTCGCCAGCATCGATCCGCTGGCTCTGCAGGTGCGCCCCCGGCCGCCGGCGCTCGATCCCGGGCCTTACGGGCGGAGCGCCGCGGATCTCGAGCACGAGTTCTACACCGGCAGCCACACGGCGGCGGTGCCCCGGCGGATGAAGCTGCGCGACATCCTCGCGCAGCTGCAATACATCTATGGCGGCAACATCGGCGCCGAGTTCGCCCACGTCTCGAACTCGGAGGAGCGCAACTGGCTGCGCGATGAATTCCAGCAGGGGCGTCTCGCGGCGCGCTTCAGCACCGAGGAGCGCCGCAACATTCTCTGGCAGCTCACCGCTGCCGAGGGCCTCGAGCGCTATCTGCATACCAAGTACGTCGGCCAGAAGCGCTTCTCGCTCGAGGGCGGGGATGCGCTGATCCCGGCGCTCGACGACCTCATCCAGGGGAGCGGCGCGGCGGGGGTCGAAGAGGTCGTGATCGGCATGGCGCACCGCGGCCGCCTCAACGTGCTGGTCAATCTTCTCGGCAAGTCGCCGGCGGACCTGTTCACCGAGTTCGAAGGAGCCTACGACCCGCTCAAAGTGAAAGGCTCGGGCGACGTCAAGTATCACAAGGGGTTCTCGGCGGATCTGCGCACTCCCGCGGGCAACGTGCATACCGTGCTCGCTTTCAACCCCTCGCACCTCGAGGTCGTGAACCCGGTGGTCGAGGGCTCGGTGCGCGCGCGCCAGGAGCGCTGCGACGACGAGCGCGGCGGGCGCGTGCTGCCGGTGCTGATCCACGGCGATGCCGCTTTTGCCGGTCAGGGCGTCGTCATGGAGACGCTGCAGCTCAGCCAGGCGCGCGGCTTCTTCACCGGCGGCACTTTTCACCTGATCGTCAACAACCAGGTGGGCTTCACCACCGATCCGGGCGATGCGCGCTCCACCATGTACGCGAGCGATGTCGCCAAGATGCTGGAGACGCCGATCTTTCACGTGAACGCCGACGACCCCGAGGCGGTGGTATTCGTGGCGCGCCTCGCGCTCGAGTACCGCATGCGCTTCCGCAAGGACGTCGTGATCGATCTCGTGTGCTACCGCCGCCACGGCCACAACGAGGCCGACGAGCCCGCCGCCACGCAGCCCGGCATGTACCGGACCATCCGCCAGCACCCGAGCGCGCGGCGGCTGTACGCCGATCAGCTTATCGGCGCGGGTGTGCTCTCCGCAGCCGACGCCGAGGGAATGTACGAGCAGTACCGCACCGGGCTCGACGAAGGACGCCCGCAGGCGCGCGCCTCGCTCGGCATGATCGGCAACAAGTACACCGTCGACTGGACCAGTTACGCGCAGGCGGACTGGACCGATCCGGTTCCGACCGGAGTCGAGGTCGCGCGGCTGCGCGAGCTCGGCGCGGTGCTGACCAGCGTGCCGGAGGGCTTCAGCCTGCATCCGCGTGTCGCGCAGCTCGTCAACAACCGCAGGAAGATGCTGGCCGGCGAGCTGCCGCTCGACTGGGGCTGTGCCAAGACGCTCGCCTACGCGACCCTGGTCGCGGACGGCTTTGGCGTGCGCCTCACCGGTCAGGACAGCGGGCGCGGCACTTTCTTCCATCGCCACGCGGTGCTGCACGACCAGAACACCGATGCCACCTGGATCCCGTTGCAGCACCTTGCCCCCGGGCAGCGGCGCGTGCAGGTGATCGACTCGGTGCTCTCGGAGGAAGCCGTGCTCGGCTTCGAGTACGGCTATGCCACCACCGAGCCGGGCAGCCTCACGGTCTGGGAAGCGCAGTACGGCGACTTCGTGAACGGCGCGCAGGTGGTCATCGACCAGTTCATCAGCTCGGGCGAAGCCAAGTGGGAGCGTTTCTGCGGGCTGGTGCTGCTGTTGCCGCATGGCTACGAAGGTGCGGGGCCCGAGCACTCCTCGGCGCGCCTCGAGCGCTTCCTGCAGCTGTGCGCCGAGAACAACATGCAGGTGTGCGTGCCTTCGACGCCGGCGCAGATGTTCCACATGTTGAGACGGCAGATGCGCCAGGCATTCCGCAAGCCGCTCATCGTCATGTCGCCGAAGAGCCTGCTGCGCGACCAGCTGTCGGTGTCGCCGCTCGAGGACCTGGCGCGCGGCGGCTTCGCGCGCCTCATCGGCGAGATCGATACGCTGCCCGCCGCCGAAGTGCGGCGCGTCGTGTTTTGCAGCGGCAAGGTGTATTACGACCTCCTCAAGGCGCGGCGCAGGGAGAAGCTGCGCGACGTGGCGCTGGTGCGCATCGAGCAGCTCTATCCGTTCCCGAGCGAGGAATACGAGGCCATCCTCGGCCGCTTCCCGAACGCGCGCGAGGTGGTATGGTGCCAGGAGGAGCCGCAGAACCAGGGCGCCTGGTATCAGATCCGCCACCGGTTGCAGGACTCAGGCGCAGGAGGCCGTGCGGTGCTGTATGCGGGCCGGGCGCCGGCGGCCGCGCCGGCCACGGGCATTGCGCGGATTCACGAGCTCGAGCAGCAGGCGCTGGTGGCCACGGCGCTGCGGGCCACGGCGACCGAAGAAGCGGCGCGCGAGACCACGCGCCTCGCGGCCGTGGTGCCGGACGCGGACGCTGCGGCGGCGCCCGCAGGTGAGTCCGCGCCGCCGGCGACTCAGATAAGGAAGCGCTCATGAGCACCGAGATCCGCGTCCCGCAGCTTCCGGAATCCGTCGCCGATGCGACGCTCGTCGCCTGGCACAAGCAGCCCGGAGACCCGATCCGGCGCGACGAGAATCTCGCCGACCTGGAAACCGACAAGGTGGTGCTGGAAGTGCCGGCGCCTGCCAACGGCGTAGTGCGCGAGATCCGCGTGCAGAGCGGCACCGTGGTGACGAGCGGGCAGCTGCTCGCGGTCATCGACGAGGGCGACCCGGCGGCAGCCGCGCCGGTCAAGTCCGCGCCGGTCAAGTCCTCGCCCAAGGCGGCATCCGCCCCGGAAGCGGAGCCGGGCCGCGACGGCGGCAAGCTCAGTCCCTCGGTAAGGCGGCTGGTCGAGGAGAACCGCCTCGACCCGGCCGCGATACCGGCGTCCGGCCGGGATGGCCGGCTCACCAAGGCAGACGTCGTGGGATTCCTCGACCGGAAGCCGGCAGCCGCAGCACCGACCGCGGCGCTCGCCGCCGCTGCCGCAGCGCCGGGTGCCGCCCCGGTAGCGGCTCGCCCCGGGGCGGGCGCGGCTCGACCGGCAGCGCCGCAGCCCACGCCATCGCCGGCCGGCGCGCGCGCCGAGCAGCGGGTGCCGATGACGCGGCTGCGCGCGCGCATAGCTCAGCGTCTCATCGAGGCACAATCCACCCAGGCGCTGCTCACCTCATTCAATGAAGTCGACCTGACCGCAGTGCAGGAGCTGCGCGCCCGTTACAAGGAGCGCTTCGAGAAGCAGCACGGCGTGAAGCTCGGCTTCATGTCTTTCTTCGTCAAGGCCTGCATCGAGGCGCTGAGGAAGTTCCCGGTCGTCAACGCCTCGGTGGACGGCAACGACATCATCTATCACGAGTACTACGACATCGGCGTGGCCGTCTCGACCGATCGCGGGCTGGTCGTGCCGATCGTGCGCGACGCGGAACTGAAGGGCTTCGCTGAGATCGAGAAAGAGGTGGCCGACCACGCCCGCAAGGCGCGCGAGGGCACCATCGCCCTCGCAGATCTCACCGGCGGCACCTTCACCATCACCAACGGCGGAGTGTTCGGCTCGCTCATGTCGACGCCGATCGTCAACGCGCCGCAGAGCGCGATCCTCGGCATGCACAAGATCCAGGACCGGCCCATGGTGATCGACGGACAGGTCGCCGTGCGTCCGATGATGTATCTCGCGGTCACCTACGATCACCGCATCATCGACGGACGCGACGCGGTGCAGTTCCTGGTCACGGTCAAGGAAGCGCTCGAGGATCCCGGCAGGATGCTGCTCGGGATCTGAATGAACCACCAACCCAAGGCTTTACGAACACCTCCATGCCGACTAACGACAAGCCCGGCGGGCCTGACTCCTTCGACGTCATCGTGATCGGCGGGGGTCCTGCCGGCTACCCGTGCGCGATCCGCGCCGCGCAGAACCAGTTGCGCGTGGCATGCATCGACGAATGGAAGAACCGGGACGGCAGCGCCGCGTTCGGCGGCACCTGCCTGAACGCGGGCTGCATACCCTCGAAGGCGCTGCTCGAGTCCACCGAGCTCTACCATCGCGCGCGCGAGGAGTTCGCCACCCACGGCATCGGCGTCGCGGCTGTCTCGCTCGATCTCGCGCAGATGCAGAAGCGCAAGGCCAGCATCGTCAAGGGCATGACGGGCGGAATCCTCGCTCTCTTCAAGGCGGCGGGCGTCACGCCGCTGCAGGGGCACGGGAAGCTCCTGCCCGGACGGCGCGTGCAGTTCACCGCCCACGACGGCGCGCGGCGCGAGCTCGCGGCGCGCCACGTGGTGCTCGCCTCCGGCTCGGTGCCCATCGAGCTGCGCTCGGCGCCCTTCAAGGCGCCGCACGTGGTCGACTCCTGGGGTGCGCTCGATTTCGAGGCGGTACCGAAGCGGCTCGGCGTCATCGGTGCCGGCGTCATCGGCCTCGAGCTGGGGAGCGTCTGGCGGCGGCTCGGTGCGGAGGTGACCGTGCTCGAGGCGCTGCCGGATTTTCTCGCCTTTGCCGATCAGCAGCTCGCCAGGGAAGCGTTGCGGCACTTCAGGAAGCAGGGTCTCGACATCCGCCTCGGCGCCAAGGTGACCGGCGCCACGGTTGCGGGCGGTGCGGTGGACGTCGCCTACAGCGACGCCAAGGGCGCGCAGCACGTCGCGGTCGACCGCCTGGTGGTGGCGATCGGGCGGCGTCCCTACACCGGGGAACTGCTCGGCGCAGACACCGGCGTCGAGCTCGACGAGCGCGGCTTCATCACGGTCGACCACTCGTGCCGCACGGGCGCCGAGGGCGTGTGGGCGGTCGGGGACTGCGTGCGCGGACCCATGCTGGCGCACAAGGGCAAGGAGGAGGGCGTCATGGTGGCCGACGTGATTGCCGGCCGCTACGGCGAGGTGAACTACAAGGTGATTCCCGCCGTGGTTTACACCGCGCCTGAGATCGCCTGGGTCGGGCTCACCGAGGAGCAGGTCAAGGCGAGCGGCCGCGAGTACAAGACCGGAGTGTTCCCGTTCCAGGCGAGCGCCCGCGCCCGCGCCATGGAGCAGGCGGCGGGCTTTGCCAAGATCATCGCGGCGCGCGACGACGATGAGATCCTCGGCGTGCACATCGTCGGCCCCATGGCCGGCGAGCTGATCGCCGAGACGGTGCTGGCGATGGAGTATTCGGCGAGCAGCGAGGATCTGCAGCGCACCATCCACGCCCACCCGACGCTGTCGGAGGCGGTGCACGAGGCGGCGCTCAACGCCGACAAGCGCGCCATCGACTCGCTCAATCGCTAGCCGCGGCGGTGCGCCTCGATGACGTTGGCGACGCCGGCCATGCGGCGCAGCACGCGCGAGAGCTGCTCGAGGTCGCTGACCGCGACGCTGAGCGCAAAATGCGCCACACCGAGCTCGTGGTCGGTGCGCGAGGTGGCGGCATCGATGCTGAGGCGCTCGGCCGCCAGGACGTCGGTGATGTCCCTGAGCAGTCCGCGCCGATCGTAGGCGCTGAGGGCAATCTCCACATCGAAGGCCCCGGTGTCCGCAGCCGCCCACTCCACCTTCAGTACCCGGTCGGGCTTGAGCGTGCTCATGCGCTGCAGGCTGGCGCAGTCGCTGCGATGCACGGTAACGCCGCGTCCGAGCGTTGCGTAGCCGGTGATCGGCTGCGGCCGTAGCGGCGCGCAGCAGCGGGCCAGCGTGATCGGCAGGTCGCCGACGCCCTCGATCTCGACCGGCGAGCCGCGGCGAGTGCCGCGCGCTGCCGCGCGCGCGGGCCGCAGCACCGGCGCGGCGGCCGGCGGCTGAAACAGTCTCGAGGCGGCGTGCATCAGCTGCGTGACGGTGATCTCGCCCTCGCCGAGCAGCTGGTGGAAGTGATCGAGGTCGCGCGCCCTGAGCTCCTGCACCAGCGCGGGGAGCTGCTCGGTGCGCACGCCGATGCGCGCGAGCTCGCGCTCGGCGATGGCACGTCCGGCGCTGCGATTGTCGCCCACGTCCTGCTTGCGGAACCAGGCGCGCACCTTGCCGCGATTGCGCGGGGAGGCGAGGTAGCCCTGCTCGGGCGCGAGCCAGTCGCGGCTCGGCGCCTCGTGTCTGGCGGTGACGATCTCGACGATCTCGCCGTTGGCGAGGGGGCGGGTGAGCGGCACCATGCGCCCGTTGACCTTGGCGCCACGGCAGCGATGGCCGAGCGAGCTGTGGACGCTGTAGGCAAAGTCGAGCGGCGTCGCGCCGCGCGGCAGATCGATGACTTCGCCCCTGGGCGTCAACGCGTAGACGCGGTCCTCGAAGAGCTCGGCGCGCATGCCCTCGACGAAGTCGCGCTCGGCATCCGCAGCCGAGGCGCCGTCCTGCGGCTCGAGCAGCCGCCGGACCCACTCGATCTTGCGCTGGTACTGGGCATCGCGCGGTCCGCCTTCCTTGTAGCTCCAGTGCGCTGCAACGCCGAGCTCGGCGTGCTCGTGCATGTCGCGCGTACGGATCTGCACCTCGACGCTCCTGGCCTGCGGACCGATTACCGCGGTGTGTATCGAGCGGTAGCCGTTGCCCTTGGGGGTGGCGATGTAGTCGTCGAATTCCCCGGGGATGTACGGCCACTGCCCGTGCACGATGCCGAGCGCGGCATAGCACTCGGGAACGGTGGCCACCACGACGCGCACTGCGCGCACGTCGAACAGCTGCTCGAATGCGAGCTGCTTGCGCTGCATCTTGCGGTAGATGCTGTACATGTGCTTGGGGCGGCCGTACACCTCGGCCGCGATGCCCGCCGCGTGCAGCGCCGCGCGCAGCTCGCGGCACAGGCCGTCGATGTAACGCTCGCGGTCGGCGCGGCGCTCGTTGAGCGCCGCGGCGATGTCCAGGTACTCCTGCGGCTCGAGATAACGGAACGCGAGGTCTTCGAGCTCCCACTTCAGCTGCCACACGCCGAGACGATTGGCGAGCGGTGCATAGATGACGCGGGCCTCGACCGCGCGCCGCTCGCGCTCGGCGACCGGCAGCTCGCGGGCGTGGCGCAGTCCCACCAGCTCCTCCGCGAGACGTGCCAGCACCAGCCGCGGGTCGCTTACCACGGCGAGCAGCATCTTGCGCAACGTCTCCGCCTGCCGCGCGTCGAGGCCACGCGCCGGAGACCAGTCGCGCGGCAACCCGAGCGTGCCGAGGCGCTGCAGCGCCACTGCGATGTCGGTCGCGCCCTGCCCGACGATGCCCGCGGTCTGCTCGGGCGTAAGTCCCGCAAGCGCGACACCTGCGCGCGCGAGCAGTGCGTTGGCGAGCTCGGTGTTTTCGGTGAGGCTGCCCATGATCTCGGCGGCCTCGGTGGCGAAGCCAAGATCCGCCGGCGCGCGCAGGTTGGCGCTCTCGAGGGCGGCGCGCGCGCCGATGATGGCGTCGCGAACTGCGGGCGGACAGAGTTGGCTCGTTTCCATCGGGCGACGGTGTGGCGTCGGCGGGGATTGTGGCTATGATACCGCGGGGGTCTTCTCACGAGGGCCGGCCCGCAGGGCCCGCGGGCGCTATCGCATAAGCTCATGCCGGGACACTTAAGTTGGGCCAGCATCCAGCGTCGCAACGGCACGCTGGCGGCCCGTCGCGAAGAGGAACGCACCCGCACGCCGCGGGCGGGCCAGCAGCTGGTCCGTTTCGAGGGTTACGGGCCGGGCGGCGCCGCGGTCATCGTCGAATGCCTGACCGACGACCGGGGGCGCGTCGGTGCCGAGGTGCGCCGCACCTTTCTCCAGCACGGCGGCAATCTCGGGGCGGGCGGCTCGGTGAGTTACCTCTTCAATACCGTGGGACTCATGACCTATCCGCCCGGAACCGACGAGGAGCAGCTCATGCAGGTGGCGCTCGAGGCCGGCG
>DAHUXE010000010.1 GCA_027307325.1 Gammaproteobacteria bacterium | reverse complement strand
GGCGCGCACTGCGGCGACCTGATCCTGCTTCTCCTGCTCCGTCGAGCGAATCAGCGCGGTGCCCTTGTGCTCCGCGGAGGCATCCGCCCCCGAGAGGTACGTGTTGACGCCGACGATCGGCAGCGAGCCGTCGTGCTTGCGCGTCTCGTAGTAGAGCGACTCCTCCTGGATCTTGCCGCGCTGGTACATGGTCTCCATGGCGCCGAGCACGCCACCACGCTCTGATAGCGCCTCGAACTCCTTGTACACCGCCTCTTCCACCAGGTCGGTGAGGTACTCGATGGCGAACGAGCCCTGCCAGGGATTCTGGATCTTGTTGAGCCCGAGCTCGCGATTGATGATGAGCTGGATGGCGACCGCGCGCCGCACGCTCTCCTCGGTCGGCGTGGTGAGCGCCTCGTCGTAGGCGTTGGTGTGCAGGCTGTTGCAGTTGTCGAACAGGGCGTAGAGCGCCTGCAGCGTCGTGCGGATGTCGTTGAAGGAGATCTCGCGCGCGTGCAGGCTCCGTCCCGAGGTCTGCACGTGGTACTTGAGCATCTGGCTGCGCGGGCCCGCGTGGTAGCGCTCGCGCATGGCGCGCGCCCAGATGCGGCGCGCGACGCGCCCTATCACCACGTATTCCGGGTCCATCCCGTTGGAGAAGAAGAATGAGAGGTTCGGCGCGAAGTCGTCGATCTTCATGCCGCGCGCCAGGTAGTACTCCGCGATGGTGAAGCCGTTGGCGAGCGTGAAGGCGAGCTGCGAGATGGGATTGGCGCCGGCCTCGGCGATGTGGTACCCGGAGATCGACACCGAGTAGAAGTTGCGCACCCGCCGCTCGGTGAAGTACTGCTGCACGTCTCCCATCATGCGCAGTGCGAATTCGGTGGAGAAGATGCAGGTGTTCTGCGCCTGATCCTCCTTGAGGATGTCGGCCTGCACCGTGCCGCGCACCGCCTGCAGCGTCTCGGCGCGGATGCGCTCGTACACTTCGCGCTCGAGGAGCTCATCGCCCGTCACGCCGAGGAGCGCCAGCCCCGAGCCGTCGTGGTGCGCCGGCAGCGCGCCCTTGTAGGCCGGCGGCGCCACGCCGCGCGCCGCGGCCGCGGCGTGCAGGGCGGCGATCCGGCGCTCGGCCGCCATCCAGCGTCCTTCGGCCTTGAGGTAGCGCTCGACCTGCTGATCGACCGCGGTGTTCATGAACATCGCGAGCAGCATCGGCGCCGGCCCGTTGATGGTCATCGAGACCGAGGTCGAGGGCGAGGAGAGGTCGAAGCCCGAGTAGAGCTTCTTCATGTCATCGAGAGTCGCGATCGAGACGCCGGAGTTGCCGGTGCGGCCGTAGACGTCGGGGCGCGTATCCGGATCCTCCCCGTAGAGGGTGGTCGAATCGAAGGCGGTCGAAAGGCGCGCCGCGCCGTGCCCGTGCGCCAGGTAGTGGAAGCGGCGGTTGGTGCGCTCCGGCGGTCCCTCGCCGGCAAACATGCGCGTCGGATCCTCCTCCTCGCGCCGGTAGGGATACACGCCGCCGGTGTAGGGATAGGCGCCGGGGAGGTTCTCCAGAAGCAGGAAGTGCAGCAGCTCGCCCCAGTCGCGCAAGCCGGGCACGGCGAGCTTCGGAATCGCCGAGCGCGACAGGCTCGCGGTGTAGTTCTCGCCCTTCACCAGCCGCTCGCGCACCTTGTACGAGTAGGTCGCATCGGTCGCCGAGCGCGCCCGCTCGGGCCAGGCCTTGAGCTCCGCGACGGCCTCGGCGCCAACACCGTCGAGCGCACGGTTGTAGGCCGCACGCAGCTCGCGCCGCGTCGCATCCGCCGCGCGCTCCTCGAGCGCGTCCGCAGGATAGGTCTCGAGCGGCCCCGGCAGGCGCGCGTCGTGCAGCGCCTTGAGCGACTCGTACAGACCATAGGCGCGCCGCGCCGCCTGGCACTGCTCCTCGGCACGGGCGCGCGCGCCACGCCCGGCGTGGGCGATCTCGGCGAGGTAGCGGGTGCGGGCCCCGGGGATGAGCGGGGCGCGCGTGCTGAGCTCGGTGGGGCCCGCGTCGGCGAGCTGCCAGGACCCCGCGCCGATGTGCCTGGCCTCGAGCGCCGCACACAGGCCCGCAAACAGCCGGTTGACGCCCGGGTCGTTGAACCGGCTCGCGATCGTCGGGAACACCGGCAGCTCGGCGTCGGCGAGCTTAGGTGCCTCGGGGTGATTGCGCCGCCACTGCTTGCGCACGTCGCGCAGGCTGTCCTCCGCGCCGCGCTTCTCGGCCTTGTTGAGCACGATGAAGTCGGCGTAGTCGAGCATGTCGATCTTCTCGAGCTGGCTGGCGGCGCCGTACTCGCTCGTCATGACGTACAGCGACAGGTCGACCATGTCGACGATCTCGGTGTCCGACTGGCCGATGCCGGCGGTTTCGACCAGCACCAGATCGAAGCCGCACGCCTGGTAGAGCTGGAGCACCTCGCGCAGGACCGCCGAGGTCGCCAGGTGCGCGCGCCGCGTGGCGAGCGAGCGCATGTAGATGTTGTCGGAGGACAGGCTGTTCATGCGGATGCGGTCGCCGAGCAGCGCGCCGCCGCTGCGCCGCCGCGTGGGGTCCATCGCGATCACGGCGATCTGCAGCTTGGGGAAGGCGCGCGTCAGGCGCGCGAGCAGCTCGTCCGTCAGGCTCGACTTGCCGGCGCCGCCGGTGCCGGTGATGCCGATCACCGGGGCGCGGTGGCGCGAGCGAGCGAGTGCGCGGCGGATCTGCCCGGCCTGCGGCTCCTCCACCCCCGCCGCGCCCTCGAGCACCGAAATGGTGCGCGCCACGAGGCCATGATCGCGCGCGTTGAGGGGACGGAATTCGTAGGGCGGCTTTTGCACCGCGCCGATGCGCTTGAACACGTCGTCGATCATGCCGGCGAGGCCGAGCCGCCGGCCGTCCTCGGGCGTGTAGATCTTCTCCACCCCGTGCCCCTCGAGCGCCTCGATCTCCTGCGGCGCAATGGTGCCGCCGCCGCCCACCACTACGCGGATGTGGCTGTAGCCGCGCTCGCGCAGCATGTCGACCATATAGGTGAAGTACTCGTTGTGGCCGCCCTGGTAGGAGCTCACCGCGATGGCATCGGCGTCCTCATCGATCGCCGCCCGCACGATGTCGGCGACGCTGCGGTTGTGCCCGAGATGCACGACTTCGGCGCCGCGCGCCTGCAGCAGCCGGCGGATCATGTTGATCGCCGCGTCGTGGCCGTCGAACAGCGAGGCGGCGGACACGAAGCGCAGCGGCGGGCGGCCGGTAAGCTCGATGCCGGGAGCGGCCGCCGGGCCGCCCTTCAAGGGGGCGTTCACGGTTAATTTACTCTCGGGTAGAATATCTACTCATGAGTATGATCGAGCCTGAAGCGACGGGTCAACGCAGGTGGCGGTCCGCGCGCTTTGCTGCGCCGCCCGCGGTCAACCCCACCCCTCAGGCGCCGCTATAATACTCCGCGCACCCATGAACAGCCGCCGCGCCAGTCCGCAGCCAGCGGGCAAGTCTCCCGCCGCGAGCCCCTCGCCGTGGCGGGCGCGCCGCCGGGACCGCGAAGTCAAGCGCGAGGCGGTGATCCGCGCCGCCGCCCACGCTTTCAACCGCAAGGGCTACCACAACACCTCGCTCAATGACATCGCCGCGGCGCTCGAGGTCACCAAGCCCACGGTCTACTACTACGTCACCAACAAGGAGCACCTGCTGTTCCAGTGCTTCCTCGCCGGCATCGAGCCGATCCGCGCGGCCTTCCGCGAAGTGAAGGATCTCGGGCTGCCGGCGCGCGCGCGCCTGAACGCCGTGCTGCGCCACTACGGGGAGGCGGTGGCCTCCGAGTTCGGCTGGTGCATGGTGCGCGCCGAGGACCAGGACCTCTCCCCCGCCATGAGCCGCCACATCAAGGCGCTCAAGTCCGAGATCGACCAGGGGATCCGCCGGCTGATCCGCGAAGGCGTCCAGGACGGCTCGATCGAGCCCTGCGATCCGAAGATGACCGCGTTCGCGCTCGCCGGCGCTCTCAACTGGATCGCCCACTGGTACCGTGTGGACCAGTCGTTGACACCTGCCGAGATCGCCGCGGCGTTCGTCGCCATATTCGAGGGGGGCCTGCGTCCGCGCAGCGCCGCCCAGGTCGCGCTCCGTGCGCCGCTCAAGCGCCGGGTGCGCATCGCCCGCTGAACTAACAGAGGCTGCCACCATGTCCGCTCCAGACGTCGTCATCGTATCCGCCAAGCGCACCCCCATCGGGGCCTTCCTCGGCGCACTCTCGCCGCTCACCGCCGTACAGCTCGGCAGCGCAGCCGCCCAGGCCGCGGTGCAGGCCTCCGGTGTCGCGCCCGGCGACATCCAGGAAGTCATCATGGGCTGCGTCCTGCCGGCGAACCTCGGGCAGGCGCCGGCGCGGCAGGCGGCGCTCGGCGCCGGGATCCCGCAGACGGTGCCGGCTACCACGATCAACAAGATGTGCGGCTCGGGCCTCAAGGCGGTGATGATGGCGGCCGAGCAGATCCGCTCCGGCACGGCCGAGGTCATCCTCGCCGGCGGACTCGAGTCGATGAGCAATGCGCCGTACCTGCTGGCGAAGGCGCGCAGCGGCTACCGCATGGGCTCGGGCGAGGTGATCGACCACATGATGCGCGACGGCCTCACGAGTCCCTTCGACGGCAAGTCGATGGGCTGCTTCGCCGATGCGACCGCTGCCAGGTACAACTTCACGCGCGCCCAGCAGGACGCCTTCGCCACCGAATCGGTGCGGCGGGCGATGGCCGCCCTCCAGGGTGGCGAGTTCGACGGCGAAGTGACGCCGCTGACCATCAAGGGCCGCAAGGGCGACACCGTCATCGCGCGCGACGAGACCCCGGGCACCTGCGACTTAGCCAAGATCTCGAGCATGAAGCCCGCCTTCAACAAGGACGGCACGGTGACTGCCGCCAGCTCCTCCTCGATCTCCGACGGGGCTGCGGCGCTCGTGCTCATGAAGGCCGAGGCTGCCGCGGCACGCAGCGTGAAGCCGCTGGCCCGCGTGCTCGCCTGGGCGAGCCACGCGCAGGAGCCCGAGTGGTTCACCACCGCTCCGGTCGGCGCGATCGCCAAGGTGCTCAAGCAGCTCGGATGGAAGCCGCACGACGCGGATCTCTACGAGATCAACGAGGCGTTCGCGGTCGTGACCATGGCCGCGATGCGCGACATCGACATCGATCACGCGCGCGTCAACGTCAGCGGCGGCGCCTGCGCGCTTGGCCATCCGATCGGCGCCACGGGTGCGCGCATCCTCACGACCCTGGTGCACGCGCTGCGCCGCCGCGGCGGCCAGCGCGGCATCGCCGCGCTGTGCATCGGCGGGGGCGAGGCGGTGGCGGTCGCGGTCGAGCTCGTGAAGTAGCCGGCCAACGGCTCAAGGGGGTCCCATGAAGATCCAGGACGCCCGCGCCGTCGTCACCGGCGGCGCCTCAGGTCTGGGGCACGCGGTCGCGAAGCACATCTGCGCCCACGGCGGCAGGGTCGTAATCCTCGACGTACAGGAAGGTCCAGGGCGTTCGGCCGCCGTGGCGCTCGGCCCGCATGGGCATTTCCTGCGCTGCGATGTGACCTCCGAGATCGAGGTCAACGCCGCGATGGACGCCGCCGCCGCGCACCTCGGACGCCTCAACCTGCTCGTCAACTGCGCCGGCGTGGTCGGCGCCGGACGCGTGCTCGGCAAGAACGGGCCGATGGCGGGCGAGTTCTTCACCAAGGTGATCCACATCAACCTGATCGGCACCTTCCTGTGCGACAAGGCCGCGGCGGCCATCATGCAGAAGAACGCGCCGGGGACGGATGGTGAGCGCGGGGTTCTGATCCACACCTCCTCGGTAGCCGCCTTCGAAGGTCAGATCGGGCAGGCGGCCTATGCCGCCACCAAAGCGGCGGTCGCCGGCATGACGCTGCCGATAGCACGCGAGCTGGCGCGCTTCGGCATCCGCTGCGTGTCGATCGCGCCCGGCATCTTCCATACCCCGATGATGGACGGCATGCCGCAAGAGGTGCAGGACTCGCTCGCCGCGCAGGTGCCGTTCCCGGCGCGGCTGGGGAAGCCCGAGGAGTTCGCGCAGCTGGTCGCATCCGTGTTCGAGATCCCGATGCTGAACGGCACCACGCTGCGCCTGGACGGCGCCATCCGCATGCAGCCGAAATAAGCTGCAGCTTCAATCGCGCCGTCGCACGCGGCGCCCCCGGGGGATATCTTGAGCGAAGTGAACGGCGCGGCCGGCGCAATCGAGCGCGAGCGTATGGAGTACGACGTGGTGGTGGTCGGCGCAGGCCCCGCGGGGCTCGCGTGCGCGATCCGCCTCAGGCAGCTCAAGCCCGCGGCCCGCGTCTGCGTGCTGGAGAAAGCGTCCGCGGTCGGCGCGCACTCGCTCTCCGGTGCGGTATTCGAGCCCGGCCCGCTGGAGGCGCTGCTGCCCGGGTGGAGCCGTGAATACTCCGGCATGAAGGTGCCGGCGACCGAGGACGACTTCCGCATCCTCACCCGCCGCGGCTCCTTCAAGCCGGTGCCCGACTTCCTGGTGAAGCTCCTGCCGCCCTCGCTCACCTACAGCACCCCGTTCAACAACCACGGCAACTACATCATCTCGCTCGGCCAGCTGACCGCATGGCTCGCTGCCAGGGCGGAAGCCCTCGGGGTGGAGATCTTCCCGGGCTTTGCCGCCGCCGCGCCGCTCCTCGACGCGCACGGCGCCGTGGCGGGCGTGCAGAGCGGCGACATGGGGCTCGATCGCGACGGCAAGCCGGGGCCGAACTTCGCGGCGGGCGTCGAGATCCGTGCGCCGCTCACGGTGCTCGCCGAAGGCGCGCGCGGCTCGATCTCCAAGCAACTGATCGCGAAGTTCGAGCTCGCGCGCGGTCACTGCCCGCAGACCTTCGCGCTCGGCTACAAGGAGCTGTGGCAGCTGCCGGCGGGGCGTGTGCGCCCCGGGCGCATCGAGCATGCGCTCGGGTGGCCCGCCGACTCGCGCACCTATGCGGGCAGCTTCCTCTATCACCTCGACAAGGACCGCGTGTACGTCGGCTACATCGTCGGCCTCGACTACCGCGATCCGCGCCTCAAGCCCTTCGAAGCCTTTCAGCAGTACAAGAATCACCCGAGCGTGAGGACGCTGCTCGAAGGCGGCGAGATCCTCTCGGCCGGCGCCCGCACCATCGCCGCCGGCGGCTGGCAGTCGACGCCGACGCTGGAGATGCCCGGCGCGATCCTCGTGGGCGATGCGGGCGGGACGCTCAACTTCGCCAAAATCAAAGGGGTGCACCAGGCGATCCGCTCGGGAAAGCTGGCCGGCGAGCACATCGCCGCGACCGGCGGTGGCGCCGGCTTCGACGCGAAGTGGCGCGCTTCGGAGGGCGGACGCGAGCTGAAGAAGGTGCGCAACTTCAAGCCCGCGTTCAAGCGCGGCATGTGGCTCGGGCTCGCCAACTCGGCGTGGGAGATGCTGACCGCGGGGCACTCGCCCTGGACGCTCAAGAACACCGCCGACTGGTCGCGGCTCGCCAGGCTCGAGGACTTCGTCTCGCCGGAACGGCACTGGGTGGCGCGTACCCTGCCGCCGCGCGACCGGGTCTCGTTCGTCTTCTTCGCCGGCAACTCGCACGAGGAAAGCCAGCCAATCCACCTCAAAGTGGCCGACACCAGCATCTGCGCGGGACGCTGCGCGAGTGAGTTCGGCAATCCCTGCGAGCGCTTCTGCCCGGCGAACGTCTACGAGATGGTGGAGGACGGCCGCGGCGGCAAGCGGCTGCAGATCAACGCCGCCAACTGCGTGCACTGCAAGGCGTGCGACATCAAGGATCCCTACCAGATCATCACCTGGACCGTGCCCGAGGGAGGCTCGGGCCCGAACTACCAGTCACTCTAGACCCACGGTGAGCCCCTAGCCCCATGTCCGAGCTCTGGCGCCCGTCCGCGCAACGCATCGCCAACGCGAACCTGACGCGCTTCATGCGCTGCGTGACCGCCCGCACCGGGACGCCGCTCGCCGACTACGAGGCGACCTACGCCTGGTCATTGAGCTCGCCGGCGCAGTTCTGGAGCGAGCTCGCGCGCTTTGCGGATGTGCGCGCGACCTTCGGCGAGGGACCTGTGATCGAGCATCCGACGGCGATGCCCGGAGCGCGCTTCTTTCCCGCCGCACGCCTCAACTTCACCGAGAATCTGCTCAAATTCGCCGACGGGCATCCCGCCCTGATCTTCTGCAACGAACGCGGCGCACGGCGCGCACTCTCCGGGCGCGAGCTGCGCGCGCAAGTTGCGCGGGTGGCCGCCGGGCTCGCCACCGCGGGGGTCGCCGCCGGCGATCGGGTCGCCGGCTACCTGCCGAACCTGCCGGAAGCGGCGATCGCGATGCTGGCGACGGCGAGCATCGGCGCCGTCTGGTCGTCGTGCTCGCCGGACTTCGGCGTGCACGGCGTGCTCGACCGCTTCGGGCAGATCGCACCCAAGGTGCTGTTCACCGCCGACGGTTACTTCTACGCCGGCAAGACGCTCGATTCACTCGCACCCGTGGCGGAGGTGCTCGAGAAGCTCACCGCCATCGAGCGGGTGGTGGTCGTTCCCTACGTGGCGGTGCGGCCGCAGCTCGCCCGGCTCGGCGCCGCCGCCGCCCGCGCCAGCCACTGGATGGATTTCGGCGCGCCCGGGGCGCAGCTGCGCTGCGCTCCGCAGCCCTTCAATCATCCGCTCTACATTCTCTACTCCTCGGGCACCACCGGGGTGCCCAAGTGCATCGTGCACGGCGCCGGCGGGACGCTGCTGCAGCATCAGAAGGAGCACCTGCTGCACACCGATCTCGGGCGCAGCGACCGGCTGTTCTACTTCACCACCTGCGGCTGGATGATGTGGAACTGGCTGATGAGCGCACTCGCGACCGGCGCGACGCTCGTGCTCTACGACGGCAGCCCCTTTCACCCCGATCCCGGCGTGCTGTGGCGCATGGCCGCGGACGAGCGCATCACCGTGTTCGGCACCAGC
Organism: Gammaproteobacteria bacterium; assembly: GCA_027307325.1. Classification (GTDB taxonomy): domain Bacteria; phylum Pseudomonadota; class Gammaproteobacteria; order Steroidobacterales; family Steroidobacteraceae; genus 13-2-20CM-66-19. Next base: position 1,975 of record DAHUXE010000010.1, on the reverse strand, counting down.
GCCAGGTACCTCGCCTCGCTCGAGAAGAGCGCGTACCAGCCCGCGCGCGCGGTGGACCTCACCCCTTTGCGCACGCTGCTCTCGACCGGCTCGCCGCTCCTGCCCGAGGGCTTCGACTTCGTGTACTCGAGCGTCAAGTCCGACCTCGCGCTCGCCTCGATCTCCGGCGGCACCGACATCGTGTCCTGCTTCGCCCTCGGCTGCCCGATCCGCCCGGTGCACCGCGGCGAGATCCAGTGCCGCGGGCTTGGCATGGCGGTCGACATCTTCGACGGCGACGGCCGCCCGCTGCGTGGTGAGCGCGGCGAGCTGGTGTGCACGGCGCCCTTCCCCTCGATGCCGCTCAACTTCTGGAACGATCCCGACGGCTCGCGCTACCGCGCCGCCTACTTCGAGCGCTTCCCGGGTGCGTGGCACCACGGTGACTTCGCCGCCATCACCGCGCACGACGGGCTCGTGATCTACGGCCGCTCGGACGCGGTGCTGAACCCCGGCGGCGTACGTATCGGCACCGCGGAGATCTACGGTGCGGTCGAGGTGCTGCCGCAGATCGTCGAGTCACTCGCGGTCGGCCAGGACTGGCAGGGCGACGTGCGCGTGGTGCTGTTCGTGCGCCTCAGGGAAGGCGTAGAGCTCACCGAGGAGCTGCGCGGCGAGATCCGCAGCGCCATCCGCACGCAAACCACGCCGCGGCACGTGCCGGCGCGCATCGTCGCGGTGCCGGACATGCCGCGCACCCTGTCGGGCAAGCTGACCGAGCTCGCGGTACGCAACGTGATTCACGGGCTGCCGGTGAAGAACGTCGACGCGCTTGCCAACCCGCGCTCGCTCGAGCACTTCCGCAACCTCCCCGAGCTCCAGATCTGATTCGCGTGTACGGCGGCAAGCACCTGCGGCAGCTCTACGCCCGCGCCCTCCGCGAGCGTGGCTTCAGCCCCGATGCGGGGCAGCGCGCCGCGGTGGCAAAGCTCGAGCTGCTGCGACGGCGCCTGCTGCGGGGCCGGCGCACGCGCGCACCGCGCTGGCTCACCGCCCTGTGGCGGCGCCCGCCGGACGCTCCGGTGCGTGGCCTGTACCTGTGGGGCGGCGTCGGTCGCGGCAAGACCTGGCTCATGGACCTGTTCTTCGCCAGCCTGCCGTTCGCACAGCGCCGCCGCCAGCACTTCTACCGTTTCATGCACGCGGTGCACGCCGAGCTCGCGCGGCTCAAGGATGAGCGCGAGCCACTCGAGCTGGTCGCCGCGACCATCGCCCGCGAGGTCAGCGTGCTGTGTGTCGATGAGCTGCAGGTTACTGACATCGCCGACGCCATGATTCTGAGCGGGCTGTTCACCGGCCTCTTCCGGCGCGGCGTGACGCTGGTTGCGACCTCCAACACCGCGCCGCAGGAGCTCTACCGCGACGGCCTGCAGCGCGCGCGCTTCCTGCCGGCGATCGAGTTGCTCGAGCGGCATCTCGAGGTACTGCCGATCGGCGGTGCGACTGACTACCGGTTGCGCGAGCTCGCCCAGGCGGGCGTCTACCTGCCCGTGGGTGCGCCCGACACCCCGGCGCGCCTGGCGCTGCTGTTCGGCCGCCTGGGGGGCCATGCCGCGCAGTCCGGCGGCGACATCATCATCGCGGGACGCGCCATCGAGGTGATCCGCACGGCGGCCAGTGTCGCGTGGTTCGATTTCGCGGCGCTGTGCCTGGGTCCCCGCAGCCATGACGACTACCTCGAGATCGCGCGCGAGTATCGCTCGGTGATCGTCGCCGGCGTCCCGGTGCTGGAGGCGACCGACGACGACGCGGCGCGGCGCTTCATCGAGCTCGTCGACGAGCTCTACGACCGCAACGTGAACCTCATCGTGTCCGCGGCCGCACCGCCTCCGCAGCTGTATCGCGGTGAGCGCCTCAGGGCGCCCTTCGAGCGCACCGTGAGCCGGCTCATCGAGATGCAGAGCGTGGAATACCTGGCGCGCGAGCACCGGCCGTA
>DAHUXE010000199.1 GCA_027307325.1 Gammaproteobacteria bacterium | reverse complement strand
CGGCCGGCAACGCCGAGCTCGCCAGCCAGATGCGCCGCGGATCGTTGAGCACCCGCAGCAGCCACTGCCGGTCGAAATAATCCTCCGGCCTGTGCACGCCCGGGTAACGCAGGCCGAGAAAAGCCGCCGAGCCCTTCATTTCGGGCTTCATGCCGAGATCGTGGGCGGCCTCGAGGATGTCGGCATCGCTCGCCTCGACGAGCTCGCGCTCGAGCGCGTCCAGGATCCGCTCGAGCGCGGTTTCCGGAAACACCTGGATCACTTTGGTCCGCATGTGAGTCCCTCCCGCAGCAGGCAGCGGCGTATGCGCTTGCGCGCGGAGTCATATTCGGTCTTCGTGAGCGAGAGCGCCGTGCGGATCTGCCCCGCCGCCAGCCCCTCGCCGAGTGCGTCGATGATCCCGAGCGCCACCGGGTCGTCCGCGAACAGCCGCTCGATCGCCTGCAGCTCCTCGGCGGCGATCAGCGAGCGCTCGGGATCGGGAGCCACATCTGGCCCCTCGATCCCGCGCGCGGAGTACATGCCGGAGCTGCCCGAGGCGTTGCGGCGGCGGCGCGCTGCACCGCAGCGCTTCCAGTGCTCGGACCGCAGGCTGCGCATGATGCCGGCGATGAAGGCCACCGGGGCGATGCCTTCGGGAATCCGGCGGGCGCCGGTCAGGACGCGCGTGAGCGCCTCCTGCAGCAGGTCTTCCCACCCCAGGTCGGGCGGCAGCCCGCGCGCATGCAGCCGCGCGAGGGTCTTGAGGCGCAGCAGGCTCATCTCGCTGACGAGCTTGAGCGCCAGGGCGGTCTCCGTAGGACGGAGAGTGCGGGTATCGGCGAGCGGCCGCATGCGTGGGGTTATGCGCGCCTCAGGGCCCGGCGCGGACAGACGAGAGAAAATTGTGTATCGGAAGCGCTCGAAATGTAACTGCGCCGCCGACTCGCGAACCCTTGACCTGGCGCCCAGTCTATCCTGCAATCGCCAGTACGCGACATTGGGAAGGAGGGTGCATCCCGTGAGAATCCTGGCAGCAACTGCGTTGCTCGCGATGACCTTGCTCGGCTCGTACCCCGCCCTCGCTCAGCAGTCGCCCGTTCACTGGGAGCTGATGGGAGGATACAGCGACACTCTCGGCCAGACGGCGAACTATCTGCAGGGCGGGTATGTGCTGGACCTCGGCATGAGTTACACGCCCGGATCATCTCCTCTCGACCTGCGCTTCGACCTGAGCTACGCGGAGCACTCCGCAACCATCTCGTATATCAACAGTGCCCAGCAGACTCTCGGCACACAGGTCGACTATGGCTACGGTACCCTCGTGGTGGCAAACGCCCACGTGCTCTATCACGTGCCGATCGCCAACGGCGTGCGCGGTTACGGCATCGCGGGCGTCGGCGCGTACTACACCCGCATCGAGCTCGATCAGGCGCTGCCCTTCGGCTACGGCTATGGCTATGGGTACGGCTACGGTTATGGCTACGGCTACGGCTGCTGTGGCTACGGCTACGGCGAAGCCGTGGTGGCGTCGCACGGAGTAACCAACTTCGGCTGGGATGCAGGCTTCGGCGTCGAGTTCGCCGCAGGCTACGGGCGCAGCTGGTTCATAGAGGCACGCTATCAGCGCGTCAATTCAATGGCGACGCTCGAGTACCTGCCGATCGAGATCGGCATGCGGTTCTGACCGCTGATGCGAGCCACGCCTGCTTACCACTGCACGCCCGGATAGAGACTCGGCTGGCGCTGGGCACGGTAGAGGTAGGCTCCGGGGGTAACTGCCTGCCAGACGATGAGCGGCGAGGTTTCGGTCACGCTCGCCCCTGGCTGGTATTCCACAACCGTGCCGCCGGGCTGCGCGGCACAGAAATCTACCTCGATGTCGCCGTTCGCGAGCGGATCGGTCTGCCCGCCGAAGAAGCTGTAGAGGCTCGTCCCCGCCACATAGTGATGCAGCAGCGTCGCCGTCCTGCCCGCCTCATCGACCAGCAGCACCTCGGACGTCGAGTAGCAGGCAGGCGCGCCCCCGACTCCGCAGATCCCGCCCTGAGGGACCGGCCGGTCGTCGCCGTCGTCGAACACGCCGAGCGCGAACTGGCCGCTGGTGTTGGCCCCGAAGAAATTCATGCCGTGCTGCGCATAGAACCAATCCGTGGGATCGACCCCGCCCACGAGTTGGAAGTCACCGCCCGCGCCGAGCCGCCAGAGGATGGCGCCGCTTCCCGCACCGTCCTGAAAATCGATCTTGACGATCCAGTTCTGGTTGCGGATCGAGAACAGCAGGTTGTGATCGTCCGGGGAATAGAGCAGCGCGTCGCTGTGCGTCCAGTCGGGCGGGAACTGATAGGGGTGGCGGTTGAGGTCGAGGTGGTCGAAGGTGCTCCACACCCAGTCGGGCTTGTAGTTCGCATCGACGTCGACCAGCGCGTCCCCCGACACGGGGGTCGTGCCGGGATATCCCGTGAGGTTGGTCTCGTTCTGCGCCAGGGTGGCGAGCAGCACGAAATGCCCGTTCGGCAGCGCGAGGAGATCGCGGCTGAAGGCGTACAGACTGACGCCCGCGAATCCGTTGGCGGCGAGCGCCGCATTGAGCGTCGCCATCGGCAGGTCGTGAATGGTGTTGCCGGCGAGGTCGATCTCGCGGATGTCGTTGGCGGTGCCGGGGGGCAGGGGCGGCCCGGTCGCGGGGGTGGTGACCGTGAGGTTGAGCAGCAGGTGCCCGTTCGGCAGCAGCTTGATCGGCGTGATTACGTTGGCCGGCGTGCCGGCGTAGCGGTACGTCCACAGGACGTTGCCGGCGAGATCCGTGGCGAAGGCCTGCGCCAGCGACGGGCTGTAGAGAGGCAGGCCCAGCTCGGCGCTGTCGAAGAGCTCGATCCCGGGCTGCGGTGTCAGGCCGGCAGGGGTCGTAATCTCGACCGGCGGGGTTGGCGGCGGCGCACCGGTCGTGAACGTGCGGTCGGCGTCCGCGTAGGTCGCGCCGCCAGGCAGCGTGGCCAGCGCCTGCAGGTGGTAAGTCGTGCTGCCGCGCATGCCCGCGACCTCGATCGTGACCGGCCCGCCGTAGTTGACCGGCGTCGCCGGCGTCGGCTGCGACCAGGTGCTGCGCCCGTAGGTGGTATCGGTGCCGAACTGCGCCAGCACCGTGCCGGGCTGCGGCAGATTGAGCGTGTACTGCGCAACCTGAGGATTCGCGGTCGGTTGGACATCGCCCGGCTGCACCAGCGCCAGTACGGCGGTGGCGAAATTCGTCTGCGGAGCGCTCGAGAGCGCCGCCTGTACGACGACGTTGGCGCTGCGTGTCACGGTCGGCGGCGCCCGATAGTCGCCCGCGCTGTCCACAGTGCCGACGCTGGAATTGCCGCCGACGATACCGTTCACAGTCCAGACCAGCGTCCCGGCACCCGTTGACGTCGCCGCAAACTGCTGTGCCTGCGCGCTGCCGAGCGCCGCACTCTGAGGGCTGAGGGTGACCGAGCCCATCTGCTGCGGCACGGGCGGGGAAGTCGGCGGCGGGACCGGAACCGGCGGGGGCGAAGATCCGCCGCTGCCGCAGGCCGCGACCCCGGTGAGGCAGACTGCAAGCCAGGTGAAGCGGAAACAGTCCACGAGCCGGATCATGACACCTGGACCCCTTCGTGGCTGCGGGGTTCCCGGACCGTCTTCATGGAGAGCCTCCGCACCGCCTGCGCCCGCCCTACTTACCCTGCGGCCGGTCGTCCTTGCCACCTTCGGTGCGGCCGTCGCTGCCGCCCGGCAGGTCGAGCTTCGGTATGCCGAACTTGCCTTCGAGGCGGCGGAGCTTGGCGAGGTCGATCGAGCCGACGATGTTCACGATGGTGAACTCGCGCGGCTCGCTGGCGATGATCGCGAGCCCGTTGGCGACGCCCCGATCGACGTTGACATAGATCTGGACGTGGGTGTGGTCCCTGGTGCTGTTCACCTCGAGCAGGCGCTGCCAGGCGGGCGGGGCGAGCTGCTTGCGCACCAGGTCGACCTGCGCCGACGGGTAGGCGAAATCCTGGCCGAAGGTATAGCTCCTGACGTAAATGCCCTTGAGCCCGGCGATCAGCTCCTTGGTAGCCGCGTCGTCGGGATTGCTTGAGTCGAGGAAACTCGCCGCCAGGCCGAGGAGCGCGGTGTCGAGCGAGATGTTGACGGTCTCGGTGGCCCTGGCAGCGAGCGCATCGAAATCGGGAAGATTGAGCATCGCGGGCGGCGCAGCGAGCGCCGCCGATGCCGCCAGGGCCGGGAGCGGAGCGGCCAGCCATCGCCATCCCGGGAAGAGCACCTTCATAGCCTATGCACCCGCGTGCTCGGGAGGAGCGGCGCTCTCCCGTGAATTCACGACCCGATACGCGAGGTTGAGCTTCTCGTCCGTGACGCGCAGCGCCTCGATCAGCTGGCGGCGTGCCTCGCGTCCCTGCTCGATGCGCCGCACCTGCCACTCGTGCGCGAGCAGCCCCCCCAGCACCCCCGAGGCGGCGAGCCCGAAGGCGAGCCAGCTCGCCACCGCCGGCGCGCGCGGCCGGCGCGCCGGCTCGGCCGCGACGCGCGCCAGTACACCCGCGGCGAATCCCTCGCGCGGATTCACCGGCCGGAGCGCGGCCCGCAGCCGCCGCTCGAGCTCGTGCGATTCCGGATCGTGTGTGTCGTCGCTCATGTCGGCGCGCCTGCGGTCGAAGTCATGCGCTCACGAAGCTCGGCGAGCGAGCGCTTCAGGTGACTCTTCACGGTATTGACCGGCATCCCGAGCGTGCGTGCGATGTCCGCAGGATCGAGATCCTCCTGGTAGCGCAGCAGCACCACCGCCCGCGCCGCGGGCGGCAGCAGCCCGAGGAGGCTGCGCAGCCGGCGCTCGAGGATCGGGTCGCCCGAGTGCGCCTCGCCCGCCGTCAGCTGCGCCTCCTCGAGGGGGGCGAGTTCGTTGCGCGGCTCGCGGCGCAGCCGGTCGATCGCCCGGTGCACGGTCACCTTGCGCAGCCAGAAGGCGAGATGGGCCTCCGAGCTCACCGCGGCGAGGTTGCGATAGAGCTGCAGGAATACCTCCTGCGCCAGATCCTCCGCCGCGTGGCGGTCCGCCAGCATCCGCAGGCCTAAGCTGTAGACCAGCCGCTGGTGCGAGCGCACCAGCGCGCCGAACGCCGCGCGCTCGCCGGCCATGGCTCGCGTCAGCAGCTCGCCACCCGCACATTCCTCGTCCCCGCTCACATCGTGTCCGCGTCACTTTCGTCGGTCGTCTCGAGTTACGCCTGCGGTGGCAGCTGGGCAATCCGCTTCGCCGGGGGCACGAAAGTCCTGCGCAGACCCGCGATCTGCTCGAGGTCGATCGTGCCGATGATGTTGACGATGGTGAGCTCGCGCGGCTCGCAGGCAATGATCACCAGCCCCTTCACTTTCTTATCCTCCAGGGTGACGTAGATGTCGACCTTCTCCTTGTCCTGCCCGTCCCGGTCGCCGCGCTTGCGCACCTGCACCAGCGGGCTCCACCCCGGCGCCGCGAGCCGGGCGCGCAGCCGATCGAGATCCGCCTGCGGATAGGCGTAGTCGGCGTTGAACTGGTAGCTGCGGATCTGCACCGATTTCAATCCCTTGAGGGTCTCCTTGACCTGGGCGGCGTCGGGGTCGCCGTCGTTCATCAGCCATCCCATCAGGTGCAGCGGCATCCAGCCGAGCGTGAGGTCGACCGACTCGGTCGCCTGCTCCCTCAAGTCCGGGAACGACGGCAGCTCGAGCTCCGCACCCCGGGCGGTGGCGGCGAGGGGCAGGCTCAGGCAGGCAGCAGCGGCCAGTGCGGGCAGTCGGGCGTGCTGGCGAGGGGCGTACATGGCGGGCCTCCGGGTGAGCGTGCTTACTACCAGAGGAATACGCACGCCGGGGGTCCGCAGGGTGCAGCGCTCCTAGACGACGATGTTGGGCGAGGTGGCCGCGCGGTTGCGCCCGGCGCTCTTGGCGCGGTAGAGCGCGGCATCCGCCTCGGCGATCAGCCGCTCGGCGAGGACCTTGTAGTCGTGCGGGCCGGGGCCCGGATTCGCGGCCGCGACGCCGATCGACAGCGTCACGGTCTCGCTCGCCGCGTCGGGCCCGGTGCCGATCGGGATGGGCTCCTGGCGCACCGCGTGCAGCACGCGCCTGGCGACTCTTTCCCCGTCGGCGATGTCGGCCTGCGCCAGCACCATGGCGAACTCATCGCCGCCGAAGCGCGCACCGGTGTCGCTGATGCGCATCTCGGTATCGATCCGCTGAGCCACCTCGCGCAGCACCGCATCGCCGGCCAGATGGCCGTACTGGTCGTTGATGCGCTTGAAGTGATCGACGTCGATCATGAGGCACACGAGCGGCAGCCGGGCGCGCTGCGCGCGCGCCAGCTCCTCGCGCAGGCGGGCGTGCAGGTAGCGGCGGTTGTGAAAGCCGGTGAGGAAATCGGTGAGTCCGCTGCGCAACAGGCGCGCGCGGTTGACGGCGTTTTCCACGCAGATCGCCGCCACCAGCCCGAGGTGCGCGAGGAAATCGCTGGCGAGCTCGCGGGTGAAGCGGAACGGGTCGTTGCTGGCAAACACCAGCACGCCGTCGAGCTCATCGTGCCGCCGCAGCGGAATGAGCGCGAGGCTCGCCGGATGGTCCCGCCCGGGCAGCAGCAGCTCGTGATCGGCGCGCTGATACGGCCCGAGCCACGGCCGCTCCAGGGCACCGAGCTGCGGCGCCACGGTCATGAGCGCGGCGACGAACAGCACGCCCGCCTGCGGGCCGTGCGCCAGGTCATCGCCCGAGATCAGGTGGCGGATCTCGTGCTGCGGGTCGTTGAGCACCAGCATGACGCCGTCGAGCTGGTAGGAGGCCCTGAGTCCGACGAGCAGCCGCTCGAACAGCTGCGCCAGCGAGCCGGCACGCAGCAGCTCGAGCTCCCGCTCCTGCGACTTGCGCAGCAGCGACTCGTTGCGGCTCACCTCCTCGGTGAGCGCCGCGAGGCGCGCTCTGAGCGCGCCGTTCTCGCGCTCGAGCGTCTCGCCAGGATCGGCGCCCTGGCCGGGTTCGGCGAGCTCGGCGCTGCGGCGCGACCCGGTACTCGATCGGCTCATTGAGACTGGTCCCTCAGGCCCGGCGCTCCGTCACAGTGCGCCTGTCCTCCAGATAATCGCGCCCGCGGCGCATCAAAGCAACGAAAGTATCGTGATCGTGCGACAGGACCGCCGTGCGCACGCGCTCGACCGCCTGGGACAGGGCCTCGAGCGATTCGGCGCCGTAGTCGTTGAGGCTCTGAATCTCGTAATAGAGCTCGGGACTGTCCTGGGCGACGCGGCCCGCCACGTCGAGCTGCGCATCGAAGGTGGTGCTCGACATGCGGGCGAGCCTCGGCGCCGCCTCACCGCTCTCGGCGAGCGCGGTGAAGAAGGCGATGTTGAGCGCGTGCGAGAGCCCGAGCACGTAGGCAATCAGGCGGTCGTGGTCGTCGAGACTCATGACCACCTGCTCGGCCATGGTCGAGGAGAACAGCTCGCGCGCTGCGGCCAGCGCGCCCGCGTTCCCCAGGTCGACGAAGATGACGTGGCGGCCGGACAGCAGCTCGGTGTCCGGACCGAACATCGGATGGACGGACGTCACCTTGCAACCGTGGGACTTGAGCGCCATGAGGCCCGCGCGCAGCGGCGACTTGAGCGACCCGACGTCGAAGATCACTCCCGGCGGACGGCGCAGCGCCAGATCGCGCAGGATCGCGTCGGTCACGCCGAGCGGGGTCGCGAGGACGATGAAGTCGTGCCTCAAGTCGGTGCTGTGCCAGTCCGCGACCCGCGCGCTCCCGGAGCCGCCGCCCTGCACGGGGTCGGCGACCTCGACCGCAAAGCCCTGCGATGCGAGGAAATTTACGAACCAGGCGCCCATCTTGCCCGCGCCGCCGATGACCAGCGCGCGCCGCCCGGTGCCGGCGCCGCGCGCCACGACGCTCAGCTGCTCCTGCGTGGTGAGAGAGGAACGGATCAGAAGACGCAGCAGCTGCTCGGCGAGCTCCGGCGACACCCCGCGCTCGGCGGCCATGCTGCGCACCCCGAGAAGCACCTCGCGCTCGCGCTCGTAATCGCGAGTCGAGCGGCCGGTGGCGCGCTTCACCCGCGCGACCTCCTCGCTCAGGGACTTGCGCTCCGCCACCAGCGCGATCAGCTGGCGGTCGATATCGGTCACTCGCTGGCGCAGGTCCTCCAGCGTCACGGTCTCGCGCGTCATGGGAAGGGGTGCCTTCTCGCGGAAATCCGCCTCCTTTCTATCGGGGCGGGGCGGGAGGCGCAAGGGAAGCGGGGGAAATCTGCGGCGCGTCGGCCCCCGGCGGCGGCGCCTGCCAGATGCGGATGGAGAAGCGCCTGCCGTGCGGCTGCTCGCCGATGGTCTGTACACGGATCTCGCGGCTCTCCGGGAGCCAGAGGAACGGCCGCCCGTCCCCGGGGTGCGTCGACCACTCCGGATGCCGGGCGAGAAAGGCCGGAATGTCGGCCGGGGCGATCCGCTGGCGGCGGATCTCGTACCCGGCGCGCACCAGGCGCTGCAGCCCCGCCGCGTCCCAGGCACGCAGCGGGTAGGTAACGCCCATGGGAGCGGCGATGCCGGCGAGGAGCCTGCCGATCGGGTTGTACGCCCCGAGGAGGCTCCAGGCCGAGAGGCTCGAGTCCGCGAGCTCCTTGTCCGCAGCCGCCACTCCGGCGCCGGGCGCGAGCGCCATCAGCCGCCCGGCCTGCTGCGCGAAGAGATTCACCGTCGCGTTGAGCTTGAAGAAGTGCCCGCTGACCTCGCTCCCGAGCCGCCCGCTCCAGGTGCGCGGCGCGCCGGTGCGCGCGGCCTCCGGGGTCCAGCCGATCGTGTAAAGATACTGCGTCTGCTCGAGCAGCGATGCCTGCACGCGAAACTCGCCGGCGAACGCCGTGCCGAGGTCGAAGTCCCGCAGGGCAAAGAGCGGCGCGGCGTTGTCGGCGTCGTCGGGACCGAGGGGGACCGCGGACTGCGGGTCGGCGATCATGTCGGCGAGCACCAGATAGTCGGACTCGAGGTAGGCGAGCGCCAGCATCTTCGAGATCATGAGTCCCTGCCCGGTCAGCACGCGCCGCCACAGTCCCACGTCGGCGATCAGCTGATCGAGCGCCGCGCGCTGCTCGGGCGCGCTCCCGCCGCGCAGCCGCAGCACCGTGTCCTCGAGGAACAGATACCGCACCTCGGTGGGAACGAAGACGGCCGGCGCGAGGTAGCTCGGCCGCGCGGTCTCGAAGTATCCGGGCAGCCGCTCGAGCGCGAGATAGCGCTGATAGAGCTCGCCGTTCAGCACGGTGAGGGCCTCGACCTGCGAGCGGTGTGGAGGCACCTCTTCCCACAGCGAGCCGGTGAGCGGCTGCACGAACTCCGCCTGGCCCTGGAACCCGAGCGCCTGGCTGTCCTTGAGCGTGAGCGAGCCGAGCGCCTGTGCCGACGGATCGTGCAGCACCGCCTCGAGGTGCTCGTTGTAGTAACCGATGCGGGACTCGCCGCTCGTGATCACCGCGGCGCCGGCGGGCGCCGTGAACCCGGCCATGGCGACATAGATGTTGTCGTCGGCCTTGAGCGGATTGGGCGGCGCTGCGAGCAGCGCGCGCGCCTGCGGCGTGAGCGGCTCATCGCGCCAGTTGATCGCGAACACCACCGCAAAGAGCACGAGCGCGAGCAGCGTGAGGCTCCCGGCCACGAGCCCGACCCACTTGAGGATGCGGCCCGCGATGCGCGAGAGCGGTATCATGCGGCCGAGCCTATCACGTGACCGAGCACACAGAACTGCTGCCCGATCCGCTGCCCGCCGAGCCGCTCGCGGTCGTCGTGCGCTGGCTCGCGGACGCCTGGGCGGCACGCCGCCAGCCGAACGCCAATGCCATGGTGCTCGCGACCGCGACGCCGGACGCGCGACCGTCGGCGCGCGTCGTGCTCTGCCGCGACATCGTGCCGCAGCCGGGCTACGTCGTCTTCTACACCAACTATCAGTCGAGCAAGGGCCGGCAGCTCACCGACAACCCGCGCGTCGCCGCGGTGATGCACTGGGACACACTCGGCCGCCAGGTGCGCCTCGAGGGTGCGGTGGTACCGAGCCCCGCCGCCGAGAGCGACGCCTACTTCGCATCGCGCAGCTGGGACAAGCGCATCGGCGCCTGGGCCAGCGCGCAGAGCGAGCCGGTACCCTCGCGTGCGGCGCTCGAGCGCGCAGTGGCCGCGACGGCGCAGCGTTTCGGCGCGCCGATCCCCGGAAGCCCCGGAGTCGATCCGAACCTCGAGATCGACGTGCCGCGCCCGCCGCACTGGGGTGGCTATCGCCTGTGGGCCGACGCAGTCGAGCTGTGGGTCGAGGGCAGCGAGGGCCGCATCCACGACCGCGCGCGCTGGACGCGCACACTGCGCAGCGCGCCCGGCGGCGCCTTCGAGGCGGGCGCGTGGCAGGTCACGCGGCTGCAGCCCTGATGCGCGGCCGGCTGCGCCACGGCGCGCCCGCGCGGCGCCCCTGACCGGTCTCCGTGTGGAAGAACATCCGCATCCTCGCTCTGCTGCTGGTGCTCGGCGCGGTGGCGCTCGGGCAGTGGCTCGAGCGCGTTCACACCCAGAGCTGGCGCAAGACGCTGTGGGTGGGCGTCTACCCCCTGAATGGCGACGGCAGCCCCGCGTCGCAGGCCTACATCGACGCGCTGAAGCGCGAGGACTTCGTCCCCATCGAGATTTTCTTCGCGCGCGAGGCCCATCGCTACGGCGTGACGGTCGAGGAGCCCGTGCACGTCGAGCTCTACCCCGAGGGGAGCGAGCTGCCGCCGGCGCTCGCGCCGGGCGCCGGTCCGCTCGGCATCGCATGGTGGAGCCTGAAACTGCGGTGGTACGCGATGCACGCGAGCACCGTGCCGGGGCGCGTGCCGTCCAGGATCCGCCTGTTCGTCGTCTACCACGACCCTGCAACCCTCGAGCGCGCGCCCGACTCGCACGGCATGCAGAAGGGCCTGGTCGGCGTCGTGCATGCCTTCGCCGCCGGCGCCATGACGGGCGCCAACGACATCGTCATCGCGCACGAGCTGCTGCACACCGTGGGCGCGAGCGATAAGTACGATTTCGCCACCGGGGAGCCGCTCTATCCGAGCGGCTACGGCGATCCCGGGCAGCAGCCGCTCTACCCGCAGGCCGAGGCGGAGATCATGGCGGTGCGCCGCGCGTTGAGTCCGCAGGAATCCGAGATACCCCACAGCCTCAGAGGCGAGGTGGCGGGTGCGGCAACGGCGCTGGAGATCCGGTGGACGCAGCCGTGAAGAGCGGCAATGGCGCGAGCGTGCGCCCCGGCGCGGCGGCGCGGCTCGCCGCGCGCGCGGTGAGCGTGCGCGCGGGCGCACGCGAGCTGGTCCGCGAACTCTCGCTCGAATTCGCGCCCGGCGAGCTGGTCGCGATCCTCGGGCGCAACGGCTCGGGCAAGACCCTGACCTTGCATACCCTCGCCGGCCTGCGCCGGCCTGCCTGCGGGGAATTGCTGCTCGATGGCGTGCCGCTGGCACAGATGAAGCGCCGCGCGATCGCGCTGCGCCTCGGGCTGCTGCCCCAGGATCTCGAAGATGCCTTCGTCACCACGGCGATGGAGACCGTGCTGATCGGCCGCCACCCGCATCTCGCCCTCTGGCAGTGGGAGACGGCCGAGGACGAGCGCCTGGCACACGATGCGCTCGCGTCGGTCGACATGGGCGACTTCGCCGGGCGCCGCACCGACACGCTCTCGGGAGGCGAGCAGCGGCGCGTGGCGGTGGCGGCATTGCTGGCGCAGCAGCCGGGCATCTTCCTGCTCGATGAGCCGACCAACCACCTCGATCCCCATCACCAGCTGGTGGTGCTCGGACTGTTCCGCGAGCTGGCGCGCTCCGGCCGCACCGTCATCACGACGCTGCACGATCCAACACTCGCCGCGCGCTTCGCCGACCGGGTATTGCTGCTGCACGGCGACGGTCGCTGGACGCTCGGCGCGGTGAGTCAGGCGCTGACCGCCGAGGCACTGAGTGAGCTCTACCTCGCACCGATGATGCAGCTCGACCAGGAAGGCCGGCGGGTATTCGTCAGCGCCTGATCCCTTGGCAAAAATCGCCTGCCGGCGATTTTTGCGGACCAACGCCGCAGCTTCGATCGGCGACGGGCGAAAGGCGCGGCTTTCGCCCGTGAGGCAAGCCGGAGACGCTAGCCAAGCGCAGCCAGCACCGTCTGGTGCAGATGTCCGTTGGTGGCGAGCACGCTGGTGGTCGCGAGGCCGACCGCGCTGCCTTCGAGATCGGTGAAGGTGCCGCCCGCCTCGCGCACGAT
>DAHUXE010000185.1 GCA_027307325.1 Gammaproteobacteria bacterium | reverse complement strand
TCGAGAGCATCCGCCCGGCGCGCCCGGGGCGGGACCTGGTGCTGTCGATGGACCTGCGCATCCAGTATCTCGCCTACCGCGAGCTCAAGGCGGCGGTGCGCGACCAGCGGGCGCGCGCCGGCTCGATCGTGGTGCTCGACGTCACCACCGGCGAAGTGCTCGCCATGGTGAACCAGCCCGCCTACAACCCCAACGACCGCGAGCAGATGCAGGCCGCCGACTATCGCAACCGCGCCGCCACCGACATTTTCGAGCCGGGCTCCTCGATCAAGCCGTTCTGGGTCGCCGCGGCCCTCGCCGCCGGCAAGTACGACTCGCACAGCATCATCGACACCTCGCCCGGCTTCTTCAAGGTGGGCGCAAAGATCGAGGAGGACGAGCACAACTTCGGGCGCATCGACATCGCCACGATACTCGCCAGGAGCTCCAACGTCGGCATGGCGCACATCGCACTCAACCTCGCCCCTCAGCAGGCGTGGTCGACGCTCATGCGGCTCGGCTTCGGCGAGGTCACCACCAGCGGCTATCCGGGCGAGTCCGCGGGGCTCCTGCCGGCCTACTCGCAGTGGCGGCCGATCGGCATCGCCACGATGTCACATGGCTATGGCCTCTCGGTCACCCCGCTGCAGCTCGCCCACGCCTACGCGACCATCGGCGCGCTCGGCATCGCCCGCCCGATATCGTTTCTCGCGGCCGAGCGGGAAGTGCCCGGCACGCGCGTGCTCGAGGGATCCACGTGCCGCGAGCTCGTCACCATGCTCGAATCGGTGGTGGCAGCCGAGGGTACCGGCAAGCTCGCGGCGATTCCCGGCTACCGCGTCTCCGGCAAGACCGGCACTGCGTGGAAGGCGACCGCCGGAGGCTACTCGACCGATCGCTACATGGCGGTGTTTGCCGGCGTGGCTCCCGAGACCGCGCCGAGGCTCGCCGCCGTAGTAGTGATCGACGAGCCGGGCGCAGGCCAGCACATGGGCGGGCAGGTCGCCGCCCCGGTCTTCTCCCGCGTCATGGGCGGAGCGCTGCGACTGCTCGCGGTCGCGCCCGATGCGCCCGTGAGACGGCCGGAGGAGCTGCCCTCGAGCCCCGCGCCCGACAATCTGCGCACGGCGGCATTGCGATGAGCCCACAGCCGCACCCCGCCCCGCCCGGCCGCTCGCTCGCCGAGCTCACCGCGGGAATGCTCGCGGCGCCCGCGCAGCTCGTGGTGAGCGACGTGACGGCGGACAGCCGCGCGGTGACCCCGGGGGCATTGTTCCTAGCTTGCCGCGGACGCACGCATCACGGCATGCGCTTTGCGGCGGAAGCGCTGCGGCGCGGCGCGCGCGCGGTACTCTACGACCCGGACGGCATGGAGGCGCAGGCGCTTTCCGAGCCTCCTGCGGGAGCCTTCGTGGCCGCACTCGCGCAGTTGAGCGAGCACGCCGGGGTCATCGCCGATCGCTTCTTCGGCGCGCCTTCCGCCGCGCTCACCGTCGCCGGGATCACGGGCACCAACGGCAAGACCACCTGCGCGTGGCTGCTGGCGCAGGCGCTCGAGGCCATACCCAAGCCCGCCGCCTACATGGGAACACTCGGCTTCGGCCGGCCGCCGCAGCTGACCTCCACCGTGCACACCACGCCCGATGCGGTCAGCGTGCAGCGTCAGCTCGCGGCGCTGCGTGCGCTCGGCGCCGAGTGCGTGAGCATGGAGGTCTCGAGCCACGCGCTCGATCAGGGCCGGGTGAACGGCGTGCGCTTCAATACCGCCGCCTTCACCAACCTCACACGCGACCACCTCGACTACCACGGCACCATGGACGCCTACGGCGCGGCCAAGGCGCGCCTGTTCCGCGTCCCCGGCCTCGCTCACCGGGTGATCAACGTCGATGATCCGTTCGGCGCAGCTCTCGCCGCCGAGGCGTCCCCGGCGCAGCTCACGGTGACGACGCGCGCGGCGGCCTGGCGTGCGGCCGGCGCGGGGCAGGTCGTGCGCGCGGTGCGCGTGCAGCCTGAGCCGACCGGGCTCACGATTGCCATCGACTCGAGCTTCGGTAAGGCCGAGCTCGCGGTGCGGCTCATGGGCGAGTTCAACGTGGACAATTGCCTCACCGTGCTCGCGGTGCTGCTCGCCTGGGGCGTGCCGCTCGCCGCGGCGGTGCGTGCGCTCGGCCGCTGCCGGGCGGCGAGCGGGCGGATGGAGATGTTCGGCGGGCGGGGACTCGCGCCGCTAGCGATCGTCGACTACGCGCACACTCCCGACGCGCTCGAGAAGGCGCTGCGCGCCGCGCGGCTGCACTGCGCGGGAAAGCTGCGCGTGGTCTTCGGGTGCGGCGGGGATCGCGACGCCGGCAAGCGCCCGCTCATGGGCCGCATCGCCGCCGAGCTCGCCGACGACCTCGTCGTGACCGACGACAACCCGCGCACCGAGGACCCCGCGGGCATCGTCGCCGACATCCTCGCCGGGATCTCCCGGCAGACGCCGCTCGTCATCGAGCACGACCGCGCGCTCGCGATCCGCCTCGCTCTGAGCCGCAGCCTCTCCGACGATGTGGTGCTGATAGCCGGCAAGGGCCACGAGGACTACCAGATCCTCGGCACCGGGCGCCGGCCGTTCCGCGACAGCCAGGTGGTCATGGAGGCGCTGCGGGAGGCGAGCTCATGAGGCGCACGCTCGGGGAGTTCGCGCGTCTCGCAGGCGGCCGCCTCGCCGGCGCCGATCGTAGCTTTACCAACGTGGTGAGCGACTCGCGCGCGCTCCAGGCGGGCGAGCTCTTCATTGCGCTGCGCGGAGTGAAGTTCGACGGCAACGAGTTCGTGGCCGCCGCGGCCGCCGCCGGCGCCGCCGGCGCGGTGGTGGAGCGCGAGCAGCCGGTGTCGCTCGCGCAGATCGTGGTAGCCGACACGCAGGCCGCGCTCGAGCGCGCCGCGCGCGCCTGGCGCGCGCAGTTCAGCGGCGCCCTGGTGGGCGTCGCCGGCAGCAACGGCAAGACCACCGCCAAGGAGATGACTGCGGCGATCCTCGGCGAGGCCGGCCCGTGCCTCGCCACCCGCGGCAACCTCAACAATCACATCGGCGTGCCGTTGACGCTGCTGCGCCTCACCGGCGCGGAAGCGTTCGCGGTGGTGGAGATGGGCGCCAACCACGCGGGCGAGGTGGCGCACCTGGTCGAGGTCGCGCGCCCGACCGTCGGCCTCATCACCAACGCCGGGGCCGAGCACCTCGAAGGCTTCGGGAGCCTGGAGGGTGTGGCGCGCGCCGAGGGCGAGATGGTCGCGGGGCTCAGCTCCTCAGGCACCGCGGTGATCAATGCCGACGATGCGTACGCGGCTCTGTGGCGCGCCTCGACGAGCGCGCGTGTCGTCACCTTCGGCCTCGCGAGGTCCGCCGACTTCTCGGCGAGCGAGGTCGCGGCCTCGGTAGGATCCGAAGGCTTCACCACGAGCTTCCGCCTCAGCGCGCCGCTCGGCGCCGCCGCCATCCGCCTGAATCTCGGCGGCGCTCACAACGTCGCCAATGCGCTGGCCGCCGCGGCCGCCGCGGCCGCCGCGGGAGCGAAGCTCGAGCACATCGTGCGCGGGCTCGCGGCGGTGCGCGCCGTTCCCGGGCGGCTGCAGTTCCGCCGCGCTGCCGGCGGCGGCTGGCTGATCGACGATTCCTACAACGCGAATACGAGCTCGGTGCGCGCCGCCATCGAGGTGCTCGCGACGCTCCCGGGCCGACGCTGGCTGGTGCTCGGGGACATGGCCGAGCTCGGCGCCTACGCGCTCGAGGAGCACGAGCGGCTCGGGGAGTTCGCGCGTGCCGCGGGCATCGAGCGGCTGTACGCGACGGGGCCGCTCGCCGCGCGCGCGGCCGGGGCCTTTGGTGCGGGCGGCGAGTCCTTCGCGGACGTGCCGGCGCTCGCCGCGGCGCTGCGCGCGGCGGTCGACGCTGCGGGTGCACAGGTGCGGCTCCTCGTCAAGGGCTCCCGCTTCAATCGCCTCGAGCGCGTGGTCGAGGCGCTCTCGAGCGATCCGTCCCCGGCCACGGGGGGGCACTGAATGCTCTACTGGCTCACGCAGCATCTGGCAGGCCGCGTCCCCGGGACGCATGTCTTTGCCTACCTCACCTTCCGCGCCATTCTGGCGACGGTCTCGGCCCTCGGGCTGTCGCTCGTCATCGGCCCGTCGCTGATCGCGCGGCTGGTGCGCGGGCAGATCGGCCAGGTGGTGCGCGACGACGGCCCGCCGACGCACTTGCTGAAGGCGGGCACGCCGACCATGGGCGGCACGCTGATCCTCATCACGACGCTCGTGAGCACGCTCTTGTGGTCGGAGCTCACGAACCGCCTGGTGTGGATGGTGCTCGCCGTCACCTTCGCTTTCGGCCTGATCGGCTTCTACGACGATTATCTCAAGCTCATGGTCCGCAACCCCAAGGGGCTGGTGCCGCGCTGGAAGTATTTCTGGCAGTCGGTCGCAGGACTTGCCGCCGCGGCCACGCTCTACTACACCGCGGCCGAGCCCGCCGAGACGACGCTGTTCCTGCCGTTCTTCAAGACTTTCCACACACCGCTCACCGCCTTCGGCTTCATCGTGCTCGCCTATCTGATGATCGTCGGCATGAGCAACGCGGTAAACCTCACCGACGGCCTCGACGGGCTCGCGATCATGCCGGCGGCGCTCGTGACCTCGGCGCTCGGCATATTCGCCTACGCGAGCGGCAACGCGGTGTTCGCCCACTATCTGCAGATTCCCGAGATCCGCGGCGCCGGCGAGCTCTTGGTCTTCTGTGCCTCGCTCGCCGGTGCCGGACTCGGGTTCCTGTGGTTCAACTCCTACCCGGCTCAGGTCTTCATGGGCGACGTGGGGGCGCTGGCGATCGGCGCGGCCATCGGGGTGCTGGCGGTGATCGTGCGGCAGGAGCTGGTGGTGCTGTGGATGGGCGGCGTGTTCGTGCTCGAGACCGCGTCCGTCATCCTGCAGGTGGCGTCCTTCAAGCTCACCGGCAGGCGCATCTTCCGCATGGCGCCGATCCATCATCACTTCGAGCTCAAGGGCTGGGCGGAGCCGAAGGTGATCGTGCGCTTCTGGATCATCTCGCTGCTGCTCGTGCTCTCGGGCCTGGCGACGCTGAAGCTGCGATGACAGGCTCCGCGGACAAGCGCCCTTATGCCGTGATCGTGGGACTCGGCCGAACCGGGCTGTCCGCGGCGCGCTACCTGCGCGCGCAGGGGTGGCGCCTGGCGGTCACCGACACGCGCACCGCGCCCCCCGAGCTCGCCGCGCTTGTCTCGCTCGATGCCGGCATCCCGCTGCGCTTAGGCTCGCTCGATGCCGCACTCCTCGACGGGGCGCTGTGCGTCGTCGCCTCCCCGGGAGTCCCGCTCACGGAGCCGTTCTTCGCCGTGGCGCGCGCGCGCGGCCTCGAGGTCGTGGGCGACATCGAGCTCTTTGCGCGCGCGGTGGACGCGCCGGTGGCCGGCGTCACCGGCACCAACGGCAAGAGCACGGTCACGACGCTCATCGCGCGCATGGGCGAGCGGGCGGGGCTCGCCGTGCGCGCCGGGGGAAACTTAGGTCAGCCGGCTCTCGATCTCATCGCCCCCGGCACCGCACTCTACGTGCTCGAGCTCTCGAGCTTCCAGCTCGAGACCACGACGCAGCTCAAGTGCCGCGCGGCGACGGTCCTCAACGTCAGCGCCGATCACCTCGACCGTTATGCCTCGATCGGCGAGTACGCCGCGGCCAAGGCGCGCATCTTCGCCCGCTGCGATACCGCGGTCGTCAATCTCGATGACCCGCTGGTCATGGCGATGCCGCGCGCCGCGCGCCGGACTCTGAGCTTCTCGCTGCGCGCCGCAGTGGGCGCCGACTATGCGCTGGCGCTGCGCGAGGGCGGCTGGTGGCTGATGCGTGGCGGGGCGCCGCTGCTGCCGGTGGCGCACTTGCGGATCAAGGGACTGCACAATGCGGCCAACGCGCTCGCCGCGCTCGCACTCGGTGAGGCGCTGGAGCTGCCGCTCGAGCCGATGCTGCGCGAGCTCGAGGAGTTCCCCGGCCTGCCGCACCGCTCCCAGTGGGTCGCCGAGGTGCGCGGCGTCACCTACATCAACGACTCCAAGGGCACGAACGTCGGCGCGACGCTCGCGGCGGTCTCGGGGCTCGCAGGTCCCCTGGTGATGATCGCCGGCGGCGACGGCAAGCATCAGGACTTCGCGCCGCTCGCCGGCGCCTTTCGCGGCAAGGTGCGTCACACGGTGCTGATCGGTCGCGATGCACCGCTCCTCGCCCGTGCGCTCGCCGGGGTGTGCACGCTCGAGACCTGCGCGACGCTCCCGGAGGCCGTGCACGCGGCGGCGCGGGCGGCGCGCTCCGGAGACACCGTACTTCTGTCGCCGGCGTGCGCGAGCCTCGACATGTTCCGCGACTACACGCAGCGCGGCGCGGTGTTCGCACAAGCGGTCGGGGAGCTGGCGGCATGAGCACGCTGGCCCGCCAGCCGCTCATGGGCTTTGCCCGCTCCACGGGCCGCGCCGCCGGCGTGCACCTCGACCCGGTCACCATCGCCGTGACGCTGGCCCTCACTCTGCTCGGTCTCGTCATGGTGACTTCGGCCTCGGTCTCGATCGCGAGCCGCGAGACGGGTGAGCCGTTCTACTACCTCGAGCGGCAGCTCGCGCTGGTAGGGGTGGGACTTGCGTGCGCGGCGCTGGTCTTCTCGCTGCGCACCGAGTGGCTCGAGCGCGCATCGACGGCGCTGCTCGCCGTGGCGCTCACCCTGCTGGTGCTGGTGCTGGTGCCCGGTCTCGGGCACGCAGCCAACGGCAGCCGCCGCTGGCTGCATCTGGCGGCCGTCAACTTCCAGGTCTCGGAGCTCGCGCGGGTGCTGGTGCTCATCTACGTGGCGAGCTACGCCGTGCGGCGCGAGGCGCAGCTGCGCGAGAGCCTGGCCGGGCTCGCCAAGCCGCTCGCGCTGCTCGCCCTAGCCGCGGCGCTGTTGGTGGTCGAGCCGGACTTCGGCGCCGCCACCGTGCTGTTCGCCGCGGGCTTTGCCCTGCTGTTCCTCGCCGGCGCGCGGCTGCGTTACGTCATCGCGATGATGGCGCTCGCCGCCGGCGGCTTCGCGATGCTCGCCCTCGGCTCGAGCTACCGCGTGCGCCGCCTCACGGCCTTTCTCGATCCGTGGGCCGACCCCTGGCACAGCGGCTTCCAGCTGACGCAGTCGCTGATCGCCATCGGGCGCGGCCAGTGGCTCGGGGTGGGCCTCGGCGAGAGCGTACAGAAGCTGTTCTATCTGCCCGAGGCGCACACCGACTTTCTCTTTGCGGTGCTCGCCGAGGAGCTCGGGCTCGCCGGTGTAGTGCTGACGCTCGGGCTCTTCCTCATGCTCATCTGGCGCGCCTTCCACATCGCGCGGCTCGCGTCCGACGCCGGGCTCAAGTTCCCCGCGTATCTCGCCGCGGGCTTTGGCCTCTGGGTCGGCATCCAGACCTTCATCAACATCGGCGTCAACATGGGCGTTCTGCCGACCAAGGGCCTGACCCTGCCGCTCATGAGCTACGGACGCTCGAGCCTGGTGGTGACGCTCGCGTGGGTCGGGCTGCTGCTGCGGGTCTATCACGAGGCGAGCGCCGCGGCCCGAGGGTCGGCCACGGTGCGCCCGCTATGAGCGGGCCGATCCTCATCATGGCGGGCGGCACGGGCGGGCACGTGTTTCCGGCGCTGGCGCTGGCGCGACTGCTGCGCGAGCGAAGCCTGGATGTCGTGTGGCTCGGCACCGAGCGTGGGCTCGAGGCACGCCTGATTCCGGCCGAGGGCATCCCGCTCGAGCGGCTGTCGATCGCGGGACTGCGCCGCAAGGGGGCGCTCGCCTGGCTCGCCGCGCCATTGCGTCTGACGGTCGCGCTCGCGCAGGCGCTCAGCATCATGCGGCGCCACCGGCCGGTGGTCGTGGTCGGCCTTGGCGGCTTCGTCACCGGCCCGGGCGGGGTGGCCGCCTGGCTGACGCGCCGTCCGCTCGTCATCCACGAGCAGAACGCCGTCGCCGGCTTCACCAACCGCTGTCTCGCGCACCTCGCGCGCGTGGTGCTCGAGGCATTTCCCGACAGCTTCGGCCGGGAGGTGCACGCGCGCCTCATCGGCAACCCCGTGCGACGCGACATCAGCGCCGTGCCGCCGCCCGGGGCGAGGTTCGCGGGCCGCTCAGGTCCGGTACGCCTGCTGGTCTTCGGCGGCAGCCAGGGAGCCGCGCGGCTCAATGCGGTGGTGCCCTTCGCGCTCGCGCGCCTCGCGGGAAGGCTCGCCTTCGACGTCCGGCACCAGGCGGGCGAGCGCTGGCTCGCGGAGGGACGCGCGGCTTACGCGCGCGCCGGCGTGCGCGCCGACGTGCGCCCCTTCATCGACGACATGGCCGAGGCCTATGCGTGGGCGGACCTGGTCATCTGCCGCGCCGGCGCGCTCACCGTGTCGGAACTGGCCGCGGTCGGGATCGGCGCGGTGCTGGTGCCGTTTCCGGGAGCGGTGGACGACCACCAGACCCACAACGCGCAGTACCTGGTGCGCGCGAGCGCCGCCGTGGTGATTGCCGATCGGGAGCTCACCGCCGAGCGGCTCGGCGCCGAGCTCGAGCGGCTGTGCCAGGGGCGCGGCAAGCTCATCGCCATGGCCGAGCGCGCACGGCAGCTCGCCACGCCGCGCGCGGCCGAGGCGCTCGCCGACGCGTGCCTGGCGCTCGTGAGGGCCGCCTGATGCAGGAGCGGCGCACCACACTCGAGCGTCCCGCCGCCGAGCGGCGCGTGAATCCCGACCGGCGCGACCGCATGCGCCGCATCAACGCCATCCACTTCGTCGGGATCGGCGGCAGCGGCATGAGCGGCATCGCCGAGGTGCTGCTCTCCCTCGGCTACGCGGTGCAGGGGTCGGATGCCCGGGCGGGAGCCGTGACGCAGCGCCTGAGCTCGCTCGGCGCGCGCATCAGCATCGGGCACGCCGCGGCGAACATCGAGGGGGCGGATGTCGTGGTGGCATCGAGCGCCGTGCCGCGCGGCAACCCGGAAGTTCAGGCGGCACTCGCGCGGCGCATTCCCGTGGTGTCGCGCGCCGAGATGCTCGGCGAGCTGATGCGCTTCCGCTACTCGATCGCGGTGGCCGGCACCCACGGCAAGACCACCACCACGAGCCTGCTCGCCAGCATTCTCTCCGAGGGCGGCGAGGATCCGACCTTCGTCATCGGCGGGAGATTGAAGAGCGCCGCGAGCGGCGCGCAGCTCGGCGCGGGACGCTACCTGGTCGCGGAAGCCGACGAGAGCGACGCCTCGTTCATGCACCTGCAGCCCCTGATCGCGATCGTCACCAACATCGACAACGATCACCTGGTCACGCACGGCGGCGACTTCGGGCTCCTCAAACAGAGCTTCGTCGACTTCCTGCACAAGCTGCCGTTCTACGGGCTGGCGGTGCTCGGCATCGACGACGCCGAGGTGCGCAGCATCGTGAGCGAGGTCGGCCGCCCGGTCCTCTCTTACGGTCTCGATGCGGGCGCCGACGTGCGTGGAGTCAACGTGGCTCCCGCGGGCCTCAAGACCCGTTTCGAAGTGGTACGCGCCCGCGGCGCGCAGCTCGCCGTCACCCTGAACCTCCCGGGCACGCACAACGTGCGCAACGCGCTCGCCGCGATCGCGGTGGCCACCGAGCTCGGCATCGACGATGCGGCCGTGCTGCGCGCGCTCGAGGGCTTCCAGGGCGTCGACCGCCGGCTGCAGCATATCGGCGACGCCGACACCGCGGTCGGCCGCGTGACCATCATCGATGACTACGGGCATCACCCGACCGAGGTGGCGGCGACGCTGGAGGCGGTGCGCCAGGGCTATCCGGGTAAGCGGGTGGTGCTCGCGTTCCAGCCGCACCGCTACACCCGCACCCGCGACCTCATCGACGACTTCGGCAGAGTCCTGAGTCTCGCCGACGTGCTGCTGGTGACCGAGGTGTACGCGGCGGGCGAGGCGGCGATACCCGGCGCGGACGGCCGCGCCATCTGCCGCGCGGTACGCAGCCGCGGGCAGCTCGAGCCGCTGTTCGTCGAGAAGGTCGAGGAGCTGCCCGGGGCGCTGCGGGGCCTGGTGAAGGCGGGCGACGTCATCGTCGCCATGGGAGCGGGCAGCATCAGCGCAGTGGCGCACCGGCTGCCGGCGGCGCTCGCGGGGCGGCCGCCGCCGGGAGGCGCCTCATGAGCGTCGCGGTGACCGCGGCCTTCAGCACGCGGGTGCGCCGGTGCGAGCCCCTCTCCCGCCATACCTCCTGGCACGTGGGTGGGCCCGCCGAGGTGTTCTTCAACCCGAGCGACCGCACCGAGCTGGGCGCGTTCCTGCGGACACTGCCCGATGGCGTGCCTATCTACTGGATCGGGCTCGGCAGCAACCTGCTGGTGCGCGACGGCGGGCTGCCGGGCGTCGTCATCTCGACGCACGGCACGCTCGATGCGCTCGAGCGGCGCTCCGAGACCGACGTGCGCGCCGAAGCGGGCGTGGCCTGCGCGCGCATCGCGCGCCAGTGCATCAAGTGGGGCCTGGGTCCCGCGGAATTCTTCGCCGGCATCCCGGGGACGCTCGGCGGCGCGCTCGCGATGAACGCCGGCGCCTTCGGCGGCGACACCTGGAGCCACGTGCTTCGGGTCGAGACCATCGACCGCCACGGCAGGGAGCGCGTGCGGGAGGCCGGCGAGTACCGGATCGGCTACCGCGCGGTGAGCGCGCCGGCGCCGGAAGAGTGGTTCGTCGGCGCTACCTTGAGCTTCGAGCGCCGGCCCGGCGCGCACGCCGGCGAGGTACAGGCGCTGCTGGCGCGGCGCAAGGAGTCGCAGCCGATCGGCGAGTGGAGCTGCGGCTCGGTGTTCACCAATCCGCCGGGGGATCACGCCGCACGGCTCATCGAGGCGGCGGGCCTCAAGGGCTTTCGCATCGGCGATGCGTCGGTGTCGCAGAAGCACGCGAATTTCATCATCAACCACGGCACGGCGCGCGCCGCCGACCTCGAGCGCCTGATCGAGCACGTGCGCTCGACGGTCGAGCACGTGCACGGCGTGGCGCTGCACCCCGAGGTGCGCATCGTGGGAGAGCCTTGAGGACTTAGCCCATGCGCCTCACCTACCAGCCCGCGCTCGTGAAGCGCATCAGCAATCCGAAGGACTTCGGTCGCGTGGCCGTCATGCTGGGCGGGGACTCGAGCGAGCGCGAGATCTCGCTCCTCACCGGCAACGCGGTGCTCGAGGCCCTCAGGCGCCGCGGCGTCGATGCCCATGCCTTCGATCCGCGCGATGTCGCGCTCAGCGAGCTGCGCAAGCGGCGTTTCGCGCGCGTGTGGATCGCGCTGCACGGACCCGGGGGCGAGGACGGGACGCTGCAGGGCGCGCTCGAGTACCTCGGCGTTCCCTACACCGGAAGCGGGGTGATGGGCTCGGCGATCGGCATGGACAAGCTGCGCACCAAGCGCCTCGCCCTCTCCTGCGGAGTGCCGACCGCGGACTTCGTGGTGCTCAGCGGCCCGCAGGACTTCGGGCCGGCGCTCGAGCGCTTGAAGCTCCCGCTCATCGTGAAGCCGGCGACCCAGGGCTCGAGCGTCGGCATGACCAAGGTGGACCGCGCCGAGGATCTGCCGGCCGCCTTCGCGGCAGCAAGCGCCCTCGAGGCGCTGGTGTTCGCCGAGCCGTGGATCACGGGCGCGGAGTACACGGTGGCGATCCTGCAGGGTGCGGCGCTGCCCTCGATCCGCATCGAGACGCCGCGCACCTTCTACGACTACGAGGCCAAGTACTTCCGCGACGATACCCGCTACTTCTGCCCCTCGGGCCTCTCGGCCCCCGCCGAGGCGCACCTGGCGAGCCTCGCGCTCGCCGCCTTCGAGGCCACGGGCGCCTCGGGCTGGGGGCGCGCGGACTTCATGATGGACGGCGCAGGTCGACCGCTGCTGCTCGAGATCAACACCATCCCCGGCATGACGAGTCACAGCCTGGTGCCGATGGCGGCGCGCACGGTCGGCATCGACTTCGACGAGCTCGCGTGGCGCGTGCTCGAGACCAGCCTCGCGCGGCGCGCGGCGCCGCCTGCGGGCCCGAAGGGCCGATAGATGCTCCGGCGCACCAGGAACCGCCGCAAACCGACCGAGCGCTCGTGGCGGCTGCCGGCGATCAACTGGCGGCGTCTCGGGGCCATGCTGGGCGCGCTCGGCGCCTTGAGCGGCGCCGCGGCGGCGCTCGTCATGGCGCTCGATCAGCCGATCGCCTCGGTGTCGGTCGAGGGGAGCTTTCAGCGCGTCTCGCCCGTCGACGTCGAGCGCGTCGTGAAGAGCGAGGTGCACGGCGCCGGGCTCCTGTCGGTCGATCTCGCGGCCGTCAGGCGCGAGATCCACACGCTCCCGTGGGTAGACGCGGTGAGCGTGCAGCGCGCCTGGCCGCGCGGCCTCAACGTGCTGGTCATCGAGCAGACCGCCGCCGCGCGTTGGGGCGAGCAGGGCCTGATCAACGCCCGCGGCGAGCTGTTCGCGGCGGACGCGCGCCACATCCCGCCGGAGCTCGCCCAGCTCTCCGGCCCCCCGGGCGAGGAGCCGGTGGTCGCGCAGCGTTATCTCGCCGCCGCCGGGCGCCTCACGCAGGCGGGGCTGCGCATGACGGCGCTGCGGCTCGATGCGCGCGGCGCCTGGGAGTTCGATCTCGCGAACGGCGTCACCGTGCGCGTAGGAAGGCGCCAGGTGGACGAGAGATTCGAGAAGTTCATGAGTGCCGCGCTGAAGCTCGTCACCGAGCGCGGCGAGGAAATCTCCCACGTCGACATGCGTTACACAAACGGGTTTGCCATCGGCTGGCGCGGCGGCGCGCCGCATGCCGCTGGCAGGGAAGGTGGCCGCGATGCTTAAGCGCTCCGAACGCAACCTGATCGTCGGCCTCGACATCGGCACCTCGAAGGTCGTGTCGCTGGTCGCCGAGGTGGGCGCCGACGGCTCGATCGAGCTGCTGGGCATCGGCTCGCAGCCCTCGCGGGGACTGAAGAAAGGCGTGGTCGTCAACATCGAGTCCACCGTGCAGTCGATCCAGCGCGCGGTCGAGGAGGCCGAGCTCATGGCGGGCTGCGAGATTCACTCGGTATTCGCCGGCATCGCCGGCAGCCACGTACGGAGCCTCAATTCCCACGGCGTCGTCGGCGTACGCGACAAGGAAGTGATGCACGGTGACGTCGAGCACGTGATCGATGCCGCCAAGGCGGTCGCCATTCCCGCCGACCAGAAGATCCTGCACGTGCTGCCCCAGGAATTCATCGTCGACGGCCAGGAGGGCATCCGCGACCCGATCGGCATGTCGGGGGTGCGGCTCGAGGCCAAGGTGCACATCGTCACCGGCGCCGACTCGGCCGCGCAGAACATCGAGAAGTGCATCCAGCGCTGCGGGCTCGACGTCGACGACGTGGTGCTGGAGCAGCTCGCCTCCAGCTTCGCGGTGCTCACCGAGGACGAGAAGGAGCTCGGCGTGTGCCTGGTCGATATCGGCGGCGGCACCACCGACATCGCGGTGTTCTCCAACGGGGCGATCCGCCACACCGCGGTGATCCCGATCGCCGGCGACCAGGTCACCAACGACATCGCCGTGTCGATGCGCACGCCGACCCAGTACGCCGAGGACATCAAGATCCGCTACGCCTGCGCGCTCTCGCAGCTCGCCAATCCCGACGAGAGCATCGAGGTGCCGAGCGTCGGCGACCGCCCGTCGCGCCGCCTCGCCCGGCAGACGCTCGCCGAGATCGTCGAGCCGCGCTACGAGGAGCTGTTTGGCCTGGTGCGCGAGGAGCTGCGGCGCTCCGGCTTCGAGGAAGTGATCGCCGCGGGCATCGTGCTCACCGGCGGCAGCGCCAAGATGGAAGGCGCGATCGAGCTCGCCGAGGAAGTGTTCCACATGCCGGTGCGCCTCGGGGTCCCGCAGGCGATCGCCGGGCTCACCGACGTGGTCCGCAATCCCATTTACTCGACCGGCGTCGGGCTGCTGCTCTTCGCGCGCGACAACCTGATGCCCGCACGCGGCGGGCGCGCACTCGGCGCCAACGGCAAGTCGGTGTTCGAGCGCATGCGTTCCTGGTTCCAGGGGAATTTTTGAAGCTGACAGATCTGAAGCTGACAGACGTGACACCTCGAGACTCAACCAACCCTTTATTCGTTCAAGGAGCAATAACATGTTCGA
This sequence comes from Gammaproteobacteria bacterium, assembly GCA_027307325.1. Classification (GTDB taxonomy): domain Bacteria; phylum Pseudomonadota; class Gammaproteobacteria; order Steroidobacterales; family Steroidobacteraceae; genus 13-2-20CM-66-19. Next base: position 5,987 of record DAHUXE010000185.1, on the reverse strand, counting down.
ACTGATGGACGCGTACAGCCAAAGCGCCGTCATCAAGGTCATCGGCGTCGGGGGCGGCGGGGGCAACGCCGTGGCGCACATGGTCACCGCCGGCATCGACGGCGTGGACTTCATGTGCGTCAACACCGACGCCCAGGCCCTGAAGCACGCCAAGGTCAAGACCGCCCTGCAGATCGGCTGCAACATCACCAAGGGCCTGGGGGCGGGCGCCGACCCGGAAGTCGGCCGTCAGGCGGCCATGGAGGATCGCGACCGCATCGTCGAGCTGGTCGAAGGCTGCGACATGCTGTTCATCACCGCCGGCATGGGCGGCGGCACCGGCACCGGAGCGGCGCCGGTCGTGGCGCAGGTCGCCAAGGAGCTCGGCATCCTCACCGTCGCGGTCGTGACCCGGCCGTTCGAGATGGAGGGCAACAAGCGCCACTGCGTGGCCGACAGCGGCATCGCAGAGCTCTCCAAGTACTGCGACTCGCTGATTACAATTCCTAACCAGAAACTGCTGACAGTGCTCGGACCGCAGACGACGCTGCTCGATGCCTTCAAGGCGGCCAACCAGGTGCTGCAGGGCGCGGTGCAGGGCATCGCCGAGCTCATCACCCGCCCGGGCCTGATCAACGTCGACTTCGCCGACGTACGCACCGTCATGGCCGAGACCGGCATGGCCATGATGGGATCGGGGGCGGCGAGCGGCGAGGGCCGGGCGCGCGCCGCGGCCGAGAGCGCGGTGTCGTCCCCGTTGCTCGAGGACATCAACCTGGCCGGCGCCCACGGGATCCTGGTGAACGTGACCGCGGGCATGGATCTCTCCATTGGGGAATTCCAGGAGGTGGGGCAGATCGTGAAACAATTCGCCTCCGAGGACGCGACCGTCGTGGTCGGGACGGTGATCGACCCGGAGCTCACCAACCAGGTGCGCGTCACGGTCGTCGCAACCGGCCTCGGCCGGCCGGCGACTGCGGCTGCAGCGCGGCCGAGTAGTGCGCGCGAGGCGTTCATGGCACGCGACACCCGCGACGCGCGCAGCGAGCCCGCGATGCGGGTCGTGCGCCGCGCGCCGCTCTCGAGCAGCGACTACGCCGCGCTCGACAAGCCGACGGTGCAGCGCCAGCGCGCGGTCGGTGACGGGCTGCGTCCGGAGGCCGACGCCGAGGAGCTGCTGGATATTCCGGCATTCCTGCGGCGGCAGGCGGACTGATGTGATACGGTAGCGCGTCTTACATAACGCTTGGGGAGCAGCTCACCGCGGTGGGTGGCGCTCCCGCGAGCGAAAGCGTAGGGCGTGTGTCAGCCGCAGCCCGCTGCGGTCGTTTGATAAGGACAACACCAGCCTAACAGCATGGTCGGACAGCGAACGCTCAAGAACTCGATTCGTGCCACCGGCGTCGGCCTGCACACGGGCAAGAAGGTATTGATGACCTTGCGCCCGGCCGCGGCCGACTCGGGCATCGTGTTCCGCCGCACCGACCTGCCGTACCCGGTGGACGTGCGGGCGCACGCCGAGAACGTCGGCGATACCATGCTCGGCACGACTCTCGGCAAGGGCGAGTCGCGCGTCTCGACCGTCGAGCATCTGCTGTCGGCGTTCGCAGGTCTCGGCATCGACAACGCGATCGTCGAGCTGTCGGCGGCCGAGGTGCCGATCATGGACGGCAGCGCGGGTCCGTTCGTGTTCCTGCTGCAGTCGGCGGGCATCGAGGAGCAGCGTACGCCGAAGCGCTTCATCCGCGTCAAGAAGCGGCTGCGCGTCGAGGACGGCGACAAGTGGGCGCAGTTCGATCCCTTCGACGGCTTCAAGGTCAACTTCGAGATCGAGTTCAACCACCCGATCTTCAAGCGCCGCGCGCAGCGCGCCTCGATGGACTTCTCCACCACCTCGTTTCTCAAGGAGGTGAGCCGCGCGCGCACCTTCGGCTTCATGCGCGATCTCGAGACGCTCAGGTCGCGCAATCTCGCCCTCGGCGGCAATCTCGACAACGCCATCGTGCTCGATGATTTCCGCGTGCTGAACGAGGACGGGCTGCGCTACGAGGACGAGTTCGTCAAGCACAAGATCCTTGATGCCATCGGCGACCTCTACCTGCTCGGGCACAGCCTGATCGGCGAATTCAGCGGCCACAAATCAGGCCACGCCCTCAACAACCGGCTGCTGCGCCAGCTGCTGGCCGATACCACCACCTGGGAAGAGGTCGTGTTCCAGTCGTACAAGGACGCGCCGATTTCCTATATCGAGGCGCCGGCGCTCCCGGGCCCGCACGGCTAGTCCGAAGCTCGCATCGGACCTCCTGTCACGATGCTCGCCGCGGCGGGCACATTGCGCTGCGCTGTCCTGCTGCGCGCAAGCCCTGGGCGCACATCCCTGTGCGCCCGCTCGGCGCTTCGCGCCTCGCCCATGTGCCTTCAGCCCCGAGGCCGCACGCGCACCACGACGCGCTCGAGGCCGCCCGAGGCGGCGAGGATCTCCCGCTCGAGCTCCTGGACGGTGTAGCGCAACCGCGCTGACCAGGCGGCGGATTCGGCGAATATGACCAACGTACCCTCGCGCTCGACGACGCCCGACACCCGCGCACCGATCTCGGCAGGCAGGTGCCCGGTGAGCCATTCATTCCAGAAGCTCGCGCGCGCCGCCTGGGCTGTGACGCGCGTCAAGGCCGGGGCGCGGCGGGACAGCAGGTCCTTTACAGAATCAAGCTGTCGCGAAGTGCCGACGGCACCATTCCTCATTGGGGAACTGCCGCGCTTGTTTCGTGAGATCTTCTTGGGCATATTGCCTGAGCAGCTGTATCGGCAAACCCGCTGAAAGGCGGGGACGCAAAGCCACCGGTCTAAAGCGAGGAGCCATGACGGCGGGGTTGCCAGCATCGTACAGACATTTTTCTGAACGAGAACAAGACGATACACGCTCGGGGACCCGTGGGCCTGCCCCAGGCACGCTTCAGGCACGCTGGTGACATAAGGACCCGGAACCCCTGGCATGAACGTCATTCTTCTATCCAAACGCGCCGGCAGAGTACGCCAGTTCAACCTGGCGAGGCCCTTGACCTTCAGCGCCGTCCTTCTGGTCACGGCGATGGTCCTCGGGGGGGCCTTCACGCTCGGCCTGCAGCTCGGTAAGGGTGTGCACCGCGAGGTGGCGCTTGCCGAGACCACGCGCTTCGGCGCGATCCTCGCACAGCAGAAGCAGGAAATCGCGGGCTTGAAGCAGCAGCTGCAGCTGCGGATCGACGCCATGGCGATGCGCATCGGCGAGGTGAACGCGCACGTCATCAGGCTCGACGCCCTCGGCAAGCGCCTCACCGAGATGGCCGACATCGACAGCCGCGAATTCGATTTCGACCGCGATCCGCCGAGCGGCGGTCCCGAGAGCGAAGGCGTGAGCGCGCAGATCCCGGATCTGTCGCGCATGCTCGTGCAGCTCGAGCAGCGCGCCGACCTGCGCGAGTCGCAGCTGGCGGCTCTCGAGAACGTGATCCTGACCCGCGAGCTGAAGGAGGAGATCCATCCCGAAGGGCGGCCGGTCACCACCGGGTACATCTCCTCCTACTTCGGCGAGCGCGCCGACCCCTTCGACGGGCGCGAGGCCTTCCACAAGGGCGTCGACTTTGCCGGCAACTTAGGCAGCGACGTGGTCGCGGTGGCGGCCGGCGTCGTCACCTGGGCCGGCGAGCGCTCCGGCTACGGCAAGCTCATCGAGATCAATCACGGCGACGGCTACTCGACCCGCTACGCCCACAACGAGCGGACGCTGGTGGCTGTCGGGCAGACCGTGAAGCGCGGCGAGCCGATCGCGCTCATGGGCTCGACCGGGCACTCGACCGGACCGCACGTCCACTTCGAAGTGCTGCACAACGGCCGCCAGGTCAACCCACTGTCGTTCGTCGGCCGCTAGCCCTCCCGATCTTGAATTCGGACGCCCGAGAACCAATTGGGCGTCGATAACGTCTATTGCGTACAATACGCCGCTTCCTGAAGCCCGGGCAGACGATAAGTTCTTGTCGGGCAAGATATTTTCGTCGCTTTTTCACGGATAGCCCTTGCTCGACTTCCTCACGCGCATCTTCGGCAGCCGGAACGACCGTCTGGTTCGCGGCTACGCCCGTTACGTGCGGGCCGCCAACGAGGTCGAGCCACGGATCGAGGGCTCGAGCGACGAGGCGCTGCGCGCGAAGACCGACGAGTTCCGCCAGCGCCTGAAGGACGGCGCGACGCTCGATGAGCTGCTGCCGGAGGCGTTCGCGGTGGTGCGCGAGGCGGCGCGGCGCACGCTCAAGATGCGCCACTTCGACGTGCAGCTGATCGGCGGCATTGTGCTGCATCGGGGCATGATCTCCGAGATGCGCACCGGCGAGGGCAAGACGCTGGTCGCGACGCTGCCCGCGTACCTCAACGCCCTCGGCGGCGAGGGCGTCCACATCGTCACGGTGAACGAGTACCTGGCGCAGCGCGACGCCGACTGGATGGGCCCGGTGTACCGCTTCCTCGGCCTCACGGTCGGCGTCATCAAGAACGCGCAGACGCCGGCCGAGAAGCGCGCCGCCTATGCCTGCGACATCACCTACGGCACCAACAACGAATTCGGTTTCGATTATCTGCGCGACAACCTCGCCTTCAGGCTCGAGGACCGGGTGCAGCGTTCCCTGTCCTTCGCCATCGTGGACGAGGTCGACTCGATCCTGATCGACGAGGCGCGCACCCCGCTCATCATCTCCGGTCCCGCCGAGGAGTCGACCGAGCTCTACCTGCGGATCAACCAGCTGGTGCCGCGCCTCACCCGGCAGAAGGAGGCGGAGGGGCCGGGCGATTTCTCGGTGGACGAGAAAGCCAAGCAGGTGCACATCACCGAGGCCGGCCATGAGCACGTCGAGCGCCTGATGCTGGATGCGGGCCTGCTGCGCGAGGGCGAGAGCCTGTACGACCCGGCCAACATCCGCCTGATGCATCACCTGAATGCCGCGCTGCGCGCCCATGCGCTCTACAAGCGCGACGTCGAATACATCGTGCGCAACGGCGAGATCATCATCGTGGATGAGTTCACCGGCCGCACCATGATCGGCCGGCGCTGGTCCGACGGGCTGCACCAGGCGGTCGAGGCCAAGGAGGGGGTGCGGGTGCGCGAGGAGAACCAGACGGTCGCCTCGATCACCTTCCAGAACTACTTCCGCATCTACCGCAAGCTCTCCGGCATGACCGGTACGGCCGACACCGAGGCGCCCGAGTTCCTGCAGATCTACGGCCTCGAGGTAGTGGTCATTCCGACGCACCGCCCGATGATCCGCAAGGACAACGCGGACTTCGTTTACCTCACCCAGAAGGACAAATTCCAGGCGATCATCGAGGACATCCGCGACTGCGTCGAGCGCGACCAGCCGGCGCTGGTCGGCACCACCTCGATCGAGACCTCGGAGTACCTCTCGGGCCTCCTGCAGAAGGAGGGCGTGGGGCATCAGGTGCTGAACGCCAAGCAGCACGAGCGCGAGGCGCACATCGTCGCGCAGGCCGGCCGCCCCGGCACGGTCACGATCGCCACCAACATGGCGGGCCGCGGCACCGACATCGTGCTCGGGGGCAACCACGAGGCCGCGCTCGCCGCAGCGGGCGAGCTCGACGAGGCGGCACGCGCACGGCTGCGCGGCGAGTGGCAGGCGCGTCACGACCGGGTGCTCGCCGCCGGCGGTCTGCACATCATCGGCACCGAGCGCCACGAGTCGCGCCGCATAGACAATCAGCTGCGCGGCCGCTCGGGCCGCCAGGGAGACCCGGGCTCGAGCCGCTTCTACCTGTCGATGGAAGACAACCTGATGCGTATCTTCGGCGACCCGGTGCGCACCAAGCGGCTGCTGCAGATCGCGGGCATGAAGGAAGGCGAGGTGATCGAGAGCGGCATGCTCACCCGCCAGATCGAGAAGGCGCAGCGCAAGGTCGAGTCGCACAACTTCGACATCAGAAAGCAGCTGCTGCTGTTCGACGACGTCGCCAACGATCAGCGCAAG
>DAHUXE010000177.1 GCA_027307325.1 Gammaproteobacteria bacterium | reverse complement strand
GACCTATCCCGACGGCCAGGCGGCCGCCGTCTATGGCCAGTTCCCGCCGCTCGTCAATGCCTCACGCGCGCCCGGCCTCTGGCAGAGCTACGACATCGTGTTCCACGGCCCACGCTTCGACGCCGCGGGGCATCTCACCCGGCCCGCGCGCATGACCGTCATGCACAACGGCGTGCTGGTGCAGGACGACGTCGAGCTCACCGGACCCACCGCCCACCACCAGCGCCCGCCCTACAGCGCGCAGCCGGAGAGACTTCCGCTCGCGCTCCAGGACCACGGCGACCCGGTCCGCTATCGCAACCTCTGGCTGCGCGAGCTCGAGTGACTGTCAGCGGCCGGGCGCCGCGGGAGGCAGCGCGTAACCGAGCGTCTTAAGCGCCTCGGCAATCTCCTCGAGAGCGTGCGGATCGTCGATCGTCGCCGGGGTCGTGTAATTCTGCGAGTCCGCGATGGCACGCATGGTCGAGCGCAGCACCTTGCCCGAGCGAGTCTTCGGCAGGCGCGCCACGATCGTGACGTGGCGAAATGCAGCTACGGCACCGATGTGCTGCCGCACGCGCTCGATGAGCTCCTGCTGCACTTGCGCAGCCGGGCGCACGACTCCCGCCTTGAGCACCACCAGGCCGAGCGGCAGCTGTCCCTTGAGCGAGTCGCTGACGCCGATGACGGCACACTCGGCGACGTCCGGATGCCCGGCGAGCACCTCCTCCATTCCGCCGGTCGACAGGCGATGCCCCGCCACGTTGATCACATCGTCGATGCGCGACATGATCCATACGTAGCCGTCGGCGTCGATGAAACCCGCGTCTCCGGTCAGGTAGTAGCCGGGATAGCGTTTGAGATAACTGTCCACGTAGCCGGCATCGTTCTGCCAGAGCGTCGTCAGCGTGCCCGGCGGCAACGGCAGGCGAATGACGATGTTGCCGATCCTTCCTGCCTCGACCTCGGCGCCGCTCTCGTCGAGGACCGCCACGTCGTAACCCGGCACCGCCACGCTCGCCGAGCCCGGCTTGATCGGCATTGGCGTCAGGCCGCGGCAATTGGCCGCGACCGGCCAGCCGGTTTCCGTCTGCCACCAGTGGTCGATCACCGGGACCCGCAGTTTCTCCTCCGCCCAGTGCACGGTGTCAGGATCGCAGCGCTCCCCGGCAAGAAACAGGGTGCGGAGGCTGCCGAGATCGTAGCGGGCGATGAGCGCGCCGGTGGGATCTTCCTTCTTGATGGCGCGGAAGGCAGTCGGCGCGGTGAACAGCGCGTTGACGCGATGCTCCGCGACCACGCGCCAGAAGGCGCCCGCATCGGGCGTGCCGACGGGCTTGCCCTCGTAGAGGACGGTGGTGCAGCCGGCGAGCAGCGGCGCATACACGATGTACGAGTGGCCGACCACCCAGCCGACGTCGGAAGCCGCCCAGAACACATCCCCCGGCTGCATGCCGTAGATCGCCTCCATCGACCAGGCGAGCGCCACCGCATGGCCACCGTGATCGCGCACGACGCCCTTCGGCTTGCCGGTGGTGCCCGAGGTGTAGAGGATGTAGAGGGGATCGGTCGCTTCCACCGGGGCGCAGGGCGCGGGCGGCGCACTCTCGAGCGCCGGCGACCACTCGACATCGCGCCCGGCCGTGAGCGCCGCCGCCGCTTGCGGCCGCTGCAGCACGATGCAGCGCCCGACCGCGTGACTCGCGAGCCCGAGCGCCTCGTCGAGCAGCGGCTTGTACGCGATCACGCGCTGCCCCTCGACGCCGCAGGAGGCCGATATCACCATGACGGGGCGTGCATCGTCGATGCGCTTTGCCAGCTCGTGCGGTGCGAAGCCGCCGAACACCACCGAATGAACCGCGCCGATGCGGGCGCAGGCGAGCATCGCCACCACGGCTTCGGGCACCATGGGCATGTAGATGACGACGCAATCGCCGCGCGCCACTCCCTGGGCGGTGAGCGCGCCGGCGAACCGGGCCACTCGCTCGCACAGCTCCCGGTAGCTGAGCCGCGCCACCGTGCCGGTCACCGGGCTGTCGTAAATGAGCGCCGGCTGCTCACCGCGACCCTCTTCGACGTGGCGATCGAGCGCGTTGTAGCAGGTGTTGATCCGCCCGCCGGGGAACCAGCGATAGAAGGGCGCCCGGCTCGCGTCCAGCACCCGGTCCCAGCGGCGCTCCCAGTGCAGCGCCTGCGCCCGCTCGCCCCAGAAGCCTTCCGCGTCCTCGAGCGAACGACGATAGGCCTCGCGGTAGGTCTGTGTGTCCATATGGCCAACGTTTCGCACAGCTCGTCCGCCTATGACATCAGCACAAGTACGCATCATCCGAGGTGAGCTGCCGCCACGGGATTCCGCCATGGAGCCCGTTCGGATAGATTACCCATGTAAGGTATATCGAGGCGTCACCCGTGGCCCACACCGTCCGCGACAAACAGAAGCTCCTCAACCGCATCCGCCGCATCCGCGGCCAGGTGGAGGCCGTCGAGCGCACCCTCGAAGGCGACGCGGACTGCTCCGACGTCATGCATCTGCTCACCGCCGCGCGCGGCGCCATCAACAGCCTGCTCGCCGAGGTGCTCGAGGATCACGTGCGCGAGCACGTGCTCGGGCGAGTCTCGGCCGGAACGCGCACCGAGGCCGCCGACGAGCTGATCGACGTCATTCACGCCTACTTCAAGTGAGCGCCGTCAGCGCTTCTGCCCGAGCAGACTGAAGGCATGCGTCCAGTGGTCGTTGCGGAAGCCGTAGATTACCCACAGCATCGCCAGGCCCTCGAGTAAGCGGCTCTCGACGATTCCGCCGACGTCGATCGGCGCTCGCCAGCCGAAATCCCTGATGAGCTCGGCCACGCGCGCCTTGGCGGCGGCATCGTTGCCGGCCATCAGCATGTCGGGTGTTCCGTCCGGCAGCCGCGGATGCACCATGTGCGCGGCGGTCACGATGTTGAACGCCTTGACGACATGCGAGCGCGGCAGCAGCCGCTGCACGAGCTCCCCGGCCGAGTCATTGGCACCGAGCGCCATGGTCGGGACCTCGCCCGAGAAGTCGAGCGGATTGCTGGGATCGATGACGAGCTTGCCGGCCAGGTTGTCGGGCCCGGCGGTGAAAATGACCGCTTCCATGCCGCTCCAGGGAACCGCGAGCACGGCGATGCTCGCGGCGGCGGACGCCTCGGCGAAGGAAGCGGCGCGCGCTCCCGGGACGGCCTCGAGCGCCGCCCGGGTCTTGGCGCCCTCCACCTCGCGGGTGCCGAAGATCACCCGGTAACCGAGCTCGGCAAAACCCTTCGCGAGCGCGACGCCCACGGTGCCGTTGCCCAGGATCGCGACCGTCTTTCCGGCTTGGCTTGCAGTACTCATGGGCGAGACCTCGGATGCGGCTGATCGGATAATCTTGGGCCGCTCAAGGTTCAATGTGAAGACTGCCGCAATGCGCCATGCCCTGGTTTGAGCCGCCGCAGCCCGCGCGTCTCCGGCGCGGGCATCGCACCTCGCTGCGCGCCGGGTCGCCCCCGGCGCCGGGATCACCGTCAGCTGTAGCTCGACCGTGGATACATCCACGCCCTGCCGCGGCCGAGCCGGAGGTGCCCATTCCGTACTACCTCGCGCAGACCTACGCCTGGGCGTACCTCCGCCCGCGAGCCGTGCGGCTGCTCGACCGCGAGATCGTCGTCAACGCGATCCTGTGGGGCAACTATCACCGGCTCGTACAAGCAGCGTGTACGCAATTCCGCCGGGGCGAGCACGTGCTGCAGGCCGCCAGCGTCTACGGCAGCCAGCCCTCGAGGCTCGCCGATCACCTCGGCCCGACCGGCCGCCTCACGGTCCTCGATGTCTCGCGGCTCCAGGTCGAGCGTCTGCGCGCGAAGCTCGCCACGCGGGCGAACGCCAGTGTCAGGCTGGCGGATGCCACGGCGCCCGGGCGCGAGAGCTACGACGGCGTGTGCTGCTTCTTTCTCCTCCACGAGATGCCCGACGCCTACAAGCGTCGCACCGTCAATGCGTTACTCGCACGGCTGAAGCCCGGAGGCCGGGCGGTGTTCGTCGACTACGCAGGCCCCCGCTGGTTTCACCCGCTGCGCGGCCTGATGTGGCTCGTGAACCGCTGGCTCGAGCCGTACGCGGCGAGCCTGTGGCGCAATCCCATCTCGAGCTTTGCCGATCAGGCGGGGCAGTTCGACTGGAACGAGCGGCGGCTGTTCCTCGGGCTCTATCAGGTGGTGGTCGCCCGGCGACGCGGGCTGAGCGGATAGATGGATCCCCGCACGCCACGGCTGATCTACGACGGCGACTGTGGGTTCTGCCTCTACTGGGCACGTTACTGGAAGGCCCTGACGGGTGAGGCGGTCGAATACCGGCCCTTCCAGGAGGTGGCAGCGCAGTATCCGGCTATCCCGCTCGCCGACTTCCAGCGCGCGGTCCAGTACATCGGGCCGGACGGACGCCGGGCGAGCGCCACCGAGGCCAGCTTCCTCGCCCTGAGCCACGCTCCAGGCTCGGGTATCTGGCTGCGACTCTACCGGCACGCGCCGGGATTCGCGGCCGCCGCGGAGCGCGTCTACGCCTTCATCGCGGCGCACCGGCCCGCGTTCTATCGCATCAGCTGCCTTCTGTGGGGCAAGGATCACCGGCCACCCCGCTACGAGCTGGTGCGGTTCCTCTTCCTGCGGCTCTTCGGGCTGATCTACCTCGCGGCCTTCGTGTCCTTTGCGGTACAGGCGCAGGGCCTGATCGGCAGTCACGGCATACTTCCGCTCACCGAGCTTCTCGACGCGGCGCGCCACGCTGCGGGCTGGGAGCGCTTCTACCTAATGCCGATGGTCTTCTGGTGGAACGCCAGCGACGCGGCGATCGGGGCAGTGTGCTGGGGAGGAGCGGCGCTCGCGCTGCTCGTGACGCTGAACCTTCTCCCGCGCCTCAGCCTGCTGCTCCTCTTTATTCTCTATCTCTCGCTGCTCAACGCCGGCCAGACGTTCATGACCTACCAGTGGGACACGTTCCTGCTGGAGACGGGCTTTCTCGCGCTGCTGCTCGGCTTGCGCGTCACGCCGGGGATCTGGCTGCTGCGCTGGCTGCTGTTCCGCTTCATGTTCATGTCGGGAGTGGTGAAGCTCCTCTCCGGCGACCCGAGCTGGTGGAACCTCTCGGCGCTCTCCTATCACTTCGTCACGCAGCCCCTGCCGACACCGCTCGCCTGGTACGCCGCGCATCTGTCGCCGGCATTCCTCAGCTTCGCAACCGCGGGCACTTTCGTCGTCGAGCTCGCACTGCCGTTCCTCATCTTCTGTCCGCGTCGGCCGCGCTTCGCCGCCGCGTTCGGCATCCTGCTGCTCGAGAGCTGCATCCTGCTCACCGGCAACTACAACTGGTTCAACCTCCAGACGATGCTGCTGTGCCTGGTACTGTTCGACGACGACGCCCTGCGTGCCATCCTGCCGCAACGCGCGGCGGCACGGCTGGCGGCGTGGGCACCTCGCAGCCCTCCGGGTCGCGCGGGCGCCGTCGGCGCCGGCGCACTTGCCGTGCTGCTCGTATTCTCGAGCCTCGTCGAGATGGACGTGCGCTTCGGCGGCAGCCCGCCCGCGGCCCTGCGCGCCGTCGACGGCTTCATCGAGCCTCTGCACCTCGTCAGCTCCTATGGCCTCTTCGCCGTCATGACGACCAGGCGCAACGAGATCGTCATAGAGGGCTCGAGCGATGGCCGCGAGTGGCGCGAATACGAATTCCGCTACAAACCGGGCGACGTAGCGCGCCGCCCACCCTGGAACATCCCGCATCAGCCCCGACTCGACTGGCAGATGTGGTTCGCCGCGCTCGATGATCCGCGGCGGCTGCGGTGGTTCTGGCTGTTCCTCGAGAGACTGCTGCACAACGAGCCGGCGGTCGTGGCGCTGCTCGCCGGAAATCCCTTCCCGGATGAGCCTCCTCTCTATATTCGCGCCAGGTTCTACGACTACACGTATACCGGCGCCCCCGCCAGGGCTCGTGGCCGGTGGTGGGAGCGGCGCCTGCTGGGACTGTATTTTCCCGCGGTACGGCTCAAGGCCGACGAGCCGTCGCAGTGAGTTCCAATCCCAGGGCACCGCCATGCGACGAGCTCGCGATCCGCGCGCGGGCGAGCGTGCCCGCGTGCGCTGCGGCCCGCTACTGGGTGCTCGCAGTCGCGGTGCTCGGATCCACTCTTTCGTACGTCGACGAGTCCGTGGTCAACGTGGCGCTGCCCGCCATCGAGGCCGACCTGCGCACGACGCTGCCGGCGATGCACTGGGTGATCAACGCCTACACGCTGTGCATGTCGGCGTTGCTGCTGGTAGGCGGCGCCGCGGCGGATCGCTTCGGCAGGCGGCGCATGTTCGTCATCGGCGCCGGCGTGTTTGCCGCGGGCTCCCTCGGCTGCGGCCTGTCCGTGAGCGTCCCGATGCTGCTCGCCGCGCGGGCCGTTTCCGGGGTGGGAGCGGCGCTGCTGGTCCCCTGCTCGCTCGCGCTCATCAGCGCTGCCTTCGATGAGAAGGAACGCGGCGCCGCGATCGGAATCTGGTCGGGCGCGGCAGCCATCGCCGGCGGCGCAGCCCCCCTCCTCGGTGGCGGGCTGCTCGACCACTTCTCCTGGCGGGCGATCTTCCTCGTCAACCCGCTGCTCGCGATCCCGACGCTGTGGATCGCCCTGCGCCGCGTGCCCGAGAGCCGCGACCCGGACGCGCCGCCCGGTGTCGACTGGCAGGGGAGCCTGCTCGCGTTCGCCGGCCTCGGCAGCCTCGTGTACGGGCTGATCGCTTCCGCGGAGCTCACCTGGAGTCACCCGGCGGTGGTCGCTTCGCTGGTGGCGGGCATGGGATTGCTGGCGGCATTCCTGGTCGCCGAGGCGCACCGCCGTGCGCCGATGATGCCGCTCGGGCTGTTCCGTTCGCGCACCTTCAGCGGCGTCAATCTGCTGACACTGTTGCTCTACGGCGGCCTCGGTGGTGGCTTCTTCTTCCTCCCCTTCCTCCTCATTCAGGCGCGCGGCGATTCGGCGACCGCCGCCGGGGCGGCCTACCTGCCGTTCACCGTGGTCGTGAGCCTGCTGTCGCGCTGGTCGGGAGGACTCATCGATCGCTTCGGTGCGCGCTGGCCGCTCATCATCGGGCCGGCGATTGCCGCGGGCGGCTTTGCCCTGCTCGCGGTCAGCCGGGGTCCCTACTGGAGCATCCTGGTGCCGATGGTCGTGCTCGGGCTCGGTATGGCCGTTACGATCGCGCCGCTCACCACCGCCGTCCTGAATGCGGTGCCCGCGCATCGCACCGGTGTCGCGTCGGGGATCAACAATGCCGTAGCCTCCGTCGGCAGCCTGCTCGTGATCGCGGTGCTCGGCAGCGTCGCCCTCGGCTCCATGTCCCGGTCGCTCGAGCTGCGCCTCGAGCGTGCGCCGGCTTCGCCCGGGGTGCGGCTGGCTGTCGACGCGGCGCGCGGCGGATTCGTCATTCCGGAGCTCCCGGCAAGCCTGTCCGGGGAGGAGCAGCGCCAGGCGCGTGCGATCATCGCCGCGTCGATCGACGACACGGTTCGCAGGATATTGTGGATCGCAGCCGCGCTGGCCTCGATGAGCGTGTTGTCCGCCGCCTTCACCATCCCGGGGGAGCGGCGCGGCGGTGCGCGCCCTGACGGCTCTGGTCCATTGGAAAAATCGCCTGCGGCGATTTTTCGGACATCAGTTTCGCTGCCGGGGCGCGACTTTGGCGCCCTGCGCTCGCGCTAGGGCTGGAGCGGCTCGAGGATCGTCGTGATGGCAACGCCCTGCTTCAGGGTCAGGGTGACCGGCGTGCGCTCGGCGATGTCCGCGCAGCGCGCGCGCTGCGCCTCATCGAGCTCGCCCTCGAGCCGCAGCCGGCGCGTCATCGTGCGCTTCTCGCCCTCGTGCTGGAACAGCACGTCGACGTGCGCCGCCCGCAGCGGCCAGCCCTTGCGCTCGGCGTACATGCGCAGCGTAATCGCGGTGCACGCGGCGAGCGCCGCGCACAAAAGCTCGTGCGGCGCGGGGCCGGTGTCCCTGCCGCCGAGCGCCGCACCTTCGTCGGAGGTGAGCGCGTGATGCCGCGCCATGAGCGCCGTCGTGTAGTCGGTGGTGCCGATGTCCGCCGTCGCGCGCGCCATGCCGTTTCTCCTTCGCTCTAGTCTGGCAGGCGACGCGCTAGAATGCGACGAGGAGGTGGCGCGCATGCCCGAGCATCCCCTTCACGGCGCCGAACTGGCCGTGCCCGTCGACGCCAGCGATCACACGCTCGGGCCCGAGCACGCGCCGGTCGTGGTGGTCGAATACGGCGATTTCGATTGCCCGACCTGCAAGCAGGCTGCGCCGACCGTGCGGCTGCTGCTCGAGCGCTTCGCGAGCCGCGGGCGCGTCGCATTCCGGCACTTTCCGCTCGAGCAGGCGCATCCGCACGCGCTGCTGGCGGCCGAGGCCGCCGAGAGCGCCGGCGAGCAGGGCAAGTTCTGGGAGATGCACGATCTGTTGTTCGCCAACCAGGATCGCCTCGCGGTGCGGCACCTGCACTCCTATGCCGAGCGGCTCGGGCTCGACATGGCGCGCTTCACGGCGGGGATGGACGACCACGTCTACCTGCAGCGCATCCGCGAGCACCAGGACGGCGGGCGCCGCAGCCGCGTGCGCGGTACGCCAGGCTTCCTCGTCAACGGCCGCATCCAGGACGTGTCGTTCGGCCTCGAGCGGCTCTTCGACGCCGTGGGCGCAGCGCAGAAACGATGAGGTCCGGCTAGTCCATCGGGACGGCAATCGACCGCGGAACGGCGGCGGCGGTCAGCGTCTCGCGCAGCGGCGGTGCCCGCTCCGGCCGCTCCGTGCGCCACCAGGCCTCGACGTCCCGGCCGTGCGCGGGCTCGACCGGTTCGCCGAGGCGCGGCATGAGGAGCTGCGTGCCGGCCGCGGGCCCGAGCCGCAGCAGGGTCTCGGCGGGCTCGTCCCAGGGGTGCATCGCCAG